>JACQVS010000232.1 GCA_016209605.1 Planctomycetota bacterium
ACCTGGCCTTTTGCACATTTTTAGCCACAGACGGCCAAAAACATGCAAAAATACAGATATCATATCTTTCCACGAAATTTTACTGTATTCTTCATGGGTCATAACCAGTTTATCCAAAGACCGCGCCCATGGTGATTCGACATCCCGAAATCGACCTCAAGACCAGGAGCGAACCCCTCCTCGGCGCCGCCACTTACGCGGAGTTCCAGCGCGCCCTGGCCGCCTCCCGGTGCAAGCGCTGCGGCCTGGCCGCCGGCCGGACGCATATCGTCGTCGACCGCGGCAATCCCCAGGCGCGCGCCGTCGCCATCGGCGAGGGCCCGGGGGCCGAGGAGGACCGCCAGGGGCGGGTCTTCGTCGGCCGGGCCGGCAGGCTCCTTGACGACATGTGCGAGGAGGCGGGCCTTGATCCCGAGCGCGACCTCCTCCTCGTCAACCTGGTGAAGTGCCGGCCGCCCCGGAACCGCATCCCCAAGGCGGAGGAGGTGCGGGCGTGCTCGCCGTACCTCTGGCGGCAGGTGGAGCTGGTGCGGCCGCGCCTCCTCGTCCTCCTCGGCGCCAGCGCGGCGAAGCATCTCCTGCCGCCGGAGCTGCTCTCGCGCGGCTTTTCCAAGCTGGTCGGGAAGTTCTTCGAGCGGCCGGAGCTGCCGGGCGTGCAGATTTTCCCGCTCTTCCATCCCGCGTTCATCCTTCGCAACCCGAAGATGCGGAGGGCCATGGTGAAGCACCTGACCTCGTTGCGCGACCGGATTCGAGCCGTCACCCGCGCGGAGATTCCCCTGAACTGATGGAAATTCACAGCGGTTTATGAGCCAGGGACACGACAGCCAATCGAAGAAGCGGGAGCGCATCGCTGAGCTCGAGCGCCTCATCCGCCGGCACCGCGACCTTTACTACAACCAGCAGCCGGAAATCTCCGATGAGGAGTTCGACGCCCTGGTGGATGAGCTCGCGGAGCTCGCCCCGAAGAACCCGGTGCTGGGCGAGGTCGGCGCCCCGCCCGTAGAAGAGATCACCGGCCTGCCGGAGAAGGTCCACAAGATCCCCATGGGCTCCCTCGACAAGATCACCGAGGACCGCCTCGAGCTCTGGGCTTCCAAGGCCGGCCCGCTCTTCCTCATCCAGGAGAAGCTCGACGGCATCAGCATGGAGGTGGAGTACGAGGAGGGCCGCATGGTCGATGCCATCACGCGCGGCGACGGCTTGAAGGGGGAGGTGGTCACCCACAACGCCCGGCACTTCAACAACCTCCCCGCCAAGCTTCCTCACCCCTTCTCCGGCAGCGTGCGCGGCGAGGTCATCTGCCGCCGCAGCGTCTTCAAGAAGCACTTCGCCGAGCTGGGCTTCGCCAATCCCCGCAACACCGTGAGCGGCACGGTGCGCAAGAAGTACGGCGACCTCGCCCTGGCCAGCCACTTCGAAATTTACTTTTACGATGTGGCCGGCGGCGACGTCCAGTTCAAGACCGAGACCGAGAAGATGGAGTTCCTGCGCGACCGCTTGAAGCTGTCGATCGCCGCCTCCTTCTTCGACCAGGACCTCGAGGGGGTGCGGAAGCTTTTCTCGGAGTACGCCGGCGACCCCGCCGGCGGCGTTCCCGGAAAGCGTGACCGCATCGACTACGACATCGACGGCCTGGTCATCCGCTCGAACTCCATCGCCCGCCAGCGCGAGCTGGGCGAGGTACAGAACCGCCCGCGCTACGCCGTGGCGTACAAGTTCATCTCCGAGGGGCGGGTGACCACGCTGCAGGCGGTGGAATGGTCGCTGGGGATCGGCGGCCGCGTGACGCCCGTCGCCCGCCTCGATCCAGTGCAGATCTCCGGCGTCAACGTCTCGAACGCCACCCTCCACAACCTCGATTATATACAGTCGCTCGGCTTGCGGGTGGGCGACCGCGTGCTGGTGGAGCGGAAGGGGGACGTCATCCCCCAGGTCGTCAAGGTGATCGAGCCGCGCGGCGGCCTCGCCCCCGAGCCGCCGAAAAAGTGCCCCGAGTGCAGCGGGGCGCTCGTGGTCGAGGCCAAGTACATCCGCTGCGCCAACCGCAAGTGCCCCGGCAAGGTTTACGGCGACCTCATGCGCTGGATCGGCGAGCTGGAAATCGATGCCGTCGGCGAGAAATGGATCGACATCTTCATCGATCAGGGTCTCATCGAGGACCCCGCCGACCTCTACCGGCTCAAGGTCGAGGACCTGCTGCCCCTCGAGCGCATGGGGGAGGTGCTGGCGGAGAAGGTGGTCCGCAACATCGCCCAGACCCGCAATCCCCCCCTCGACCGCTTCATCGCCGCTCTCAACATCCCGGAGTTCTCGCGCCAGCGCGCTCTCATGCTCATCGAGGCCGGCCACGACACCCTCGAGAAGTTCCTGGCGCTCAAGCCGGAGGCCATCGCCGCGGTCAAGGGCTTCGCTGAAACCCTCGCCGAAAAGATCCACCGCGGCCTGCACGCCCGCCAGGGCCGCATCGCCAAGCTGCTGGCCGCCGGGGTGGAGATCCAGCCACCCGCCCCGGGAGCTCCGGTTAAGGGGAAGTTTTCCGGCATGACCTTTTGCTTCACCGGCGCCGTGGAGAGCACCAATCCCGCGACCGGCAAGCGCTGGACCCGTAAAGAGCTGGAGGACCTGGTGCGCTCGCTCGGCGGGAAGCCGCTATCGGATGTCACCGGCGCCCTCAATTACCTGGTCATGGCCGACCCCGAGTCGACCTCGTCCAAGGCGCAGAAGGCGCGTCAGCTTGGCACCCGGATCCTTTCCGAGGAGGAGTTTTTGAAAATGACTGGAGTTTGATTCATGAAAAACGCGACATTGAATTTCGTATTCGGCCCCCTTCTGTTCTCCCTCCAGGCACTGGCCCAGGACTTCCCCGACGCCTCCCAGCTCCCGCCGCGCCCGGAGCTGCCGGACCCGCTGGCGATGCGGGGCGGCGAGCCGATCAAAACCAAGGAAGACTGGCTCGCCAGGCGCCGGCCGGAGCTGAAGGCGCTCTTCCAGCACTACATGTACGGCTACCTCCCGCCGCCGCCGGAGAAGATCGAGTTCGCGCTGGAACGGGAGGACGGGAACTACTTCGGCGGCAAGGCCGCCAAGAAGGAGGTCGCCATCTCCTTCGGCCCTCCGGCCATGCCGAAGATCCACCTCCTCCTCGTCATCCCCAACGCCGGCAAGAAGCCGGCGCCGGTCTTTCTCGGCCTCAATTTCTGCGGCAACCACGCCGTGGTGAACGATCCCAGCGTGCCGCCGCCGGCAGGCTGGATTTATTCGAGCTGCGCCGGCGTGAAGGACAACCGCGCCGCCGAGGGGGGCCGCGGCTCGGAGGTCGACACCTGGGCCATCGAGCAATCCATCGACCGCGGCTACGCCGTCGCCACCTTTTACAACGGCGACATCGACCCCGACCAGCCCGATTTCACCGATGGCCTCCACCCGCATTTCTTCAAGCCCGGCCAGACCAAGCCCGGCCCGCACGACGGGGGGACCATCGCCGCCTGGGCCTGGGGCCTGCACCGCGCCGTCGACTACCTGCATCGCGACCCGGACATCGACACCGAGCGCATCGCCGTCGTCGGCCACTCGCGAAACGGCAAGACGGCGCTCCTCGCCGCGGCGCTCGACGAGCGCATCGCCCTGGCGATTCCGCATCAGGCGGGCTGCGGCGGCACGGCGCCCAGCCGAGGAAAGATCGGCGAATCGGTGAAGCAGATCAACGACCGCTTCCCCCACTGGTTCTGCGGCGAGTTCAAGAAGTTCAACGACGAGCCGCAGCGCCTCCCCTTCGACCAGCACTGCCTCATCGCTCTCGTGGCGCCGCGGCCGGTGCTGCTCTCAAACGCCGTCGAGGACACCTGGGCCAATCCCGAGGGGCAGTTCGAGATGCTGGAGGCTGCCGAACCGGTCTACCGGCTCCTCGGCGCCGGCGGCCTCGACGCCAAGGCCAGGCCCGAACTCGGCAAGCTCTCCGGCGGCAAGCTCGGCTATTACATCCGGGCCGGCAAGCACTCCATGACCCGCGACGACTGGAAGGTCTTCCTCGACTTCGCCGGCCGGCAATTAGGCAAGCGGCAGTGAAACGGAAAAAAAGGACGGACGAATGGTCTATCGCAGCCCTCTTCTCAACTGTTCTCTCGGCCGAACTCGCTTGTTGTATTTAGCCGCCGGAGCGATCTCCGCGCTGGCGGCGGCGCGCTTGGCGCCGGGCGTCACGGTGAGGCCGGACGAGCTGGCCGACTCCCGGAAGTTTGCGGCGGCCCGGTTCGAGGGCGTTCCGCCAAAGGCGCCGGCTGAGCCGGGGCTCTTCGTCATCGCCAACCACGACGCCGTGCAGCGGAACGAGCGCGGCGGCAAGCCCCTGCGCATCGCCGGCCAGGAATACCGGCGCGGGCTTTACTGCCATGCCTTCAGCAGGGTCCTGGTGCGGCTGCCGGGCCCGGGCGAGGCGTTCTCCGCCATCGCCGGCGTCGACACCAACGACCAGACGAGCGGCGGGCGCGGGAGCATCGATTTCTCCGTGAACGTGAGCGGCGCCGAGAAATTCCGCTCCGGCGTGATGCGCGAGGGCATGCCGGGCAAACCGGTGGCGGTGGACCTCGGCGGCGCGGCCGAGTTCATCCTCCAGGTGGACGAGACGCCGGATGGCATCTCGTGCGACCAGGCCGACTGGGCCGAGGCCAAGGCGGCGCTGAAAGATGGGCGCGAGATCTGGCTCGGCGACCTGCCGCTGAAGGAAGAAACGGGGTCCCGGCTCTTCTCCGCCGAGCCGCCCTTCTCGTTCATCTACGACGGCAAGCCGTCCGCCGAGTTGCTCAAGACCTGGGAGCTGAAACGCCGCTCCGCGAGGATCGATCCCCAGCGCACCGAGCACGCGCTCCTCTGGACCGACTCCAGGACCGGCCTGAGCGTCCGCTGCGTAGGGATCGAGTACCACGACTTCCCGGCGGTCGAGTGGACCCTTTATTTCAAGAACGCCGGCGCCGCCGACACGCCCATTCTCGAAAACATCCAGGCGCTGGACCTCCAGCTCGATCGCGGCAGCGGCGGTGAATTTCTCCTGCATCACCACGTCGGCTCGCCCGCCAACGGCAACGACTACGGCCCGCTCGAGACGCCGCTCGGCCGCAGGGCGGCCAAGCGCCTTGGCGGCGCCGGCGGCCGCCCCACCAACTCCGACTGGTCCTATTTCAACATCGAGTGGGGGGCGGAAGGCCTGATCGCCGCCGTCGGCTGGCCGGGCCAGTGGGCGGCGGAGCTGGCGCTGGATGATGGGCGCGGCCTGCATCTCTGCGCCGGGCAGGAATTGACGCGCTTCAAGCTGCTCCCTGGCGAGGAGGTCCGCGGCCCGCTGATGGCGCTCCAGTTCTGGAAAGGCGACTGGATCCGCGCGCAGAACATCTGGCGTCGCTGGATGATGGCCCACAGCATGCCGAAGCCCGGCGGCAGCCTGCCCCCGCCGCAGCTGCTCGCCTCCAGCGGCCGGCAGTACGACGAGATGATCAAGGCCAACGAGGAGAACCAGATCCTCTTCATCGACCGCTACCTGGCCGAGGGCCTGAAGCTCGATTACTGGTGGATGGATGCCGGCTGGTACGTGCACGGCGGCGGCGGCTGGCCCCGCGTCGGCACCTGGGAGGTGGACGCGAGCCGGTTCCCGCGCGGCCTGCGCGCCGTCTCCGATCACGCCCATCAGCGCGGCCTGAAAATCCTCGTCTGGTTCGAGCCGGAGCGGGTCGCCGCGGAGACCTGGCTGGCGAAGAATCATCCCGAGTGGATTCTGGGCGGCTCCAAGGGCGGCCTGCTCAACCTCGGCGACCCGGCGGTCCGGCAATGGCTGACCGAGCACGTGGACTCGCTCTTGACCGGGCAAGGCATCGACCTCTACCGGCAGGACTTCAACATCGATCCCCTCGGCCACTGGCGCGGCAACGACGCGCCGGACCGCCAGGGCATCACCGAGATCAAGCACGTCGCCGGCTACCTGGCTTACTGGGACGAGCTGATCCGCCGGCATCCCGGCATGCTCATCGACTCGTGCGCTTCCGGAGGGCGGCGGAACGACCTGGAGACCATGCGCCGCGCCGTGCCGCTGTGGCGGAGCGACTACGCCTACGAGGCCATCGGCCATCAGTGCATGACCTACGGCATCTCGCTCTGGCTGCCGTTCCATGGCACCGGGACCGTGGCCGCGCGCAACGCCCCCTATTACGGCAGCGGGCTCACGCCGGTCGAGCCCTACGCTTTCTGGAGCAACGCCTGCCCCAGCCTGGGCTGCGGCTTCGACATGCGCGAGAAGGAACTCGACTACGCCGCCCTGCGCCGCCTCTTCGACCAGTGGCGACGCCTCAGCCCGAACTACTACGGCGACTTCTACCCCCTCACCCCCTGGTCCCGCGACGACAAGGCCTGGATGGCCTGGCAGTTCGACCGCCCCGAGGCCGGCGAGGGCATGGTCCAGGTCTTCCGCCGCCACAACAGCTTCTACGAATCGGCCCGCTTCAAGCTGCGCGGCCTGGAGGCGAGCGCCCGCTACCTGGTGGCCAACATCGATGAGCCGGAGGCCAAGCAGGAGGTCGCCGGAAGCGAATTGTTGGACCGCGGCCTCCCCGTGAGCGCGCCGGGCCAGCCGGCGGCGGTCATCCTCACCTACCAGAAGGTGAGGGCCGGGAAATGATTTTTCGCCATAAAGGACGTGGATGAACCGGATCTCCCTAACTACAGTCCTCACCTTGTTCCTGGCCCGTCCTGCGCTGGCCGTCGAGCGCTGGGCCGATCCGGACCTTCCGGTCGCCGCCGGACTCGAGCTGTGGCTCGAGGCGGCGCGGCTCGAGGGCGCGCTGGCGGCGCGCGGGGAGCCGGCCTTGCGGGAAAACGAGCCGGTGCGGGCCTGGTATGACGCCAGCGGCCATCATCGCCACGCCAACCAGGCGGTAAGAACCTACCAGCCGCTTTTCAAGCTGGCCGAGGCCGAGGGCGGGGAGCGAGTTCCCCTCCTCCGCTTCGATGGGCAGGACGACTTTTTGCCCATCGCGCGCGCCGGCTTGTCCTGCGAGGACTTCACCCTCTTCGTGGCGGCGGCGCCGCGCTCCAACGCCGGGGCCTTTCGGGCCTTGCTTTCGGCCGCGCGGGCGGACATGAACGACTACGTCACCGGCTTCAACCTCGATCTCGGCAGCGGCGGCAGCGGCCGTTTCGACTGGCTCAACGCCGAGGGGGCCGGCTTCGGCGGCGAAGCCAATCTCCTCTCGCGCGGCTTCCCCTTCGGCGGCTTCCACCTGCTGGCGGTGGTATGCTCCTCCGCTCAAGGAAAAATCCGCGCCCGGGCCGACGGTCTCCCGGCGGGCGAGCGCCCGCGCAGCGCCGGGACCATTCACGCCGGCGAGCTGCGCCTCGGCGCGCGGCTCTACCGCAACGAGCCCGGCCCGCCCTACGAGAGCGGCTTCTTCCACGGCGACCTCGCCGAAATCCTCCTCTACGGCAGGGCGCTCGGCAAGCCGGAGATCGAGCAGGTCGAAAACTATCTGCGGAAGAAGCATCGGGCCCTCCTCCAGCGAGCGGAAGCGCCGCCCGGGCCTCCGGTTCAAGTCCTCGCGCCGGGATTCGCCGTCAAGGAACTGCCCGTCGAGCTCGCCAACGTGAACAACCTGCTCTATATTCCCGGCGGCCGCCTGCTCGCCCTGGGCTACGACGGCCGCGTTCACGCGCTCGAGGACACCGACGGCGACGGCCTCGAGGACCAGCTGGAGCCGTTCTGGTACGAACCGACCCTGCGCGTCCCCATCGCCATGGCCTGGAGGGAGGAGGGGCTTTACGTCACCTCCAACCAGAAGCTCTCGCTCCTCCGCGACACTGATGGCGACGGCCGCGCCGACCGGGAGGAGGTCATCGCCTCGGGCTGGACGCCGCCGGACCTCTACACCGGGCCGGGCGTCGACTCCATGGGGCTGGCGATCGACGATCGCGGCGACCTCTACTTCGGCCTGGGCTGCGCCGACTTCACCAACGCCTACCGCTTGAAGGACGGCCGGCCGCGCTACGACCGGCGCGGCGAACGCGGCGCCATCTTGAAAATCCCCGCCGGCGAAAAACGGCGCGAGATCGTCTGCACCGGCATCCGCTTCCCTTACACCCTGGCCTTCAACCGCCGCGGCGACCTCTTCGCCACCGACCAGGAAGGGGAGACCTGGCTGCTGGGCGGCAATCCCCTCGACGAGCTGAATCACATCCTCCCCGGCCGGCACTACGGCTTTCCGCCGCGCCACCAGGCCTACTTGCCGGACGTCATCGACGAGCCGCCGGTGGTCGGCTTCTCGCCGCAGCATCAGTCGACCTGCGGCCTGGTCTTCAACGAGGCGAAACCGGGCCAGAAGCGCTTCGGGCCGGCGGCGTGGGAAGGCGATGCCTTCATCGCCGGCTTCTCGCGCGGCAAGCTCTGGCGCGTGCGGCTCGTCAAGACCGAGCCCGGATACATCGGCAAGGCGGAGCTCTTCGCCTGCTTCGACATGCTGGCCCTGGCCCCGGCCATCTCGCCTCAAGGCGACCTGGTGATCGCCTGCCACGGCGGCAGCCCCGACTGGGGGAACGGCCCCGGCGGCCAGGGGAAGCTCTTCAAGATCTTTTACCGCGATCCGGCGGCGCCGCGGCCGGTCATCGCCTGGGCGGAAGGCCCCCTGGAAGCGAGGGTGGCCTTCGACCGGCCGGTGGATCCCGAAGCCGCCAAGGCTCTGGCCGGAAAGACCATCCCCTTCGGCGAGCACGTGCGCGCCGGCGACCGCTTCGAGGCGCAGCGGCCGGGATATGCCGCCGTCCAGGCGCAGCTCGAGGCGCCGCAGGGGCAACTCGCCATCGCCGCCGCCCGGCTGCCGGAGGATGGCCGGACCATGATCCTGACCACGCGGCCCCATCCGGCGGTGGCGACCTACGCCTTGACCTTGCCTGGGCGGCGCGGCCGGGGAGAAGCCGGGAGCGTCGCCGCGGCCGACCTCGCCTACGACCTGAACGGGGTCGAGGCGAGCTGGAGCCCGCCGGGGGAAAGCGCCCCGGCGGAGTGGACCGGCTGGCTGCCGCACCTCGATCTCGACGTCACGAGGGCGCTGGCGGCGGGCTCGCGGGAGCACGAGAAGCTCTTCGAGCTCCTCCAGCGCCCGGGACTCCTGCGGCTGCGGGCCCGGATCGAGGGCCCCCCGGACCTGGTCCAGTTGCATTTCAAATCGAACGGTCCGCTCGCCCTGTCCGAGGAGCTTCTCCCCGACCTCACGGAAGCGAGGCGGGGCTGGGAAGGCCGGCTCGAAGCCCTACCGGATGGGGAACCGCTTCCGGTTGCCGCGGCCCTGGCGACCGGCCAGGAGCATCTCACGCTCCAGGTATTTTGCGAGCTGAAGGGCCGCCCGGAGCCTCGGCCGCTCCCCCTGGAGTGGCAGGTCCTTCCCTGGGCGCCGCCGCGTCTGAAAGCGCCGCCTCCCCCGGCCATCCGATCACCCGAGGATTGAGCTCCATGCGCTTCACCGACGAGACCTACTGGCCGCTGGTGGGGAACTTCGAGGGGATCGAGGTCCTGGCCACCGCCGAGGAAGAAGGCCGGTCCCATCCCATGCTGTGGACTTTTTCTCCCCAAGGCGGCTCGAAGGGCCGGGTCTTCGTCTCCATCCTCGGCCACTACGAATCGACCTTCGATGACCCGCTATTCCGCCTCCTCATCCTCCGCGGCCTGGCCTGGGCCGCCGGCGAGCCGGCCGGCCGGCTGCAAGGCCTGGCGGCGGGTAATTAGATCTACTTGGCTAACCTGCCGAGCTGTTTCGGGGTCAGCAGCCACTCCAGGCGCGCGCACTGGCCGTGCTTCAGCTCTTCAATGTTCAGCCGGCACAGCCCCGCTTTGCGGAGGTGGAGGGGCAGGCGGTCGTTTCCCGAGAGCAGGACCGAGATCAGCCGGCTCAGGTTGGGTTCATGCCCGACCAGGAGGATGGAGCCTGAAAGGGCGTACTTGGCGGCGATCTCCTCGATCAACTTGCCGTTGTCGCCTTCCTCGGCGCGAAGCCAGTCCGAGAATTTCAAGCGGCTCCCGCGCTTCAAAATATTGGCCACGATCTCCGCCGTCTGCCGGGCGCGGCGATAGGGGCTGGAGAGGATGAGCTCGAAATCGATCTCAAGCCGCGCCATGGCTTCCGCCGCCCGGCGCGCCTCCTTTTCCCCCTTCTCGATCAGCGGCCGCTCCCGGTCCGCCGGGCAGTCCGAGGCCTCGCGCGGATAAGCCTCCGCATGGCGTAAAAGGTACAGGTCCATGGTCAAGCTCCAAAGCCGGCTCCAGATCCGGCTTTGGAAAGAGATACTACGGGATCCCTCTGTTGTCAAAATAAACCTCTTTTGAAGAGCTTTTCATGGATTAAGATGGAAGCGCATGGATCCATTTAACCTGTAAAGAGGTGCGGCCATGAAGTACGAAGGAAAACAATTCATCGGGGCTATTTTTCTCCTGGCGGAGGTCCTTTCTGTAACGGATCTCGAAGCGCTGACCGTGGAGATTACCGGCGGGAGGAAGGATGGCGCGATGTGGATGGTGGAGGCGGCGGTCCAGACGGTTCGAGGCTCCACATCGTCGGCGCAGGCGGTCGCGGTGAAGGTCAACGGCGCCCCGGCCGCTTTCAATCCCGCCGACCGGACCTGGCAAGGGGAGGTCACGCTTTCCCCCGGCGTGAATCGCCTGGTCGCCGAGGCCTTGGACGCCGGCGGCGCCGCCGTGGACTCCGGCGCGGCCGACATCCTTTACCTTTCCGCCTCGCAGCGCCTGAGGGGAACGCTCTCCGGAGACACGGTCTTGTCCGCGGCCGCCGCCGGCTACCTCATCGACGAGAATATCATCGTCCCGAAGGGAGCGACGCTGAGGATCGAGAGCGGAGTCGTCATTTACCTGAAGAGCGCGACCTCGATCAAAGTCCTCGGGGGCATCGCCGCGGAGGGAACCGAGGCGTTGCCGATTCGCTTTACCCGCTACGGGGACGGGACCAAGTGGAAGCAGATCCTGTTCGTCGAGGCGGCGGACAGCCGCTTCGCGCACTGCATTATCGAGGGAGCCGACAGCGCGGGGGAGCACCAGGACTACTACCTGCCGGGGCCGAGGGATTACCACGAGGCGGTCGTTTTCCTGGCCACTCACGTCGATTTCGAAGGGTGCGTCTTTCGGAAACTTCCCGACGAGAGCGCGGGCGCGGAGGGGGATGCGCTGGCCATCATCTCCGATGACCCGGACCACCCCGGCGCCTCATCGGCGAACATTCAAAGCTGCAAGTTTCTCTCCATCGGACAGGGCGTGCACACGAGATACTCTTACGTGCTGGTGGAGGACTGCTACTTCCAGGGGAAACGCGGCGACAACGACGACGTCGACCTCTACGGAGAGAGCACCCCCCCACCCCTCATCCGGAACAACCTCTTCGACCTTCCGGTGCATGAAGACCGGATCAATCCGACAAAGTGTTCCGCGGTCATCATCGGAAACCTCATCATGGGAAGCGATGATCAAGGCCTGGTCCTGCGGGACAAGAGCTCTCCCATCGTCATGAACAACATCATCCATAAGGTTGCCAACGGCGGCATCGCGGTGGAGAACTCGTGCACCGCCCTCCTGGTGAACAACACCATCTTCAACTGCGGAACAGGACTCAGGCTTTTCGACCTTGGCCGGTGGGGGTCCCCGTACTTCCTCACTCCTGGCGGCGGGACGGCGACCGTGATCAACTGCATCATCTGGAACTGCGCGCGGACGATCTCGCTGGCGGACAGCTCGAACACTCAAATTCAGGATCGAGGTTCTCACATCATGGTCACGCACTCCGATGTCCAAGGCGGAAGGGGGGGCGTTTCCATCTCCGGGACCCAGTCGACCGTGGTTTGGGGAGATGGAAACCTCGATGCCGATCCTCTCTTTGTGAACGCCGCCAATGCCGACTTCCACTTGCTCGCGGGATCCCCGGCGGTCGATAGAGGCAGCGCCGAGCAGGCCCCGGCGGACGACCGGGACGGGAAGCCCAGGCCCTGCGGGGCGGGCTTCGACATGGGGGCTTACGAGAGCGGGGACTGCCAGCCCCCCCAGGGGACTCCCTTTCGCCGCGGCGACGCCAACGCCGACGGCGGGATGGACATCGCCGATGCGGTCTTCATCCTCCTCCACCTCTTCACCGGAAGGGGCCAGCTCGAGTGTGACAAGAGCGGCGACCTCGACGACGGCGGCGGCCTCGAGGTCGCCGATGCGATTTACCTCTTGAACTACCTCTTTCTCCACGGGGCGGCGCCGGAGAGCCCCGCCGGCGCCTGCGGCCAAGATCCCACGCCCGGCCAGGATCCGCTGACCTGCGAGTCCTACCCGCCGTGCGGAACTCCGCAATGAAAGCCGGCACTACCTCTTCCCATCGGCCTGGACCGCTTTCCCGAAGCTTCGTCCCTGATCGCCGAAAGTATGCTCCAGCTCGACGGCATCTTTTCCCGGCTCGTTCACCTCGATGGGGACCTCGAAGAGCACGGCGCCGAGGCGGCACGGCCCCTGGTCCTTGCAGAAGTAGGCGAGGGCTTCCAGGCGCAGCATGCCGCTGGCCTTTTCCTTCACCGAGGTAAGGGGGATGGCGAGGTCGCCGGCCTTCTCGATCGGGCCGCTGGCGCTTTCTTCCGCGATGGAAACCGGCAAGCCGTCGCCGGCGAGGATCTGCCAGCGGCTTCCCGCCCCCTCGGTGTAATGAAAGCCCTCGGGAAGCTTGAGCCTGAGAAGCAGCTTGCCTTGGCTTCCAGGGGCCAGCTTCATGGGATTGGAGCGGAACGTCGGCAAGTCGGGCCAGTCGGCAAGGCGCTGGCTGCGGGGCGGAAATGCGCCCTGCGCCTCGGGAATTCCTTTGAGCGCCAGCGTGCGCACCTGGCGGCTGCCGAGGTCCACCGTCCGGATGGCGTGGTTGTTGGCGTCGGCGACGAAAAGGCTCTGGCCATCGGGCGAGAGCGCCAGGCCGGCCGGCTCGGAGAACTGCGCCTCCAGGCCCTGGCCGTCCTTGAGCCCCGCCTTGCCGGAGCCGGCCCAGCTCTCGACGGCATCGCTCTCCGGATCCACCAGCTTCAAGCGGTGGTTGTAGGTGTCGGCGACCACCACGCGCCGCAATCTCTCCACCCACAGGACTCCCAGGGGATGCTGCAGGCGGGCGCCGTCGCGCTTGCCATCGCGGTCGCCGAAGGCGAAGAGGTTCATGGGATTCTCGTCGTCGCCGCCGGCAATGGTGCGCGTGGCGCCGGAAGCGAGGTCGATCGAGCGCACCGCGCTGCTTTCGCTGTCGGCGACGAAGAGCTGCCCCTTGCCGGTGGAAAGGCCCGAGGGCTGCGCCCAGGCCGCCAGCTCGCGGCGGCGGCTGTTCAAGTTCTGCTCGGCGCCGCTGCCGCTGTATGCCGAGCACGCGCCGGCGGCGGGGTCATAAGTCCAGATCTGGTGCGATCCGGCCATGGCGATGAACACCTTCCCTTCGTACACCGCAACGTCCCAAGGCGTGCTCAAGAGCTGCCCGGCCCCAATGCCGCCGCCCTGGTAGTCGCGGCCCTGGAAGCCGTTCCCCGCCAGCGTCGTCACGGTCTTCGCCTTGAGATCGACGCGGCGCAGGGCGTGGTTTTCCGCATCGGCCACGTAAAGGTGCGGATCGCTGAAGGCCAGCCCCTGGGGGCGGTTGAAAGCGGCCTGGTGGAAGGGTCCATCCCGGAGCCCTCTCCTACCGGTGCCGGCCGCCTCCCGGAAGTTCCCCTCCAGGTCGGTGATGACGATGCGGTTGTGGTTCGAGTCGCTGATGAAGAGCCGCTGGCCGGCCGGATCCACCGCCAGCTTGCCGGGAAAGCGCAGCGGCGAGTGGATCACCTGCTTGTCCTTTTCGAGAGCCACGGGAACAGGCTCGTGGCGGAAGGCTTCCGCGGGGTAGAACTGCAGCGCCGCTTGGATGCAGGCTTCGATGACCTCCTTGTTCCCCTCGCCAGAGACCATCAACAAGAGGTTGGGCCTGGGTCCGACCACCACCAGGGTCGGCCAGCTGCGGACGCCGATGCCCCTCCACATCTCCATCTGGTCATCGTTCACCACCGGATGGCCGATCTCGTAGCGCAGCACCGCCTGGCGGATGTTTTCCGAGACCCGCTCGTTCTCGAACTTGGCGGAGTGGACGCCGATGAAGGCGACGGGGTAGCCGGCGTACTTCTCCTCCAGCGCGGCCAGTTCCGGCAAGACGTGCATGCAGTTGATGCAGCAGTAGGTCCAGAAGTCGAGGATGGTGATTTTCCCCAGCAACTCCTTCTTGAAGCTCAGGGGCGGCGAGTTGAACCACTCCTTGCCCTTGGGGAAATCGGGGATTTGCAGATCCTTGGCCAGTGCGTCGACTTTTTCGATGTGCTTGCGGAGGTCCTGGAGTAGGCTCATGAAACGGGGGTCCTTATTTTTTGCCACGCTGGATTCCACCGGCTTCTTACCAGCCGGGACGTCTTGAGAAAAAGTCAGCTGAAACGATGCCACCACCGTTAGAAAAGTCATCACATATTTCATTTACTACTCAGTCAGTCGTATAATTCGGAGAATTCTTTCACTCGAAAATCAGCGTTCCGAACTTCTGATATTCATGGAAGCTCGATCCCACCCGCGCCCAGTCCCACCCCGTCGACTTGCCGCCGTCGTGGTCGACCCGGTAGAAGTTGGCGCGCCAGCGCGCCCCGGGCCGCGGCGGCACGTTCTGGAGCGGCCGGAGCAGCTCGTGAGGAATGAAGAACTCGGCGCGCCAGCCCTGGACCTCGGCCCCCGGCTCCTTGGGGCCGCCGATCGCCGCGGTCCGCTTGCGGATCTGGCGGGCTCCCTCGTAATGCCATGGGCGCCAGCCCAGGAACTTGCCGTCGAAGTTGGGGATGAGGATCGGCAGCTCGAAGTTGAGGGGCGAGATCTCGTACTCGAAGTAGACCGGATAGCGCTCGTCGGTCCAGAGGAAGACCTCGAAGACATCCTCGTTCCAGAGGTCGAGGAAGTCCTCCTTCAAGGTGGTGGTGAGCCGGCGGTCCGTCCCCTCCATGAGGAAGTAAAGGCCGGTCTTCGAGTGGAGCGCCTTGAAGCGCGCTTCATAGTCCTGCGGCCCCTGGCCGCGCTGGTTGAGTTTCACCCACTCCGACTTGTGCCAGGCGGCATTCGTTCCATTGCCATCCACCTCGAAGTCCTCAGTGGCTTTCACCGTCAGCTCCGGCCTGGAAGGTTCATCGGAACTGGCGATTGGATAATTGCTGACGAATCTCCAATTTAATAACAACACCAACAAAATTAAGAATAAACAAACTGCAATGAACAATTTTCTAAATATATTCTTATACCACATTAACAATCCTTTACTTCTTCTTCGTGCCTTCGTGCCTTCGTGGTTAAGATTATCCCTGTGGTTAAAATCATCCATGCCGGCGGGTTTTCTTGTACTCCTCCCACCAGCGGTTCCACTCGCGGATGGCCTGGCGCCGCTCGGTCTCGTCCTCCCCATGGGGATGGAACTCGAGGTCGAGCCCGGTGAGGCCGCGCAGGACCTCGACGGCATCCTCGCACAGCTCGACGCGATCGCTCTTCAAGCGGTTGATCAGGAAGGGAACGGAATGCACCATCTTCAAGTCCACCAGGATCTCCCCCAGCTCGCCCATGTCGTGGAGCGGCATGGGGCACTCCTTGACGAGCTGGAGCAGGAACTTCTCCTGGCTTTGATCGCCGCCGCGGAGGAGCGCCTCGGCGGCCCACACCCGCTGCGGCACCTCGGTCGACTCGAGGAGCCGGCGGATCTTCTCGGCCGCGGGATGGCTCGGCGGCAGGCCGACCTTTCCAATGGCGCAGAGAGCGTGGCCCCGCACCTCCGGATCCTCGTCGTCGGCGAGTTGGAGCAGGACCGACAGAGCTTCCGGCCGGCGCAGCCTGCCGAGGGCTCTGGCCACGTGGCAGCGCTTCAGCCGCTGCGGGTGCCTGGCGAGGTCGCAAACTTTCTGGAAGCCCTCGGGGCCCGAACGGCCGAGCACCCGCAGGTACACCTCCGAGCCGAGGGGGAAGTCCTCCGGCCGCTTCTCGAAGATGTCCGCCAGGACCTCGCGTCCGGCGGCGCTTTCCTTGACGTGATCGGAGAGGATGAGCTCGGCGTTTTCCCAGCCGGTGCTCCCGGCCACCTCGCCCCCCTCCTCGATCTCCCAGAGGCAGTAGTCCACCACCTTGGGAACCTCGCGAATGAACTCGTACTTCTTGATGAAGTTGAGGGCCCGGATGTAGGTCGGCTTCCAGGGATCGAAAGGCCGCCTCTTCTCGAGGCTCACCACCGGCCAGCCGTCTCCGCTCTCCTTGAAGCGGAACTGCGGCTTGGGCGCAAACAGCCGGCCGGGCTCGAGGATGTCGATCTTGATCTTCCCGGGGCGAACTTTGAACGGCCCTTCCGCCTGGCGGCTCGCGGGGTCGGCGTGAATGAACTTCCACCCTTTCTTGGTGAAGTAGGCCGACCAGCGGTCGACGAGCCGGGGCGGCAGGCTGTGGTAAACCTCCTCGATCCGCCGGCGGTCCGGCACAAAATAAAACACCAGCTCGGCGGCGCGAAAATCGGGGATGTAGGGGACTCGGAGGATCCCTTCCTCGATCCACTGGATCGGCTCCTTGCCGTGCGGGCCATCGAACTCCAAGCCGGCGTCCTGATTCATAGCGTTATCGGTCATGGTCGGAGACACGGTCTGCTTCTCAACTTTCAGCGTTCACGCCAATTTATTGAATTGCCACAAATTAACGCTCTTATCCTATTCTCTCCGGAATCTGGTTCAACGAAAAAGATCAGCTGGTAAAATAGCGCCCATGTTCCAGTGGTTCATTGCTTGGAGGTACATCACCTCCCGGTTCATCACCCTGGCGGCCTTCCTCCTGGTCGCGCTCAGCGTCGCCATCCTCATCATCCTCCTCGGCATCATGGAGGGCTTCCAGAATGAGATGATCGAGCGCATCCGCGGCACCAGCGCCGACTTGAAAATCGTCTCCTCCAGATTCGTGGGGCTGGAAGACTACGAGGCCGTCCAGAAAATCGCCGGCGCCATCCCGGGAGTGCGGGCCACCATCCCCTATGTCGAAACGTTGGCCATGTTCCAGCTGGTGCTGCCGGCCGAGTTCGAGAGCACCTCGGAGTACCTGACCCTGCAAATCCAGGACTTGAAGCGAGAAGCGCAAGTGGGGAAGCTCAACGAGTACATTCACAACTACTACTCCAAGAGCCCGGACCTGCCGCAGACGGCCGAGGAGATCCTCTCCCGGGACTGGATCGAGAAAAGGCTGTGGGACAGGCCCTGGGGCCTCCGCCAGCGGCTTTCCGCCGGCAAAAACCGCCCGGAAAACCTCGGCGACCTGAAGCCGGCGTTGATCGGCAGCGAGGTTTTCCCGCCCGCATACGGCGACCTCACCGGCCTCGAGATCGAGTTCACCACCCTCTCGCCGGTGACCAACCTGCCCCGCACCCAGCGGTTCACCATCGCCGGATACTTCACCAGCAAGGACATGCTGCAGGACACCCGCACCGCCCTCCTCCAGCTCGAAGACGGCATCCCGTTCCTCGACCTCCTCAATCCGGAGACGGGGAAAACGGCCGTTTCCGGCCTGCGGATTTACCTGCAGCCGGGAGTCGAGGCGGCTGCTCTGAAGGAACCCCTGCTCGCCGCCCTGGCCCAGGCCGGCGTCCCGTTCATCCGCGTTCACACCTGGAGGGAGGAGAAGGAGAAGATCCTCCGCGCGGTTCAAACCGAAAAAGGGCTGGTAGGCTTGATCCTCGCCGTGATCGGCGTCTTCGTGGCGCTGATCATCTTCATCATCCTGACGGTGCAGGTGGTCGAGCGCACCAAGGACATCGGCATCCTGCTCTCCGTGGGCTCTACCCCGAGAGCCATCCTGGGAATCTACCTGCGCATCGGCGCCCTCATCTGCCTCGCCGGCATCGGCCTCGGCGTCCTCTACGGCGTGAGCTTTTGCCTGAGCCTCGACACCATCCAGCGGTGGGTCTACATCCTCACCGGCAAGGAGGTTTTCCCCAAGGACATCTATTATATCGACCGCATCCCGGTGCAGCTCACCACCGCCGACCTGTTGAAAACCATCCTGCTGGCGGTCTCCACCACCTTCATCGCCACCCGCCAGGCCGCCCGCCGGGCGGCAAGGAAAGATCCGGTCGAAGCGCTTCGATATGAGTGAAAAAAATAGCGGTTGAATTGAATTGAGGAGGATCCATGAAAGTCTTGATCACCGGAGCCACGGGCTTCATCGGCAAGCGCCTGGCCAGGACCCTTTCGAGCGATGGGCATGGCCTCGTTATCCTGAGCCGCTACCCTGATCAGGCCAGGAGCGCCTTCCCGTTCCCGGTCGCTGCCTTCGGCTGGCGGCCGGAGAGGGAGATCCCTCCCGGCGAGGCTTTCGCCGGAACGGACGCGCTCGTGCACCTGGCCGGGGAAGGGATCGCCAACCGGCGCTGGTCCGCTAGCCAGAAGAAAAAAATCTACAACTCGCGGATTCTAGGCACCCGCCACTTGATCCAGATGCTGAGGCTGCTCCAGGACCGGCCGAGGACGCTGGTCGCCGCCTCGGCGATCGGATACTACGGTTACCACGGCGACGAGGAACTGACGGAGCAGTCGGCTCCAGGAACCGGCTTCCTGCCGGAAACGTGCCGCGACTGGGAGAAGGAAGCCGAAACCGACTTGCCCGACGGCCCCCGCCTCGTCAAGCTGCGGATCGGCGTCGTCCTCGGCCCGGAAGGCGGCATGCTCAAGCGCCTCTTGCCGCTCTTCAAGCTCGGCCTAGGAGGCCCGGTGGGCCGGGGGAAACAGTGGATCAGCTGGATCCACGCCGATGACCTGGCGCGGCTCATCCTGTTCGCCCTGAAAAATCCCGGCCTCAAGGGCGCGGTGAACGGCGTCGCCCCCAATCCGGTGACCAACGCGCAGTTCTCCAAGGCCCTGGGCCGAGCCCTGCGCCGCCCGGCCTTCTTCATCGCCCCGCCTTTCGGCATGAAGCTGGCCTTCGGTGAAATGGCGGAGCTGATCCTCGGCAGCCAGCGCGTCAAGCCGCAGGCGGCGCTGGCGAGCGGCTTCCAGTTCGCATATCCGACAGTGAATGACGCGCTGGCCGAGATCTTCCAGAAGAAACTGTAAAGAGCCAGATCCCGAAGCGCTCCGGCTTTTTGAGCGCCGGAAGCTTCTGGTAGGCGCGCAGGAAGACCTCCTGGGTCAAATCGAGCGCATCGGGGACGTTGCCGGCATGGCTCCAGCAGAAGGCCCTTATCCGGGCCGCATAGCGGTCGTAAAGCGGCTCGAAAGCCTGGCGCTATCGATCATTTTAGGGTCCCTTACTCGCCGGTCAAGAGGAAAATTAATATTAATCATTTTTATTCTTATTGGAAATATGCTATGATTCTTCTCGGAGCCTTGGCATATTGACTTTCGATAAGCCCCTGGCGACAATTCCTACATGTTGGTAACGGCTCCATATACGAGAAGGATGTATCTGGTTGTGGTATCTCTGTTTGCGATCGGCGGAATAGGTCTCACGATACAGGAGGTCCCGTCGGCGGCGTACGCGCCTTCCTCCAGTTACCAGGCCGTCGTTCCGAACACGCTCGACCTTGCGGAGCGGGCGAAGATTGGCATCCACCACGCCATGTCGATCATCCGGGAAGATCAGGACTACGAAATGCCCTGGACGGGCGGAGGCTTCCAGTGGTCGCCTCTCATGGCCTGCCAACCCAAGTATATGGAGTATCTTCCCATGGAGCGAATAATGAGCGGCAGTCAGCAAAAGTTGGACCTGGAAGCCAAAATGGTCAACATGCTGGCGAGCCACATCGGCCCCGAAGGTATCTATTGGGTTCCCGGGTACGAGAACAAGCCGTGGCTCGGGCCCAAGGACGAGATGCCTTATGCCAACGTCCACGGACAGGGCAGGATGATGAGAGCGATGGCCATCTGGTATCAGTACACCAAGGACCCGAAGTGGAAAGAGCTTGTAGATCGCATGGTGGACGGGATGGACAAGGTGATGGTGGTGCACAAGGACGACTACGCCTACTTCCCCATCTACGGCTGGATGCCCAATGAGTACTTCCGCTCCTGCTACACCAGGCGGGGCTGGAAAGACACTGTCGAGCCGACTCATGAGAAGTTCGGAGAGGAAGGGTCCATGTTCAACCATCAGGGACACCTAGCGGGGGTGCTCGCCAACTGGTATATGCTGACAGGGAACAAGCAGGCTCTCCGCCTTTCCGGGGAGCTGGTCAGATTCCTCGTGAAGCCCAAGTTCTGGGCTGACTTCCAGGGAGGTGAATACCCTGGCGTGGTCGGAGCGGAACAGGCGCACTGGACCGGCCACTGGCATGGGCATATCAACGCCCTTCGCGCGATCCTTGAGTATGCTGTAGCTACCAACGATCCCAGGCTCAAGCAGTTCGTGCGGGATGGATACGGGTGGGCTCGGCAGCCGATGTTCGCTCGCATCGGTATGGTCGGAGACGGCCAAGGCTGCGGCTGCGGACGCTTGATAGGATTGGCGGTGAAGCTGGCATATGCCGGAATCGGCGACTACTGGGAAGATATCGATCTGTACATTCGCAACCACGGCAGCGAGATGCAGTTCACTCCCGAGGACTGTGGCAATAAGATGATCCCCGCCGTTGGCGGATTCGCCGCAAATCCGGCCAAGGACGACTGGGCGGGCTGCTGCACCCCGCACGGCAATATGGGCTTGTTCTACGCGTGGGACGCGACCCTTCGTTACTCTGATGGCGTCGCCAGGATCAACCTCCTGCTCAATCGGGCCTCTCCCTGGATGGACCTGGACAGCTATCTGCCGTATGAGGGGAAAGTGATTATCAAGAACAAGACCGCGCTCGAGGCGTTTGTGCGTATTCCTCTATGGGTTGAGTTGAACACGGTGCATTGCAAAGTCGGTCTCCAGTCAATGCCGCTGAAGTGGTTTGGGAGATACCTCGTGGTGAAGACCCTGAAGCCAAGCGACCTTGTCACGATCACATTTCCAGTGGTCGAGCGCTCCGAGAAATGGACTTTGCCGGCGCAGCTGTGGGGATGGTGGCCTGGATACCCACCCGGCACGGTCTTCACTTTCAAATTCAAGGGGAACACGCTCATAGACATGTCGCCGTGGCCTACCCAGGGTTCCCAAACGCCTGACGAGTCGAGATGGCGGCCCTATTCGGAGCGCGCCAAGCAGTATGCCTCGGACGAGGCGCCCATGGTGAATGTAACGCGGTTTGTCTCGCCACTGGTTTTTAGTTGGTGACACAGCGATGGTCAAGAAGTTGAGATCACAATTGATGTCGATGTTTAATCGGTTTAGACCCAGTGCGGGGCTGATCGTTTTAGGCGCGTGCTGCCTTGGCCTGGCGCCGGCTCGAGGCGCCGACGCGCCCTGGAAGCCGACGGGTAATGAAACGCCGGCCGGCATGAAGGCTCGATCCAGCGCCATCAATCGTCCTAAGGATCCGGGAGCTTATTACCGGGTGTCTGTTCCCGACACGCTCGACCTAGCGGAGCGGGCCTGGTTGGGAATAAACCACTTCACCTCGATTATCAGCGAGAAGGACGATTGCGAGATGCGCTGGGGGGCCGGTCCCACCGGTATGAGTCCTTTCAACCCTTCGTGTCTTCAAGCCTGCCAGCCCAAGGCCATGGAAGCCATGGGCATGCTGCGTCTGATGAGCGGCAGCCAGCAAAACCTGGAGTTGGAGGCCAGGATGCTGGAAATGCTGGCCTCTCATGTGGGCGAAGACGGCATTTACTATGTGGTTCCGACGGGTGGAAAGAAGCCCTGGCTCGGTCCGGAGGAGATGCGTCCGAATGCCAACGTCCACGGCCAGGGTCGAATGCTTCGGGCAATGATAATCTGGTATCAGTATACCGGCAATCCAAGATGGAAGGAGCTGGTTGACCGGATGGTGGACGGCCTGGATCGAGTGATGGTGGTGCATAAGGATGACTATGCGTATTTTCCGATCCAGGGGTGGATGCCTGAAGAATACTTCAGATCCTGTTACGTCAAGGGACGCGGCTGGAAGGACACTTCCGAGCCCGAGAACGAGAGGGGCGGCGAGGAAGGATCGCTCTTCAATCACCAGGGACATATAGCCGGGGCGCTGGCGAACTGGCACGTGCTGACGGGCAACGAGCAAGCCTTGCGATTGTCTGGAGAGCTGGTGAAATTCCTCGTGAAGCCCAAGTTCTGGTTGTACTGGAAGGGCGGGGCCGGCGAGTATCCCGGAGTGGTGGGGTCTGACCACGCCCACTGGGAAGCGCACTATACGGGAGCGATCAATACTTTGCGCGCGATTCTCGAGTACGCTATCGCGACCAACGACCCGCGCCTCAAAGAGTTTGCGCGGGATGGTTATGAATGGGGCCGCCGTATACACCTCGCCCGCATCGGTTTTGTCGGAGGTTGCTGCGGCCATCCCCGACTGCTCGGACTCGCCGTCAAGCTGTCGGATGCGGGGGTCGGAGACTACTGGGAAGACGTGGATCTGTATATCCGCAACCACATCAGCGAGATGCAGTTTACGCCGGAGGACATCCCTGATCTCAAGAAGCTTGGCGGTGACGCAACACGGGACGAATTAGTGAACGCGACGATGGGCGGCTTCGGACATATCTTCCACAAGGACAGCACGGCGCTGTGCTGCTCGCCGCACGGCAACATGGCCTTGTTTTACGCCTGGGACGGGACCATCCGGTACTCCGATGGCATGGCCACCATCCACCTGCTGTTGAACCGAGCATCTCCCTGGCTCGACCTCGACAGTTATCTGCCATACGAGGGCAAGGCGGTTATCAAGAACAAGACGGCGAAAGAGGTATTGGTCAGGATCCCCGTTTGGGTGGATCGAAACGCGATCCGTTGCTGGCGCGGATCTGATCGATTACAGCCAGTGTGGCTCGGCAACTATATCTACATCGACAAGTTGCAGCCTGGCGACGTATTGACCATCGAGTTTCCAATGGTGGAGCGGACGGAGAAGTGGACCCTGTATTATATGTGGCCCCGGCCCGATGGAATGCCCCAGCCGGACGTTTTCACGCTCAAGTTCAGAGGTGATACGTTGATCGGACTCTCGCCGCCGCTGGTGCCCGGGATACCGCTATATCAAGATCGTCCTGTGAAGTATGCGGCCAACAAGGCCCCGATGAAGGAGGTCACGCGGTTCGTCGCGCCGGTGGCGCTCAAATGGTAAGCCGGGCGCTTCTTATCCCGCTCACTTCCCCGGCGGACTCTTGATTTCAAACTCGAGCGGCTTTCCCTGCTGATCGGCGATCCGCAGCACGCTCGCCCAGCCGCCGCCGGAGTTGAGGACGGCGAGGAGGAGGCGGTTCGCGCCGGCCTGGAGCTGGACCGGCACGGAGTCCTGATCGAGCCCCACGCCGCGGTTGCCGGTGAAGGCGTGCACCTTCTTGCCGTTCAGCCAGCAGTGGATCTGGTCATCGCTTCCCATCTTGAGGAGCGCCTCGCCGGCCGACTTCACGTCCACCTCGGCATAGAGGAACGCCCCCAGGCCATCGGCCTGCGCCACCGCCTCGAGCAGGTCGACGATGCCGCGGCTGTGGTCGGTCTCGTAGGCCTTCCAGCACAGGGAATCCTTCTCCACGAACGTCTCCTTGGCGGTATCGACGCTCTCCACCTTCACCGCCGCCGCCCACTTTTCGAGGTCGTTCGAGGGAAACGGCCCGAGGATCCACCACCGGCTGACGGCGCCGGCCTGCCGGGCGAGATCGACGCTCACGCCCAGGCGCCGCAGGCGCCGCACGCACTGGGTGGCGGTGGCGTCATCGACGTCCAGGCTCAAGACCTGCCGGTAAATCGCCACGGCCTCTTCCCGGCGCCCTTCCGGCAGCCGCTCCGCCAGGCGGGCGGCGGCGCGGCCGGCCTCCCGCTGCAGGGGGCCCGGCTTGATGAAGGGCTTCACCCGCTCGAGCGCTTCCGGCCCGCCGATCTCGCCGATCCCCACGAGCGCCGGCCGCTTCTCCTCATCGCGGCCGGCGAGTTCGAGGACCTGGAGATAAACCCGCAGCGCCGCCGCCTTGTCCGCCGCCGCCGCCTTGCCCGCTTCAGATAGGGCCTCCGCCTGGCGCAAGCAGGCCTGCAGCGCCGCCGGCTTCAACTCAGCGGGGCCGGACTCGGCGGCCTGGAGGAGCAAGGGGAGGACGCTGGGATCATCGAGCGCCCCGAGCGCCGACAAGGCCGCGCCGCGCACCTTCTCATCCAGATCGCCCGCGAGCTGCTTCAGCGCCGGAAGAACCTTGGGGTGCTTCCTTCCTCCCAGCATTTGAGCCAGGGCCGCCTTGACCTCCGGCGGGGAGCCGCCCAGCTCGTTCAGGATCGCCTCGGTGGCGGCCTCGTCGCGGAAACGTCCCAGGGCCTGTACCGCCCCCTCCCGGGCCGCCCCCCTTTCCTTCTTCATCGCCGCGAGGAGGAGGGGGAATCCTCCCTCGATCCCGGTCCGGCCGAGGGCTTGATATGCCGCCTGACGCACGGCCGCGTCCGAGTCGCCGGCCGCCTGGAGGATCACCGGATAGCCGGCGGCGTTGCGCCGGCGCCCGAAGATCCGCACCAGGGCGGCGCGGGCTTCGGGGCTGCCGGCGCTCCTCCACCTTTCGGCCAGCGTGTCGCCGAGGTCCTTCGCCGCCAGCTCCGAGAGCGCCCGCTCGGCGGCGCCGCGCACCACCGCGCTGCCGTCCTCCAGCCTGGCCGCGAGCGGCGCCACCGCGTCGCTCCCGCCGATCTCCGCCAGCGCCTCGACGGCGGCCAGTCGGTCCGGATCGCCCGCCTCCGCCGCTTTTTTGAGAATCGCCGGCAGCGCGGCGGCATCCCGCCGCTTTCCCAGGATTTCCAGGAGCGGGACGGCCTCCTTCTCGCCGGCCGCCTCGAGCCTCTGGACCAGCGCCGGCGTGGCGCCGCGGAGCGAGGCGAGGGCTTCCAGGGCGGCCTGGCGCACCTTGGCATCCGGATCCTCGAGGGCCGCGACCACCTTGGGGACCTCGCCGGGGATCCCCGCCTTGCCCAGCCCTTCCAGTCCGGCGCAGCGCCAGCGCCCTTCCCGCAAGAGCAGCTGGAGGAAGATCCGCCGCGCCGCCCCCCCCTCGCCGTTTTCGAGCAGCCGCCAGGCGAGGCGCACGTAAATTTCGAGAAGCTCCTCCAGCTCCTCGCCCCTGGCCTCGCCGAGGGCCTCCTCGAAGGAGTCCTGCCCCTGGCGGTCGCCGATCTCCGCCAGGGCGCAGAAGGCGGCCCGGCGGATGGCCTTGTCGTCGCTGCGGGCATACGAGGCGATGGGCCCGACGCTCAGGAGGTCGCGCCGGTTCCCAAGGGACCGGATCAGCGCCGCCTTGAACTCCCCCTCGCTCGCCTCCATCGCTTCCCGGAGCGCCCGGAGGGCCGGAAAGGTCGGATTGGCCTCGAGCGCCCGGCGCGCCGCGTCGCGAAGCTCCGCCTCCACCCTGGCATCGAGAAGCCGGCTCAAGGCCGACACCGCCTCGAAGCGGCCGATCTGCCCCAGGCGCCGCGCCGCCAGAACCTTCGCGGCGGCCGCCAGGCCTTCCTGGTCGAGCGCCCCCGCCAGGGCCAGGGCCGCGGCGCGGCGCTCGGCCTCCGCGCCCGGACGGGTGGCCGCGAAGCAGATCTTCTCGATCTCCCGGTCAGCCTGCTCGCGCTCACCGGGGCTGGGGCTGGCGAGCTTGGGGAGAAGAGTTTGGAGACGCTGCGAAATCTCCTCAGGAGCCTCTGCAGACGCGGAAAGGTATGAACCGCAGAGGACGCAGAGAACGCAGAGGGAAGAGAGAATAGAAGAGGTAAGTAGGTTTAAAAGCAGAAGTGATCGCCTGTGATTGTTCATGGAGGTTCAAAGCTGAGTGGTTAGGTTTGGGATTTTTCAAATCTGGAACGGCGCGCGCATCGGCCTATCGAGCCAGCGGCTGGCCTCCTCGTCGTTGATGATTTCTTCCTTCTCGGGGCTCCAGCGGATGGGGCGGTTGAGCCAGATGGCCAGGTTGCTCAGATGGCACACCGTCACCGAGCGGTGGCCGATCTCGACGTCGCAGATCGGCCGATGCCGCGTCACCATCGCTTGCTGCCAGTCCTCGTGGTGGCCGGGGCTGCGGTAGAGGAGCGCATCGCCGGGCCCCAGCGGCTCGCGGGCGATCTCCTCGGGCTCGGCCTTGAAGTATCCGCGGTTGACGGTGATCTTCCCCTCGGCGCCTTCGAAGCGGACGCCGTTGGCGTCGAGCTGGCCGCACCGCACCGGAACGCCGCTCGCGTACTTGATGGTGACGTACTGCCTGTCCCCCTCGGGCGGAAGCACCTCTATTGGGCCGCCGCCGTCCATGCCCAGTCCCCACTGGGCGATGTCGAGGTGATGGGCCCCCCAGTCGGTCATCATGCCGCCGGAGTAGTCGCGGAAGGCGCGCCAGCGGAACGGATGGATCTCGTGATGGTAAGGACGCCAGGGAGCCGGGCCGATCCACCGGTTCCAGTCGAGCCCCGTCGGTGGATCTTCCGCCGGCAGGTGGCAGGGGGAGGAGGTCCCCCAGACGCCGACGAGCACCCGCTCGACCTTGCCGATGCGGCCGCTCCGCACCAGCTCGCAGGCCTGGCGGAACTCTCCGGAGGAGCGCTGCTGGCTGCCGGTCTGGAAGACGCGGGCATAGCGGCGCGCCGCCTCCACCATCTTCCGCCCCTGGCGGATGGTCAAAGAAAGCGGCTTTTCGCAGTAGACGTCCTTGCCGGCCTCGCAAGCGTGAATGGCGACGGGCGCGTGCCAGTGGTCCGGGACGGCGATCACCACGGCGTCGACATCCTTCCGGTCGAGCAGCTCGCGGTAGTCGTTGTAGAGACCGCAGTGCGGCCCGGCGCGCTTTCCGGCCGCCTGCCGGTGGGCCTCATCGACATCGGCAATCGCCACGATGGGACAGCGTTTGTTCCCCAGGTAGCCTCCGAGGTGGCCGCTGCCCATGCCGCCGACGCCGATGAAGCCGATCCGGATGCGGTCGCTGGCGGAAGGATTATCGCCGGCGCCGAGCGATCCGGCCCGGGCGATGGCTGGAACGGCCAGGGCCGCGCCAACCGATTTGGCGGTTTGAGAGAGGAAGCGTCTTCGGGACCAGCGGGTGTGCATAAGTTTTCTCCCTTGATAATCTTTTGAAAGCTATTTTAGCCCAAGAGGGGCTTTCCTTGAAGGCCCTTCATCGATTACAATCTGGAGCATCGATGTGGAGATTCATTTGATGACTTAACTAGGAGTTGACTCATGAGCGCCATCCCTCGTCGTGATTTCCTCAAGACCACCACCTCGATCACCGCCGCGGCGGCGATCGGCCTCAGCCCGTTCGGCAAGGCCCGCGCCGATGCCAACGACACCATCCGGGCCGCGGTCATCGGCCTCCACGGCCGCGGCGGCAGCCACGTCGATGGTTTCCAGCATCAGAAAGGCGTCGAGGTGGCGGCGCTCTGCGATGTCGACGAAAACGTCCTCGAGAAGGCCGCCCGGGAGTTTGAGAAGCGCACCGGGAAGAAGGTCGCCACCTACACCGACCTGCGCCGGCTCCTCGAGGACAAGTCGATCGACGTCGTGGGCATCGCCACCCCCAACCACTGGCACAGCCTGGCGGCCATCTGGGCCTGCCAGGCCGAGAAGGATGTCTACGTCGAAAAGCCGTGCTCGCACAACATCTTCGAGGGCCGCCAGCTGGTCAACGCCGCGCAGTACCACAAGCGCATCGTCCAGCACGGCACGCAGATCCGCAGCTCCGAGGCCATCCGCGAGGCCATGAAGCTCCTCCAGGAGGGGGTGATCGGCGACGTCTACCTCGCCAAGGGGCTCTGCTACAAGCGCCGCAACTCCATCGGCCGCACCAAGGAGGAGCCGCCCCCCAAGGGCGTTCACTACGACCTCTGGCTCGGCCCGGCGCCGGCGCGCCCCTTCACCCGCAACCGCTTCCACTACAACTGGCACTGGCACTGGGACTACGGCAACGGCGACATCGGCAATCAAGGCGTCCACCAGATGGACATTGCCCGCTGGGGGCTGGGAGTCGGCCTGCCGGAGAAGGCGCAGAGCATGGGCGGGCACTTCCTCTTCGACGACGACCAGGAGACCCCCAACACCCAGATCGCGGCATTCGGGTACCCCGGCGACAAGCCGCACAAAAAGAAGATGCTGGTCTTCGAAGTGCGCCACTGGCTGACCAACCTGGAAGGCGGCAAGGAGGGGAAGGGCGGCATCGGCGTCGGCAACCTCTTCCTCGGCTCCGAAGGCACCATGGAGATTCCGAGCTACTCCTCCTACCGAGTCTTCCTGGGCGAGAAGCGCGAGCCCGGCCCCAGCCGCGAGGCCGGCGGCGACCACTTCGCCAACTTCATCGCCGCCGTCCGGCAGCGCGATCCCAAGATTCTCAACGCCCCGATCGAGGAGGGCCATCTCACCTCGGCGCTGTGCCATCTGGCCAACGTCGCCTACCGCCTGGGCCGCACCTTGACGTTCAATCCCAAGGCGGAGAACTTCAACGGCGACGCCGAGGCCAACGCCCTCCTGACCCGCGACTACCGCAAGCCCTTCGAGGTGCCGGGGACGGTGTAATTTTTCAGCCCTCCAGCACCCGCACGATCTCGTCGCGAGCGAACTGCGGGAAGGCCCCCTTCCGGCCCTTGAGGTCGCGCCAGATGCAGCTCTCCTCGGCGGTCAGGGCGCCGATGAGGCTGGAGCGGATCCCCAGGTGGTCCTCGAGCGCCTTCCCGAGGCGCAGCGCCTCGTCCTCGGGCAGCACCGCGAGCAGCGAACCGGAGGCCAGGAGGCCGAAGGGATCGAGGCCGAAGTGCTGGCAGAGGGCCTGGGTCTCCGGCAGCACCTCCACCTCGCGCGCCGCCACGTCAATCCCGCAGTGGGTGAAGGCGGAGAGTTCCAGCAAGGCGGTGGCCAGCCCCCCTTCGGTGGGGTCGTGGAGGGCGTGGGAGAGGTAACGGGAGACGGCCAGCAAGGCCGCCTCGCGCACGCAAATCCCCGGCTTGACGAGGAGGTTCTCGGCACGGTCGCAGAACTCCTTGCCGAAGGCCTGCTCCACCTCGGCGCGCCGCTCGCGGGCCAGGAGCGCCGTCCCTTCAACGGCGATCGGGCCGATGAGCAGGATGCGGTCGCCGGGCCGGGCTCGCGACGGGTCGATGCGCCGGTCCCGCTTCATGGTGCCGAGGAGCATGCCCACGGCCACCGGGCGGGTCACCGCATCGGTGATCTCCGTGTGCCCGCCCACCAGCGCCACCTCGTGGGTGCGGCAAGCCTCTCCCACCGACTGGAAGAGCGCCTCCACCTCGCTTTCCGCGGTGCCGGGCGGGAGCAGCAGGTCCATGACCAGCCAGCGCGGGTTGGCGCCGGTGGTGACGACATCGTTGATGTTGACCGCCAGGAGATGCGGGCCGAGCTCCATGGCCGTGAAGGTGATGGGGTCAGAGGAGGCCACCAGCATCTCCTCGGGCGGCGGCGCGATGATCGCCGCGTCGGCTCCCGGCCCGGGGCCTTGCAGCACCGCCGGCTCGAGAGGCGCAGCGGCCTTCAGGCACTTCTCGAGGAGCGGCGCCGGCAGCTTCCCCAAGGGGAGGGCCTCCTTCACCCCTTTTCCCGGCTTGATGGTTCGTCGCTCGCGAGGTCGTCGCTTCATGATGAAAATCAGGGCCAGGGGCAACAAAAAAACTGGTCAATTACCCGAATTTCCATCATATTATAGATGGTCATGAAATCCATGGGTACCTTGCTTTTGATGCTGGCGCTGGCCGACGCCAAGCACTGGTCTTTCCAGCCGGTGGCGCGGCCGCCGCTCCCGGCGGTGAAAAACGCCGCCTGGGCGCGCCAGCCCATCGATCTCTTCATCCTCGCCAGGCTCGAGGCGCAGAGCCTCTCCCCCTCGCCCGAGGCTGACAGGACAACGCTCATCCGCCGCCTTTACCTCGACCTCCTCGGGCTGCCGCCGTCGCTCGCGGAAGTAGACCGCTTCCTCGCCGACCGGCGCCCCGACGCTTTCGAGCGGCTGGTCGATGATCTGCTCGCCTCCCCCCACTACGGCGAGCGCTGGGCGCGCCAGTGGCTCGACGCGGCTCGCTACGCCGACACCAACGGCTTCGAGAAGGACGCTCCTCGCCTGATGTGGCGGTACCGCGACTGGGTGATCGACGCCTTGAACCGCGACCTGCCCTTCGACCAGTTCGCCATCGAGCAGCTCGCCGGTGACATGCTGCCGGGCGCCGGCCGGTCGCAGAAAGTGGCCACCGGCTTCCACCGCAATACCCTGATCAACGATGAGGGGGGCGTCGACCAGGAGCAGTTCCGCTACGAGGCGGTGGTCGACCGCACCAACACCACCGGAACGGTTTTCCTGGGCCTGTCCCTCGGCTGCGCCCAGTGCCACGACCACAAGTACGACCCCCTCACCCAGAAGGAGTACTTCCAGCTCTTCGCCTTTTTCAACAATGCCGAGGAGCCTCTCCTCGAGGCCCCCACGGCGGAGGAGGCAGCGAAACGCCAGGCGCACGAGGAAGCGGTGGCCGCCCTCGAGCGGGAGCTGCTCCTCGACTCGGCCCCCGGCCGCGAGGAGCTTTACGAGCGGATCAACCGCCAGCAGGCGGGGTGGGAGAAGGAGCGGGCCAAGACGGCCAAGCGCTGGACGGTGCTCCAGCCGTCCCGATACGCCTCGCAAGGGAACGCCGCGTTCGCCTTGCTGCCAGACCGTTCGCTCCTCGCCGGCGGGCCCAGCCCTCAGGCCGACACGTATGTCATCGAGTGCGAGCCGGTGGAAGGACCCATCACCGCCCTCCGCCTCGAGGTGCTGCCCCACCCGAGCCTCCCGGGCGGCGGCCCGGGCCGCGGGCGCATCCTCGGCGATGGCAACTTTGTCCTCTCGGAGATCTCCGTCAAGGCGGCGACGGTAATTCCGGGGAAGAGGTGGGCCGGCGCCGGCAATTCCGGTGAGACGGCGGGGCGGCGTGAGCTGGCGCTCGAGCTGGGAAGCGCCTCCGCCGATTATTCCCAGAAGAACTTCGAGGTCCAGAAGGCCATCGACGGCGATCTTGAAAGCGGCTGGTCGATCGAGGCCGGCAAGCCCGGCATGAACATCGCCCGCGCGGCGGTCTTCGAGGTCAAGGGGGAGGCCGGATTCGCCGGCGGCGCGCGCCTCATCTTCACCCTGGTCCACAACTACACCCACGAGCACAATATCGGCCGCCTGCGCCTCTCGGTTACCGGCGATCCCCAGCCGGCCCTGGCCACCGGCATGGCCGCCGCGGTGGAGGAAGCCCTGGTCACCCCCGAGGCGCGGCGCACCGAGCAGCAAAAGCAGGAGCTGAAGAAATACTACCGCGCGGTGGCGCCGGAACTGGCGGAACTCCAGCACAAGCTCGCCGAGCAGCGCAAAGCGGCGCCGGTGGTGACCACCGCCATGGTGCTGGAGGAGCGCGAGCGGCCGCGCCCCACCCGGATCCACATCCGCGGCGAGTACCTGCAGGAAGGGGAGGAGGTGCAGCCGGAAGTCCCCGCCTGCCTGCCGCCCCTGCCGAAGGATGCCCTCCGCAACCGCTTGACCCTGGCCCGCTGGCTGGTCGATCCGCGGAACCCCTTGACGGCGCGGGTGGCCGCAAACCGGGTCTGGCAAGCCTGGTTCGGCCGGGGCCTCGTGGGCACGCCGGAGAATTTCGGAACTCGCGGCGAGCCGCCGACCCATCCAGAGCTGCTTGACTGGCTGGCGAGCGAGTTCATGCGGCAAGGCTGGAGCTTGAAGGCCCTGCACCGCCTCATCGCCACTTCCGCGACTTACCGCCAGTCCTCGGCGGTGGCGCCGGAGCTCTTGCGCCTCGATCCCTACAACACCCTGCTGGCCCGCGGCCCGCGCTTCCGCGTCGATGCGGAGGTCATCCGCGATGCCGTGCTCGCCGCAAGCGGCCTGCTCTCGAGAAAGATCGGCGGCCCCAGCGTCTTTCCGCCGCAGCCCGAGGGCGTCAGCGGCTTGAGCTTCGGCGCCTTCGAGTGGAAGACCGCCGGCGGCGAAGACCGCTACCGCCGCGGCCTCTACACCTACTGGAAGCGCACCAATCCCTACGCGGCCTTCATCACCTTCGACGCGCCCCCCGGAACGACGGCGTGCGTGCGCCGGCTGCGCGCCAACACGCCGCTCCAGGCGCTGACCCTGCTCAACGACCCCGCCTTCACCGAGGCGGCGCAGGCGCTGGCCCGCCGGGTGCTCCGGGATGGGCCCCCCGATCGGCGCGGGCGCCTCGCCTTCGCCTTCCGGCTGTGCCTGTCGCGGCCGCCGGGGGCGGAGGAGCTGGAGGACCTGGCCGGCTTCGTCGAGCGGCAATGGCGGCGCTTCCGGGACCAGCCCGCGGAGTCGGCGCTGGCGGCTTTCTCCGCTGCCGGCGCTCGCCCGGAGGGCGTCGACCCGGCGGAGGCGGCGGCCTGGACCCTCCTCGCGCGCGCCCTCTTCAACCTCGATGAAATGATCACCAAGGAGTAGGCCCCCATGAACCTCGGAAAACTCGATCGATTGACCATCACCCGGCGGCACTTCTTCAAGGAATGCCAGCTCGGCCTCGGAGCCATCGCTTTAGCCGAGCTGCTCCAGGGGGCCGTCGGCGGGCGGCTCCTGGCGGAAGCGCCTCCGCCGGCTGCCAATCCGCTGGCTCCCCGGCCGCCCCACTACGCCCCCAAGGCGAAGAACGTCATCTTCCTATTCATGGCCGGCGGGCCCAGCCAGCTCGACCTCTTCGATCACAAGCCGGTGCTCAAGAAGTACGACGGCCAGGTGGTGCCGCAGGATCTGGTCAAAGGCAAACGCTACGCCTTCATCCGCCACGACGCCAAGCTCATGGCGTCGCCGTTCTCGTTCGCGCGCCACGGCAGCTCGGACGCCGAGCTGTCCGAGCTGCTGCCGCACCTCGCCGCGGTCGCGGACGACCTCGCCATCGTCAAATCGATGACCACGGACAGCTTCAACCACGCGCCGGCCCAGATCTTCATGAACACCGGCGCGCCGCAGCCGGGGCGGCCGAGCATGGGGTCGTGGGTGATCTACGGCCTGGGCTGCGAGACCCAGGACTTGCCGGCCTTCGTGGTCCTGAGCACGGGGAGCGGCGTGAGCGGCGGGGCGGCCAACTGGGGGAGCGGCTTCCTGCCGACGGTCTATCAAGGCGTCCCCTTCCGCACCAAGGGGGACCCCATCCTGAACGTCTCCAACCCGCCGGGGATCGACGCCGAGAGGCAGCTCGACTCCCTCGACCTCGTCAACCGCCTCAACCTCCGCCGGCTGGGCGCGCTGGGGGATCCGGAGATCGCGACGCGCATCTCCGCCTACGAGATGGCCTTCCGCATGCAGGCCAGCGCCCCGGAGCTGATGGACCTCTCGAAGGAGTCCTCCAGGACCCTGGAGCTCTACGGCGCCGAGCCGGGGAAAAGCTCCTTCGCGGCGAGCTGCCTCCTGGCGCGGCGCCTGGTGGAGCGCGGCGTGCGGTTCATCAACATCTACCACGAGGGTTGGGATCACCACAGCGATGTGGCGGGAGGATTGAAGACGCAGTGCGGCCTCACCGACCGAGCCGCGGCGGCGCTCATCCGGGACCTCAAGCAGCGCGGCCTGCTCGAGAGCACGCTGGTCGTCTGGGGAGGAGAGTTCGGCCGCACGCCGATGATCGAG
>JACQVS010000226.1 GCA_016209605.1 Planctomycetota bacterium
GAATTATTCTGTTAAAATAGTTGGTATCTGTCTAACAGGGAGGTTTTAAGAATAGCATGGGGCGGAAATTCCAGCAACTTCGTGGCCACCGTATATTTCACGGATACAGCAGGAACGGCTGGCGGCGCTCCCGGAAGGCCTCGAGGTCCTTTTCCCAGGACCGGGCGATGGCGCGGGCCTCCTCGCCGCGCTCCAGGGCTTCCCGCAGCGCCGCCGTTCCGGCCAGGCGGTCGAAGGCCTCCGGGTGGAACCGGAACTCCTGGGGATGGCGGCGGCGCACCGCGGCGATCACGGCGACGGCCGCCAGCACCGGCCGGAAGCTCTCCGGCTCGAGCACGTGCACCTCGATGCCCCGGCAGCCCTCCCCCTGGTACTTGGAAAAGGTGGGGACGAAGGAGGCGGCGCGGAAGCGCGCCCCGGGGAGGCGTTCTCGATTCAACGCCGCGGCCACCTCCTCCGCGGCCAGCCAGGGGGCGCCGAAAAGCTGGAACGGCCGCGCCGTCCCCCGCCCCTCGCTCAAGTTGGTGCCTTCGAGGAGGACCAGCCCGGCATATAGAAGCGCCGTCCGAGGCGACGGGAGGTTCGGCGACGGCGCCACCCAGGCCCCCTCGGCGGGATCCAGCCTCCGGGAGCGCCTCCAGCCCGCGCACGGCACCACCCGGAGCCGGGCGCCGATGCCGCGCTCGCGGTTGACCAGGAGCGCGAACTCGCCGGCGGTCAGAGCGTAGCGGAGCGGCAGGGGATGGGGCCCGACGAAGGACTCCCGCTCCTTCTCGAGCATCGGACCCTCGAGGAGCTCTCCGCCGAGGGGATCGGGCCGGTCGAGCACCCAGACCTCGATCCCGGCGGCGGCCGCGCCCTCGAGGACGCCGACCAGCGTGCTCAGGTAGGTGTAAGCGCGGACGCCGACGTCCTGCAGGTCGTAAAGCAGGACATCGAGGCCCTGGAGCATCGCGGGCGTGGGCTTCCGGTGGGGGCCGTAGAGGCTGTAGACCGGAACCCCGGTGCGCGGATCGCGGCCATCGCCGACCTGGACCCCCGCTTCGGCCGCTCCCCCCAAGCCGTGCTCCGGGCCGAAAAGGGCGGCGAGCCGCACCTCCTCGGCCTCCTGGAGGAGGTCGGGCAGGGAGCGCATCTCCCGGTCGACGGCGGTGGGATTGGCCACCACCCCCACCCGCTTGCCGCGCAAGGACCGGAACTGCTCCTCGACCAGGCGGTCCAACCCCATCGCCACCTCGCCGGAGCGGTAAGTGCCGGACGAACGGCCGGCGCAGCCGGCGGCGGCCAGAACGAGCCCGGTGGCGACCAGAAGCGGGGGCCTCATCCTTGCCGCTCGCTCAAGTCGATGCTGAGCTCGACGACGTCCTTGTCCTTGAGGACGTACTCCTTGGGGACGGCCTGCCCTTCGAAGCGAGCCGAGCCCCAGAGCCGGGCCTGCCGCAGATGGTCGGGGAAATCGCGATGGATGCGTCCCGCCAGGTCGAGCACCGTCTCCCCACGCGCCAGCGTGAAGGGGGAGGACAGGTCCGGCGGCTTCCCCGGCTCTTTCGAGTAGACGCGGATGCGGTCGAGCAGCTCGAAGAACTTTCGGGGCAGCTCGGCGAGCCCATCCCCACGAACGGCCGAGATCGGCATGGGCACAAACCGCTCGACCAGCAGCTCGGCGAGGAGCGCCAGCGCCTCCTCGGCGCCGCCGGCATCGATCTTGTTCGCGAGGACCATGGCCGGCTGGTCTTTCAGGAAGAGGTCGGGAGGGGGCGGCCGGGCCCGGTCGAAGATCCGCACCTTCCCCTCTTCGAGCGCCTTGAACAGCGCCTCGACCTCATCGAGGACTTCCGGTGCCGACAGGTCGGCCAGCAGGCAGACGGCATCGGTCGACTTGATGAGCCCCAGCAGGCCGGGGGGAAAAAGGCCCATCTGCACCGACGGCAGGTCCACCAGCTGGATCTGCACATCTTCGAATGCGACCATGCCCGGCACCGGGACCGTGGTCGCGAAGGGGAACGGCGTCTCCACCACGTGCGCCTTGGTCAGCCGCCCCACCAGCGCCGACTTGCCGGCGTTGGGCGGCCCCAGGAGGATGATCTGGCCGGCCCCTTGCTTGGGGATGCGAAAGGGATCGAAGCCGCCCTTCTTCGAGCGGCTTTCCCTCTCCGACTCATCCTTCAGCTTCGAGAGCCGCCGGCGCAGGTCGGCCTGGAGGTGTTCCGTCCCCTTGTGCTTGGGGAGGAGCGCGATCATGTTTTCCAGGGCGGCGATCTTCTCCCCGGTGGTCTTGGCCGCCTTGTACTGTTCCTCGGCCTTCAAGTACTGCGGCGTCAGGTTCGCGGGCATGGCAATTATATCATCGGGATTCTTGCCGTTATTTTCAACCCATCAGCTATTCTTCAGACCCTATATGCGAGAATTGGCTACGAAGCAAAAGGAAAGTTAAAATTCATGCGCAAAATGTGAAGATTTTCCGGACAAAGGGTCTCAAGGCGATGAAATTTAACCGCAGGTGGAGAAAAGCTTGCAGGTTAGCGGATCCCCCGTTGTATCGAGGCCGCAGACCGGAAACGGCTTCACCGGAGGGAAGCCGCCGAGGAACAGGTGGAGGAGGAGAAAGATGGGGTCGGTGATCTCGAGAGCGCCGCTGTCATCGACATCAGCGCTCTTTTCACACTTCAGATTCTCCGATTCTCCGAGGAACAGGTACCTCAAAGTGACCATGGCATCGCTGAGGTCCATTTTTCCGTTCCCGTCGGCGTCCCCTCGGACGAAAGTCTTCAATGCTTTCTTCAATGCTTTGTCGGTTTTGATCTCGATCCGAGGATAGTTGTGGGCAAGAGAACCGAAACCGGCGCCGAAAGAGCCGAAGTCCGAGAAATCGGGATCCAGCTCCAGTTTGATCCGAAAACCGAGGTCCTTTCCCCGGAACTCGAGGATCACAGCGGTTATGTCGAAGGAAAAAAACTCATTCGGCGAATCCCCGTGAGACTCGAAGGTGGCGAGGAGAGTCGCCGGGGCATCGAAATCATCCACGTTCACCAGGAGATCCGCCGGGTAATAGGACAGCTCGTGAACATCCGGCGGCCTGGAATTGCCGCCTCCGCCATCATCGCCGAGGATGAGTGTCCCTCCTTGGAGCTGGCCTTCAAAATCGGGGATGGCAAACTCGATGAATCCGCGGCGGAATTCCCGGTTCTCATCGGTCGTTTTGAAATAGGTGGATTGCACATCATTGCCAACGGGAGCCTGCTCCAGGATTCCGAATTCAGGGAAGAAACGGATGGTCCCGGCATCTTTCGGCCTCAAGTTATCAAGCTTGGGGGCATTTTCATCTTCGCAGGGCGGTAAGGGCGGCCTGATTACGGTTGGGCCCAAGAATATTCTCGCTAGGCCAATGGGCCCCCCGGTGCCCTCAACGCTCTGGATCTCGAGGCGAGAAATACCCAGAGAGGCCGTAAATGCCATGTAAACCACGCCGTAAGGGATCCCTTCGCCGCCGGCTTTGATAGAGTTGCCCGCCGGATCAGAAACGCGCAGCGTGAACGGATTGGAGCCGATGCCCTGGATATCCAGCACTGCGCTCTTCGTGCCCGGGGGAAGATCGATGGTCCCGCCGGGATTCAGAACCAGGACGTTGTTTCCTTCACCGCCAAGGGCATTGTCCGGATCTGGAAAGCAGGTCGGGGAGCTGCAAAAGCCTATCCTGACACAGGCCGGATCGGTGAAGATCACTCCCCCAACCTCCAGGGATGGACAGCTGCTGGTTTCCCCTGGGAGATCTTCGAAATCCACTTCCGTCAAGAGTCCTTCAACCACAGCCGAGCACTTGAAATCGGCAAGGATCTCTATTTGTGCGTGGGCTTGCTCTTGAATCAGCCATCCAGCGAGGATGAGCGCCGCCGTCGTGATCAATGCTGATAACGGGTCTCTCATGACCTGCCTCCATCTGGTTGATCAGCCTCTGAAACTCAAATCAATTTTAGCCAGGAAATCTCTACCAAGCCATTCTAATTCATGACTTACAAACATGTCAACGCGGCGGGGCCTGAGGCGCCGATCGGGAGCTGCCTGAGGACGATTGGATCCGCTCGAGCCAGGGTGGAGAAGTTCCTGGCGGGCGCCTCCCCGTGAAGGAACCGATCTCAGGGCTTAGAGCCTATCCCAAAAATCCATCCGGGCTTCGGCCGGCTGCAAGCGAGCCATCCGGCGTCGGGCCTCCTAGCCTTATTTCTCCGTTAATAAGGCGGCGTCGGCCCTCCTTGCCTGGCTCGCTTTCGCTCGGCCTCGGGCCTCGGAGCGACTTTCGGGATAGCCTCTTATCACCTCGCCGCCGGCTCTCCGGAAGGAATTGCCATCAGCGATGCGGGCCTCGTCCGCGCGCTAGGTACTTTGGCGGCCGGCGCGCCAGGCGTGCACCACCAGCGACACCCCGATGATGAGAAAGACGAAAAGCTCGCGGCAGTACTCCTCGATCTGCGAGTTGCCCACCAGCTGGGCCATGGCGGGGACGGCCGTCAGGATGAGGAGATGGAAGAGCGCCGTCCCCAGAACGGCGTGAAGCACCGTCGCCCTCTGGACCGTCGCCCCCCCCACCAGCAAGGCGGCGACGGCGTAAAAGCCGACCTGGTCGTGCTGCGTGTAAGTGTTGAGGGTGGAGAAGTCCTGCAGGTAAAGGACCTGGCCGGCCGCCCCCAGAACGGTGGAGAAGACCATGGCCAGGAGCCGCGTCCGCTCCACCGCGATTCCGGCGACGGCGGCGACATGGCGGTTCAGCCCCACGGCGCGCCAGTCCTGGCCGAGCTTGGTCCGGAAAAGCCAGGACAGCAGCAGGACGGCCAGGCCCAGGAGGAGCAGGTAGGCCCAGAGGCCGGGAACCGCCTGGCCCATGCTCTTCAGGTCCAAGGTCGACCGCAGCCCCACCCCGGAGGGGAGGAGCAGGCGCTGGCTGGAAAATGGGAGAACGGGCCCGGCCAGGATGAGGAGCAGGAACTGGTAAACGCCGCTCGCGAAGTATCCGAAGATGAGCCCGCAGATCATCTCGCGCCCCCGCGCCCGGTTGAGCAGCGCCCCCGTCGGCAGGCCCGCCAGCCCGCCGAGCGCCACGGCGAGGCCCAAGGCGCCCAGAAGACCGCTGCCGCCGGACCAGCCGCGGTCCTCGGCGGTCAAGATGGCGAGCTGCCCCGCCATGGCGCCGACCACCACGGCGAAGTTGAGCCCCAGCCCCGCCACCACCGGGATGATGAGCGCCAGGACCAGAAAAACATTGCGGCTGAACTGCTGCTCGAGATTGACGATCAGCCTCGAGAAGGGGGTTTTCCCAAAGGAAAAAGCGATCATGGAGATGGAAAAGACCACGGCCGGGACGAGCAGGGGCTCGAGCCGGTCGAGCCTGAACGGCGGCCGGTTTCCCGCGCTCATCGCTCCTCCTCCGGCCCTCCTCGAGTCAGGGCGTAAAGGATGAAGCCGTTCAGGATCAGGACCCGAAGGATGTCCGGCAGGTTTTCCAGCGCCCGCAGGCTTTCGCGCCCGGCGGAGTAGCGCTGCACCAGATCATTGATGACCGGCGGGGAGACCACCAGGAGGAGCTGGAAAAAAATCGCCCCAACCAGGGCCTGGAGGACCGTCGCCCGCTTCAGCGTCGCCCCGCCGATCAGGATGGCGGCCACGGCGGGCAGGGTGTTCCCGAGGGGGGCCTTGTAGAGCTGCACCAGGCCCAGGCTTTGAACGAACACTACCATGCCGAAGGCCGCCAGGGCGGTCGAGAGAACGACCGCCAGCCGGCGCATCGGCGGCACGCCGGCTCCGGCGATGTGGGCAAATCGAGGATTGCCGCCGGCCATGCTCAGGGCGATGCCGGCCCTGGTCCGCAGGAAGCCGGCGAGGGCCAGGCCCGCGGCCAGCCAGCAGCCCAGCAGCCCGGCCGGGACGAGGGGCCGCGCCTCCGCCGGGGCTCGAGCGGCCCCGGGAGCAAGCGGTTCCCCCTCGGGCCAGCCCGTCCAGCCCCAGTGGTCGAGGATCTTTTCAAAGTGCCCTTCGAGCGGGATGGTCTGCTTGAGCCCTTGCCCGCCGATCGGATAAATCAGCTCGGGGGAGCGGTACGGGGCGATCAGCCAGACAATGCTCATGGCGGCGACGGCGGCCAGCCCGACGTAAAAGCCGACCATCAGCTCCTGCCCCTGGACGCGCTCGAGGAGACGCGCGTAGCCGTAGCCCAGGGCCGCGCCCGCCGTCACCGCCAGGGCCGCGGCCAGGGTGAACTCGGGCCACCCGCCGGCGCTCCAGCCGCGTTGCCGCAGCTCCATGGCCGTGACCACGCCGGCCAGGCCGGCGATGAAGCCGAGCGGCAAGCCGAAGTTGATCCCCAGGCCGGCGCGGAGCGGCGGGACCAGGGCGAGGACGAAGATGCCGTTCATGCCGATGCGCAGCAGGCCGTCGCCCGCGAGCTGCCGGAAGTCGAGGTTGGGACTGGCGGCGGCGAGGCCCCAGAAGGCGGCGATCAAGGCGGCCAGAATGATCTGGGGAACCTGCAGCGGCATTCTCATCGATCCGGTTCCTTTCTTCTCTTGCCCCCCAGGAGCAGCCCGAACTCCTTGGGAGAAGCGCCGGCCGGAAGGATGCCGGCCACCTGGCCCGCCGAGATGATGGCGATGCGATGGCAAAGCTGGCGCAGCTCTTCGAGCTCGCTGGAAACCATCACCACGGTGGTTCCCTTCTCGCGATTGCGGTCCCTCAAGAGGCGCAAGATCCTCTCCTTGGCGCCGATGTCGATGCCGCGCGTCGGCTCCGCGATGAAGAGCAGCTTCGGATCGAGCGCCAGAACCCGGGCCAGAGCGACCTTCTGTTGATTGCCGCCGCTCAAGCGGATCGGCCGGTCTTGAGGGCCCTCGCAGCGGATGTCCAGCTCTTCGATCCACCGCCGGGCGTGCCGCGACAGGGCCTTCCGGTCCAATCCCGAGAGCGGCCCCAAAAGCGGCCAGCGCAGGAACCGGCCCTGTACCAGCATGGCCGAGCTGGCCATGTTCAAGGCCAGAGTCTCTTCGAGCCAGAGGCCGGTGCCGCGGCGGTCCTCCGGAAGGAAGGCGAGGCCCCGGCGCAGCGCTTCCCGCGGCCGGCCCAACGGCAGCGGCGCCCCCTCGAGCCACGCCCGGCCGCGGGCCGGGTACAGTCCAAAGAGCCCGCCGGCGATGCCGGCCTTCCCCTGCCCGGCCAGGCCGCCGATGCCCAGGATCTCGCCGGCCCGCACCTCGAGGTCGGCGCCCCGCACCGCCTCGCCCGGCATGTCGACCTGCAGGTTTTCGAGCTTGAGCAGCAGGGGACGGCCGGTCTGGGCAGACGGGTTGGAGCCTCCCTGGATGGCCGCCCCGTCCTCCGCCGCTGCGCTCCCCGATCGCGGGTCCGCGCGGAGGCTGCGGCCGCACATGGCCTCGGCCATGGTCTCCAGGCTCGTCGCCGCGACGGAGCCGCTCAAGACCACCTCCCCGTCGCGCAGCACCGTGAAGCGGTCGGCCACGGCCTTGACCTCCTCGAGGCGATGGGTGATGAGCAGGACGGCGGCGCCGGAGCGGGCGAGGGCGCGGAGGGTCCGGAGCAAGAGCTCGGCCGCGCTCTCGGTGAGGACCGCCGTCGGCTCGTCAAGGATCAGCGCCCGGACCTGCCGGCGGTCGATCTCGCGGGCGATTTCGACGAACTGCCGGTGGCCGACCGGCAGTTCGCCGATCACCCGGTTCTCGGGCACCTCCACCCCGAGTCTGGTCAAGGCGGCGCGGGCCTCGCCGCGCAGGCGGCGGCGGTCCAGGGTCTCGAGCCTCGACAAGCGCCCTCCGCAAAGCGAGCTGAGCCGGCCCATCAATCCCCCCCGCAAAGGCTCCCGGTTGAGCTTGATGTTCTCCGCCGCGGTGAAGCCTTCAATGAGCTGGAACTCCTGATGGACCATCCCCAGGCCGAGCGCCCTGGCCTGCTCGGGAGTCCGCGGCTCCGCCGGCTGCCCGTCGATGCGGATTTCCCCCTCGTAACCGCCCGTCCGGTGGATCACCGGCATGCCGAAGAGGATGTTCATGAGGGTGGATTTTCCCGCGCCGTTTTCGCCGATCAGGGCATGGATCTCTCCGGGAAAAAGGGAGAGGCTGGCGCCGCGAAGCACTTCATTCTGGTCGAAGCGCTTGCGGATGCGGCGGAGTTCGACCACGGGGAGAGGTGAAGTCATGATGGCTCGACACCGGCGACCGTCGCCCCTTCCAGCTCGAGGAGGGCCTTCTTCACCTCCAGACCGCCGCTGTACCCCCCCAAGGTTCCATCGGCGGCAATGACCCGGTGACAAGGGACCAGAATCGGGACGGGATTCCTGCCGTTGGCCTGCCCCACGGCCCGGGGGCCCATGGCCCGAGGGCCCAGGGCGCTCCGCCCGCACAGGCTCCTGGCCAGCTGTCCATAAGAGGCCGTCTTTCCATAAGGAATCCGCCGCAGGCGGCTCCAGATCCGCCGCTCGAAGGGAGTGCCCTGGCCCGCCCAGTCGACCGGCGTCTCGAACTTTCGGAGGCAGCCTTGAAAATAGCCTGCCAGCTCCTCCAGACATTTTCTCAGCACCCGGTTCCGGGCTCGAAAGGAGGGGGGAATTCCGGCGGCCTCAAGCTGGGCAAGGAAGGATTCCAGCGCCAGGGAGTCAGGGCTGGCAGGGTGAACCATCCAGATCCGGCTCACACCGCGCGGAGTGGCTGCCACCAGCAGGCCAGCGCTGGAGAGGAGGGCGAAAGGCGCGAGGGCCACGTCGACCGGACCGCCTCGCGCTCCAAACCGGTCGATCCATTCCAGGACGCCGCCGATGGAAATCCGGTTCGGCCGGGAAGGGCCGGCGCGCCGGGCGGCTCCTGGAGAGTTGATTCTGAATCCAGCGGGGTCGCTCATACAGGATCGATCTTTCTAAAATAACCTGGATCAGTAAAATACCCATTTTGCTCGATCGATCCATTGCTTGTAAAACAGATTCGAGGAGCGCCATGAAAAAAGTTCCCCCCGCGGGCCCAGCGCCCGGATCCGGACCGGCCTCTGAGCCGGCGAGCCCGCACGAGTGGGTCGACCTGGTCGACCTCGAAAACCGCATCCTTGGAAAAACCACCCGCGCCGAGGTGCGCTCGCGCAACCTCCTCCACCGCGGCGTCGGCATTCTTTGTTTGAACTCCCGGGGCGAAGTCTATGTCCACCGCCGCACCGAGACCAAAGATGTCTTCCCGGGCCTCTATGACATGTTCGTCGGCGGGGTGGTGGTGAGCGGCGAATCTTATGATGAGGCGGCCCGCCGGGAAATCGCGGAGGAACTCGGCATCCGCGGCCCCGCCCCCGAGTTCCTCTTCACGCATCTGTACCAGGGAGACAGGAACCGCGCCTGGATCCACGTCTACCGGGCGGTGTGGGACGGCGCCATTGTCCATCAAAAGGAAGAGATCGCCTGGGGAGGCTGGATGCCCGAGGAGGAGCTCCCCCGCTGGGTCGAACGCCATTCCGGCATCGTTCCCGATGGCCTGGAGATCTTCCACCACTACCTGGAGTGGAAAAAGAGCCGATAATCCCGGCCGGGAGCGCTAGAAATTCAATCAACCCTGGGCTCCCTCCCTGCCAGAGGCCTTGGATGATTTGTCAGAATCCCTGACATCTTACACTGAATCCCTGGCCGCAAAAGGGCAATCGTCATAAATAATAAGGACTTGGGACGTTGAATTCCGGAAAAACGGTTTTGGCATATCAATTGCATTTTACCTTGATGTAAGACCTGTTGAAAAAGACCTAAAACCCAAAACCCAACCCTAACCCTCCTCTAAAAAGCTTGCCACACACAGGCCGCGGGCCACAAACCCGCGGCTCCCTCATTTTATGGGGACTCCAGGTTTGGACCATCGAAACAGCTCAAAATTGTATTGTACTTTCATCATGATAGAATAATTATATTGATAATATGCATCCTCCGCGGAATCCTGGAGACCGTTTGAATGTCCCTGGCCTTTGACATCATCAAGTCGCTGCCCCTGGCCGAGCTCCGTCGTTTGATTGCCATCAAGGAAAACCAGCGTCCGATTGAAAACTTGCTGGAGAAGCGGGACCGCCTTCTGGAAGAAGCTCGCCTGATCCAGAATCAAATCGACGATCTGATCGACCTGGGCGCGGGGCGCAGCCGCAAGAAGCGGAAGGGGCCGTCCGTCAAGGCGCTCTGCATTGAAGCTCTCGATGGGGTGAAGGGCGGCATGAGCGCCGCCGAAGTGAAAAACGCCATCCTGGCGCGCTATCCCTACCGCAACACCCGCACCTTCTATAATCAGGTCTTCATCGCCTTGACGCGCAGCCAGACCTTCAAGAAGCTGCGCAACGGCAAATTCCTCTACGTCGGCAGTTCCCGCGACGATTAAAGAGCGGCGTCAATTTCAAGTTACCGCAAGCACACCGGCAGGAGGTCGGCGGTGGGATCGAACCCCGGCTGGGCGCTGGGGGGAGGCAGCGTTACCGTTCCCAAGAAGAGGAAGCTCAGGAGGTGGATTCCATCGGTGATATCCACCTCCCCGTCATCGTTGGAGTCGCAGGCATCGGCGCATCGGGGGGCCTCGAATCCGAGGAAAAGATAACTCAGAATCTTGATGGCATCGGTGATTTCGGGGACTCCATTGAGGTCCGCATCGCCGCGCTTGAACAGACGCGCTTGATCCACACAAAGGCCGCCGGTCTCATAGGCGCCGATATCGGCGCGAAACACCCCATCGCCGTTCCCATCGGCCACCCGGCAGCGCCTGGTCAGATCCATTCCGGCGCCGAGGTCAGGGCTCCCGGCGTCGATCAGCTGAGAGCCTTCGGCGAGCTGGTATTTTCCGGGGAGGAAGTCGGCCTCGGCAGCCAGCAAATTGTCCTGGCCTCCTTCTTCGACCCAGCGGCTCGACTGCACGGCATTGCGATGAAAGGAAAAGCACTGTGGGCCCATTCCGGCCTGCGGGTTCAGTCCGGCGCCTTCCTCGGTGCCCAGCTCGCCTTTCGCGAAGCCCCAGATCAAGTTGCCGGCGAACTCGATCATCTTGCCGGCGCAGAATTCCCATCCCTCGGTAGAAGGATGGAACCCTTCGAGGAAGAGGCCGTACCCCTGGCCGCCCGCCAAGGTGTTGTGCAGCCATTTCATGTCGACCACGTTTTCCCGGTGCAGGGAGAGCAGGGCGCCGTGATGGAGGCCAATTTCCGCCGCCGCGGGATCGTTGGCGATGGCGTTGTTTGAGATCTCCAGGGAAATTATGGCGGCCGGCCAGCTCCCCGCCGGATCTATTTTCGGCGCCGCGGAGGTCAGCAAGATCCCCTGGCCAGTGTTGACGAGGAGATTGCGGGCGATCACGCCCGTGACGGCGGCCCCGCCATCCGCGAAGAGGCACAGACCGTTTCTCAGCACCGCCGGCCCGGCGGCGGGAGGCTGTCCGTGAAACTCGTTGTCGGTGATCTGCAAGCTCAAGATTCCGTGCAGCCGGGTGCCCAGGTCGAGGGTGTAGACGGCGGCGCCCGTGAAGTTGCAACGGCGCACGACGGCCGAGATCTCTTTCAACGACTCGGCGACGATCTCCACCGCCTGGTACTTCTGGCCTTCGAAGCGGCAGCTGTCGACGGTCACCGCCATGGCTGCGGGCTTGCTGACGCCTCCAACCACGGAGATCCCCACCGCCCCGCCCGCGATCCAGAGGTTCTTGAACTCGAGGCTTTCCGCCGACACCGGATCCGACCGCGAGCCCACGTTGAAAGCAGCGTCGGCCTCCCCCGCCTCCAGGCGAGCAGCGCCGGTTTCCGGGCCGGCGATGGTCAATCTTCGGAAGCGGTTGCCGATGGACAGGGGGAACTGCTCGGCGCCGGCCGCGCTGTACACGGCCTCGGCCAGGCGCAGCACACAGTCCTGGCTGGAGTCCAGGGAATACAGCGCCTTGCGGAGAGTCTGGTAAGGCGCCTGCGAGGAGCCATCCCCGGTCGCATCGCTGCCGCGTCCCGGATCGACAAAGACCTCCTGGTCTTGAGCGACGGCGGCGGCTCGAAGGCCGAACACGACCAGGAGGGCGCTCAGGCGATCATGAAATTTTTTCATATTCATTTCCCCGACCCGATTTTGTTTCCAGGAGATCCTTCAATCATCAGGCTTTTACAGCCCGATTTTACCGGCCAATAGTTTGATCCAGCGAAAGCGCGAAAGCAAGGAAATACTTTCCCCCCTCGAAGGCAGCCCAAAACCTTAACCTTTGTCAAGGATCCACCTCGAACTGAAGGGCCGCGTAAGCCAGCAAAATCAGCGGTGCCAGATGGGTGCGCCCCTCAAGGTATTGATCTCAAGCAAACAGCAACCGGCCTTTAGGCCTGATCATTACCCACATTTTTCGCCGGCTTCGCCGCAACCTGGCGATAGGTAGAGCGCCGGCCAGCCACCCGCCTGCGAGGGCTCCCGGTGAAATCCCCCACTAGTTATGTTTCA
>JACQVS010000236.1 GCA_016209605.1 Planctomycetota bacterium
AATGGCCGGAGGAGCCGGGTACCCGCTTGCGGGTGCACGAAGTGGTCGCTCCGAGGCCCGCCTGGAGGCCGAGCGCGGAAGCGCGAGGACCGAAAGGGCCAAGTTAAGACGCAAAGCGAATTAGAAAGCGTTGGATGGTCACAAAAATTCTCCGCAGGCTGCGAAGATGTTTCGGATATAGCGCCTAAGGCGCCGCCGAATTCATGGGAAGCTCCAGCGCTCAATGTACGGCCTCCTGATAACGGTGCCGGCGCCAGCGTTTTTGCAAATTCCCGTAAAATCCCGGCAGCTCCGGGCTGTTCTTCCAGCGGCAGTGCAGCCAGAACCAGTCCTCGGGGCGGGAGCGGATCTCCTGCTCGAGGACTTTCTGCAGGCGGGTGGTGAGGAGCAGGATGTCCTTCTCGCTGTCGCCGGAAGGATCGAGGGCGACCTCGGGGCAGAAATGTATGAGGTAATGGCCGGGCGTTTCGGGATGCCGCCGCAGGAAGGCCGGCAAGAGCGCCGCTCCCGTACGCAAGGCCAGCATGGCCGGCCCGCGATGGCTCGAGGCGAGCTTGCCGAAGAAGGGGACGAAGATGCCGTTCCCTCCCCGGGCGTACTGGTCGACCAGGATGCCCGCGGTGCCGCCGGCGCGCAAATGCCCGATCAGGTCGCGAACCCTCCTCCCGCCCTTGCCGCGCTCGCTGACCTGGTTTCCTCCCCGCGTCCGGAAGGTGCTCAGAAGCGCCTCGAGCAGCGGATTGTCCAGCCGGCGCGCCACCAGGCGCATGGGATGGCCGTGCAGGGAGTGGGCGAGGGCTAGCAGCTCCCAGTTGCAGATGTGGCCGGTGATGTACATTACCCCATTGCCGCGGGCGGCGGCTTTTTCATAATTTTCCATCGAACCTGGAGTGTAACCCACCCGCTGGATGATCTCGCCGTCCGGCAGGACCAAAAAACGAGCCAGCTCAACGACCATGCGCCCATGGTTCTTCACCGAGCGGCGGAGGATGCGCCGGCGCGCCCCCTTCTTCGGCTCCGGGAAGGCCAGGGCGATATTCTTGAGCCCCACGCGCCGGCGATTCGGCATGAGGTAGTAAAGGATCTGCCCGGCTCCGGCTCCCATCCACAGCGCCATTCTCTCCGGGAGGGCCCGGGCCATGCCCAGGAAGGCCAGGGCGCCCAGGTACTCCAAGCGGTGGCGCAAGCTCTTGAGAGCGGCGGAAAGCCTCATGACCAGAAATTTAAAAGCTCATTTCTTCTTGGCCGCCTCGTCGAGCTTGGCCAGGAACTTGGCCGGATCGGCTTCAAAATCCTTGAGGCAGTCCTTGCAGCAGAAGCGCACTTCCCTTTCCTGATCCTTGTCCTTGTACTTGTGGATGTAAGGCTCCCCCATGGCTCCCAGCTCCTTGCCGCTGACGACACAGGTCTTCAGGGGATATTCCCCGGCGGCCTTCTGATCCTTGGGAGGCTCGGGAGCTTTCGTCTCGCAGGCAGATAAAATGGAAAGCACCAGGACGACGACTAGGACCTGCCATAATGTTTTCATACAGTGGACCTCACTGAACGGTTAAGGACAAAAACGATCATACAGTCAATCACCATACAGTCAATCACCTAAAAACAATCATATCAGTTTAACGGATCCGGCGTCGCTTTGGAAAGGGGGAAATGGAAATGAGTCCGCAGGGACCCCCCCTTGACAACCCGCTTATCCGCGGTCGAGAATACATGCGAACGTTCATGGAATTGAGTTCCAGCGACAATTACGTCAGGTGGACGACGGTGGGATGATAGAAACAGGAGCTTTTGTCCACGCCCTTCACAAAAAGGAGTAACGCATGAAAAAAGTAAAGGTCGGCGTTATCGGGCTCGGGTTCATCGGACCGGCGCACATCGAGGCTTTGAGGCGCACCGGCATCGTGGAGGTCGCGGCCTTCGCGGACAACAATCCCGAGGTTGCCAAAAAGAGCGCCGATATGCTCGGCGTCGATACGTACTACACCGATTACAAGGATCTCTTGAAGGACAAGAGCATCCAGTCGGTCCATGTCTGCACGCCGAACTTCCTGCACTACCCGATGGTCAAGGAGGCGCTCAACGCGGGCAAGCATGTATTGTGTGAAAAACCGCTGGCGACCAGTGTCAAAGAGGCCAAAGAGCTCGTTGAGCTGGCCGAGAAAAAAGGCATTGCGAACGCGGTGAACTTCAACCTCCGCTTCTATCCGCTCATGCGGCACGTGCGCCTGATGGTCAAGAACGGCGAGATCGGCGGGATCTACGCGATCCACGGATCGTACCTGCAGGATTGGCTCTACTACGACACCGACTATAACTGGCGGCTCGAGCCGTCGATGTCGGGCGAGTCGCGGGCGGTGGCGGATGTCGGATCGCACTGGATGGATCTTATCGAACATATTTCAGGCGTCAAGATCGTCGAGGTGTTCGCCGATTTCGCGACCATACACAAGAAACGCAAGAAGCCCTCGAAGCCGATCGAGACCTATTCGGGCAAACTGCTCAAACCGGAGGACTATGAGGAAATGCCGATCAACACCGAGGACTATGCGACGGTCCTGTTTAGGTTCTCGAACGGCGCGCGCGGTGCGCTCACGGTGAGCCAAGTTTCAGCCGGACGAAAGAACCGGCTCTATTTCGAGCTGGACGGTTCCAAGAAGGCCGTCGCGTTTGATTCCGAGATTCCGAATCAGCTCTGGATCGGCAATCGCGACAAGCCGAACGAGTCTCTCTTGAAGGATCCCTCGCTGGTTCATGCCGAGGCTCGCGCGATCATCAGTTATCCTGGCGGTCACAACGAAGGATTCCCTGACACCTTCAAGCAGCTGTACAAGGAATTCTACGGGCGCATCCTCGAAGGTAAGACCGGCGGCGACGTCAACTACGCCACGTTCAAGAGCGGGCTGCGCGAACTCGAGCTCTGTGATAGGATCATTGAAAGCAGCAGGAGTAGCGCCTGGATCAAGATCTGATCCGCGACGCCCTTCAATGCGCTGACCTGCGGACAGTCATGACAGAGACGGGTCATTCCCCCGCCTGGGACTCCGTCTTTTTGGCGTCGCGGATCCAAACCCGGATTTCCGCCCGGCTCGGCTGATGGCGCAGCGGCTGCCGGGCCAGGCAGGAGTGCAACTCCTCATCCCTCGCCAGGGCCAGGACGGAAACGCTCTCGATGCCGCAGCTCTTCAAGGCGCGCGCCGTTTCCGGGCCGATGCCCTCGAGCATGGAGAGCTCAATGAAATGCCGCCACGGCGCCAGCGCGGGATCTCCCCGGCCGGCTCGCTCGAGGAGCTGAAAGCCGTCCCGGACGCCTTCTTCTTCGAGACGGCCCCGCACGCCGAGGTCGATTTCGCGGAAGTCCTCGAGATAGGGATACGTCGAAGCAAAAGTCCCGCGGTCCATATACGGGAGTGCAATTCCGGAGAGGGCAAGAGCCGCCGCCATGGCGGCCATCCCGGATAATGGGCTGGACCGGCGCGGCGCGGTGCCAGGAATGAATCCAAGACGCTCCAGGGCCGCCGCCAACGCAACGCACTCCAGGGCGAAGGGCGGAAATCCCAGGAATCCGAGAATGGGCATCTCGAAAAGCTTTTGATCCTCAAAGAAAGGGACGGTGTATATCCACTTGACGCGCGCCCAGTAGTTCCACAGCTCCCACCACAGGCCACAGAGCAGGCCGGCAGCGAGAATTCGCCCGATGGCACCGAAACGCCGGCACTCGATCTCGCCTAAGAAAGAGAAAGCGCTGGCGCGGTAGTTGAGTGGATCGAGGAAAAGGAACACGCCCCCCCAAACCAGGGGGTAAAAATTCCTGGGCCAGATGAGCGGCAAGATGAAAAAGACCACTCCGACGCCGACACACGCGTTCAAACACCAGGTCGGCAGCTTTCCCGGGGATGATTTCCCAACTCTCCAGCCGGCGCCGAGGAGTTCGGCGCATAAAAGGACCCCAGGCAGAACGGTCGCGAAGGCGACGAAACTCCCCCACCAGCGCGCGAAGGTGTCCGGAGCGACGTTGATGTAGTACCAGTTGTGGAGGCGCAGGTTGATGAGTTCGAAAAAGAACCAGAAGACCACAGACCAGAGGGACAGGAGCATCCACCGCCGCGGCGAAGCCGCCAGCGGCGACCGGCCGCGACGCCACCAGACCAACCCATCAAAGAAGACGATGGTCGACCACCAGACGAAGTCGTAGACGTGGGTGGTGAAGGGCCACACGCCGCGACGCATGCCGAAGAAGGTGGCGATCAAGACGACGAGGCCGATGAGGCCGGCGGCGGGCTGGAAGCCCAAGGCACGATTTGCAAACATGGACATATTATAGTTGAACTGCAGCCTCTTGGCAGGAGCCGACTGATCCGTCCATCAGAGGAAAGGGCTCTTCCTAATCCTTGACCTCCCCACAGGGACGACATAACATTTCAACTCACCGTGAACAAGAACGTAAGCTTTCAGCTCGATAAAGATCCGCACTGGTACAAAAAGGCCATTATTTACGAGGTTCACGTCCGGGCCTTCTACGACAAAAAAGGGGATGGCATGGGCGACTTCGTCGGGCTCACGGAGAAGCTCGATTATCTCCAGGATCTCGGGATCACGGCGATCTGGCTGCTGCCGTTCTACCCTTCGCCGCTGAAAGATGATGGCTACGACATTTCCGATTACTACTCCATCCATCCCGACTACGGCACCTTGGCCGAGTTCAAGGTCTTTCTTCGCGAAGCCCACGAGCGGGGATTGCGAATCATCACCGAGCTGGTCATCAACCACACCTCGGAGCAGCATCCGTGGTTTCAGCTCTCACGCCGGGCCAAACCTGGAGACAAGTGGAGGGATTTTTACGTCTGGAGCAACAGCGCCGAAAAGTTCAAGGATGCCCGCATCATTTTCAAAGACTTCGAGAACTCCAACTGGACGTGGGACCCGGTGGCCAACGCTTATTTCTGGCATCGGTTCTACTCCCATCAGCCCGACTTGAACTACGACAATCCCCTGGTGCACAAAGAGATCCTCAAGGTGCTGGATTTCTGGCTGGACATGGGGGTTGACGGCCTTCGACTGGACGCCGTGCCATACTTGTACGAGCGGGATGGGACGAACTGCGAAAACCTTCCCGAGTCGCACGATTTTTTGAAAAATATACGCCAGCACGTGGATCAAAAGTACGGCGACCGCATGCTGCTCGCAGAGGCCAATCAGTGGCCGGAGGACGCGGTGGCTTACTTCGGATCGAGGAAGGGAGACGAGTGCCACATGGCCTTCCACTTCCCGCTCATGCCGCGACTGTTCATGGCCGTGAGGATGGAAGACCGCGTTCCCATCGTCGATATCCTGGAGCAGACGCCGCCGATCCCCGAGACTTGTCAATGGGCGCTGTTCCTGCGCAATCACGATGAGCTGACCCTCGAGATGGTGACGGACGAAGAGCGCGATTACATGTACCGCACTTACGCTAGCCAAAAAAGGGCACGCATCAATCTGGGAATCCGCCGGCGGCTGGCCCCTCTCCTTGGAAATGACCGAAAAAAAATCGAGCTTTTGAACGGCCTTCTTTTGTCCTTGCCCGGAACGCCGGTTCTCTATTACGGGGACGAGATTGGCATGGGCGAGAACATTTATCTCGGAGACCGCAACGGGATGCGGACGCCCATGCAATGGAGCTCCGACCGAAACGCCGGCTTCTCGAGGGCAAATCCTCAGAGCCTCTACTTGCCCATCATCGTCGATCCCGAGTACCATTACGAAGCGGTCAACGTGGAGGCGCAGCGAAGCAATCCCCACTCCCTTCTCTGGTGGATGAAAAGAATTCTGGCGTTGCGTAAGCGCTGGAAAGCGTTCGGCTTGGGAACGCTTGAATTCTTGCATCCTGAGAACCGAAAGATTCTCGCCTTCGTTCGCCGCCACCAGGAAGAGCGTGTTCTGGTGGTGGCCAACTTGTCGCGCTTCACGCAGCCCGTGGAGCTGGATCTTTCATCCTTCAAGCAGAAAGTTCCTGTCGAAATTTTCGGGCGGACGGAGTTTCCCCGCATAGGGGAGCAGCCCTATTTTCTCACGCTTGGGCCCCACTCCTTCTCCTGGTTTTCCATCGAGTCCGGCTCCCCGGCCCCAGTGAAGACCGCCCCGACCACCTCCATCTCCGGCGGATTGCGCACGCTCACCGTGCCGGATCGCTGGGAAACGGTCTTCAGGGAAAAGGCCAGAGCCCAACTGGAAGACATCCTTCAAGACTATATCAAGGGCCAGCGCTGGTTCGGCGGCAAGGCCAGGAACGTCAAGGCGCTATCTTTTGAGGAGATCATACCCATACCGCTCGGTTCCGGCCGGGCGCTCATCTCCATTCTCCACGTGGATTACGTCCAAGGGGATCCTGAAGCCTACGTTCTTCCTCTGGCTTTCGCATCGGGACAAGAAGCGGAGGATCTCTCCCAGCGCCATCCCCACATGGTGGTGGCTCGCTTGCTCATCACCGGACTGAACCTGGAAGGCCTCCTCTTCGACGCCTGTGCAGGCAAGGAGTTCTGCAGCGTCTTGATGGAATCCATCTCTAGGCGGCGAAATTTGAAAGGCCTTTCGGGGAAATTGCTGACAACCCATACACCTTATATGCGCAGACTTAGAGGCGATGACTCCAGGCATCTCGAGCCTTCAATCGGCAAAGCGGAGCAGAGCAACACCGCGGTGATCTTCGGAGACCGGCTGATCCTCAAGCTTTTTCGCCGGCTCGAGGAAGGGATCAATCCAGATCTTGAAATCGGCCGCTTTCTGACTTCTAGAAATTTTCCGAACGCTCCTCCCCTGGCGGGGGCCATCGAATATCAAAGCGATAAATACGAGAAGATGACCCTCGCCGTCATTCACGGCCTGGTCGCGAACTCGAAGGATGCCTGGGAATACTCCTTGGACTCCCTCAGCCGATATTATGAGCGGGTCCAATCATCTCCGAAGGGAACTCAGGAGGTCTCGCAGGCCGAAGGTTCCCTGGCGAAGTTGATCGGAGTGGAGGTCCCATCATGGGGAGAAGAATTGATCGGAACTTACGCGGAATCGGCGCGCCTGCTGGGCCAGCGGACCGCCGAGCTCCACCTGGCGCTGGGATCGGCAGGGGAGGACATGGCGTTCGCTCCGGAGCCATTCACCCCCCACTACCAGCGCTCGCTTTACCAATCCTTGCGCAACCAGACGACGGAGAACATGCGGCTCTTGCAAACGAGCTTGAAGGATCTGCCGGAGGGCACCATTCAATTAGCGCAGAGAGTCGCCAGCTTGGAGCCTGAGATCCTCAAGCGTTTCCAAGCCATTCTCGGTCCGCGCCTCACCGCTTTGCGAATCCGCTGCCACGGCGATTTCCATCTCGGGCAGGTTCTCTATACCGGCAAAGATTTCTTGATCATTGACTTCGAGGGCGAGCCCGCCCATTCCTTGAGCGAACGGCGCCTCAAGAGGTCGCCGTTGCGGGATGTCGCAGGAATGCTGCGCTCTTTTCACTACGCCGCCTACGCCGCCCTGTACAAGCAAGTGGAGCGCGGCAACGTGAACCAGGAGAGCCTCTCCAAGCTGGAGCCTTGGGCGCGCCTCTGGCACCAGGTGGCGGGCGTGATCTATTTGAAGGCGTATCTGGAACGCGCCGGCAATGCGGCCTTCCTGCCTCGAGGCCAGGAAGAACTGAAGTTGCTTCTGGACATTTATGTCCTCAATAAAGCCGTTTACGAGCTCGGCTATGAGCTCAACAACCGGCCGGATTGGCTCATCATTCCATTACAGGGGATTCTCCAGATCTTCGAAGAGAGGACAGGGACTTGACCGAATTTCCCGCGCGGATAAAAGACCCCGGCAAAGGTGGTAGGAAACGTCCCCACCGTGCCGCCGCCCGCGCCTCAATCCCCCGCTTTGGGATCGGTGCCGGGCCGCTCCAGCTCAGGAGCCGAGCCTTTGCCCTTCGGATAGATGTGATAAACCACCCGCTGGGGGAAGGGGATCTCGATGCCCGCCGCATCAAAGGCCTGCTTGATGCGCCGGCGAGCCTCGCGCGCCGTGTTCCACTGCTCGCCGGGGCGCGTCTTGAAAAGCATTCGGACCGTTACGGCGCTGTCGCCGAACTGCTCGACGCCCGGCACCTCTGGAGCCTCCAACAGCTTGGGGCCGAAGACCGGGTCTCCGCGCATTTCCTCGCCGACCCGGCGGAGCACCTTCATGACCTGGTCGACATCCTCCTTGTAAGCGACGCCGATCTCGAGCACCGCCCGCGACCAGCCCTTCGTCATGTTGCTTACCTGCTGGACCGTCCCGTTGGGGATGAAGTGGACAACGCCTTGCAGGTCGCGTAGGACCGTGAGCCGCAGGGTGATCCGTTCTACCACCCCTCCGGTATCCCCGATTTTGATGACATCGCCGATCTTGTACTGGTTCTCAAGAAGCATGAAGAATCCCGCGAAGAAATCGCGGATAAGGGTTTGCGCCCCGAAAGCGATTGCAAGGCCCGCCACCCCAGCCGAGGCGAGGATGGGCGTCACATCGATGCGGAACTGCTTGAGCATGTAAATCCCTGCGACCACCGAGACCACCGTCGTCAAGGTCGCCTTGAAAACCGTGACCAGAGTTCGCGCGCGCTGCTCGCGCTCGAGGGACCCTTCATCGCCGCCCTCGCGTACTTTTTTGACGATGCGATTTCCCAGTTTTCCGGTGACTCGCACGAGAAGGAGCGCGGCCAGAGGTATGGCGATCAAGCTGAAGACGGCCATCGCTCCGGCTCTGATCAGCGCTTTCAACCTCTCGGAGCGGATCAAGCCGATTTCCCCATTCAGGAAGCGAATCTTATCGGCTTCGGTCTCCGGATTCTCGCCGGGATCGAGGTTCTGGAGATCCTCGGCGGTTTGGCCCGAGAGCCTCTTGATTTCCCGGAGCAGGGCATCGCTTCGGGCTTCATGAGCCCCCAGGCTGTCCCGATGGATGGCGACCTCCCCATCGATCCCCAGACGCGAGAGGCGGCGCTCCAGGTCGCGAACCCATATCTCGGTGGCGTACACGCGCATGCGTGAATCGAAAAGGCGGTCGGCGGCGGGCTCGAGAGCATCCGGATCGATCACCGCTGGCGCCTGTGGCGGCTCCCGTCCGGCCGCCTGGAAATCAGCGAGAAGAGTCTCATTGGTCGGCTTGTTGAGGCCGGCCCGGATGCGTGCCGCCGCATCCTCGGCCTTAAGGATGACCAGCTCCGTTTTAGGAATCGGCAGCATCTCCATGATCATCGTCCTTTCCTCCTCGGCAAGCCGGATCAACCTGTCCGTTTCGGACTTTTGTGCCTCGATGTTCTCGAGCTTCTTTTCCAGGATGATGAGGTCTCGGTAATAGCCATGCAACAGCTGCTCCAGCTCCATGGCCCGGTCGGAATGGAAAAGCCCGAGGATCAGCTCGAACCAGGCTTGCTCATCTTCCATTCGGCGGATGACCTCCTGGTCCAGCCTCTTGGCCTCGATATCGGAAAGCTTTGACGGATCGAGGTCGAATCTGGCCTGAAGCTCATCGATCCTGCGGTAGGCTTCCAGCTTCCGCGCTTCGACGGCGAGCACACTGGACAGAAGCCCGCGCTTCATGCCCTCCTTCTCCTCTTCATCCCTGAACCCATTGACCCGATTGTCGAGCGCGCCGCGGCGCTTCTGGAGCCCGGCCAGCTCCATTTCGAAGTTGACGATCCGATCGCGGTCAAGGGAAAGGGTGATTTTTTTGTTGAGCTCATCATCCTTCAGCTGCTCCACGCTGGCGCGCGCTTGCAGGACCAGCGCCGCCCCGTAGGCTCGGTTGGCCAGCTCGATGGTTTCAGAATACTCTTTGATCAGTTCGGCGAGGGCCTCTCCTAGACGGCCGAGAAGCCGGGAGAGTTCTGCCCTTTGGCGCGTTCTCTGCTCCAGGACGCGAACCCGGCTGGAAAGGGAGTTGGCGTTGGCCTCGAGGGTGGCGACCAGGTTGGCTGGAGAACCTTGGGGCGGGGCCGTCTTTTCATCGGCGGCCGTCCTCCCGGGCTCCGAGGCAGCGGGTTTGGGAGCGGCAACGGGCGGAGTCCCCGGCGGCCCTTCCGCCAGCTTGGCAGCGCTTGCGATCCTGGACAGCCTCTCCAGAATCTCCTGCCGCTTCCCGGGATTCTGCAGTTGGGCGTTACGGAAGAGCGGATCCTCGAGCTTGCGGAGCTGAGACTCAGCGATCTCAATCGCGGTCTCCTCCTTCTGAACCCGCCTGCGGGCCTCGCCGATATTGCCCTCTCCATCTTTCCGCCCCTCGAACGCTTCTTCGAACCGTTTTATGACCTCTGGAGTTTCCAGTCCTTCAACTTCCTGGATGAACCGGGCGCTCTCTTTCGCTGCGAGGTAAGCGTCGCGGAGCCCGGGAATCCTGTCACGCTCGGCGGTGACGGCCGCAAGCGCCTCTTTGGTCAACGCCGGCAGCTGCTCCAGGCGGGCGCGCGAAGTTTTTTCGCAGGCGGCGAATCCGGCGCTGGCTTTCGCGAGTCCGGCGCGGAGAGCCTTCAGCGCTTCCGGCTTGACCTTAGCCGGCAAGGTTTCAGCGGGGAGCTTCCCATCGCGCACTAGGGATCCCAGCCGGTCGGCCATGACTTGCATCCGAAGGAGGTTTTCATCCAGAACAGCCGCTTCCTTGAAGGCGGCAGCCGCCTTCTCCAAGAGCTGCTCCAGCGCCGTTTTTTCCAGGCCGAGGGACTTCGCCCGCAGGCCGTAATAAGCGGCGGTCTCCTCGGCGGCCTTGAGCGTCCTCTCCGCCGCGGCCACACGGTCCACGGAAGACTCGATGGCTATCTTCTCCGGATTGGGAGGAGCCAGGGCTTGGAGCTCTTCGGCGGCTTTACCCGAGGCGCCGAGGGCCTCATCGATATCCTTCTTCGCCAGAGAGAAGGACTCGTAGAGTCTCGCCCGCTCGCTCTCCGAAGCTAGGAACAGGGCCGCCAGGCTCGATGGGTCCTTGCCGGCAATTTCCTTGGCGATGTCCTCGCGCTTCCGTTCTTCGATATAGGCACGTGAAGCTTCGGCCAGAAGGCGCTGCGCCTCCGAGACAGAAGCTTGAGCCTCCTGGATGCGATCCGGGAGCGCCTGCAGCTCCCCCTGGATCGAGAGAGCTTCTGTCTGGAAATCCTGAATCCATTCGCCGATTCGCGAGCGGCGCTGTACAAGCCCCGCGGCGGAGAAACTCTCCGGCGGCTTTACCGCTGGAAGGCTCCCGGCGGCGATCCGGCGCTCGAGCTCAATGGCCACCGGCTGAAGCTCCATGATGAGATCCTCCAGGCTCTTCGCGGCAGCTTGCGCCGCCTCCAGGCGCTTGAGCCGCTCTTTGAGCCCTCCTTGTAGCTCATCGAGAATTCTCAGGCTGTCGTAGAGGAGGGCGGCCCTCGCCTCCCGGTGGCTTTGAAAGGCTTTGGCGGCCTCAACCGCCGTCGCTCCTTCCTTCAGGGGCGGAGGGGGAGCGGGAACCGGTAACTTGAGTTCGCTCAATCGGGCTCGGCGTGAATCCAAAAACTCGCGGTTGGCGACGAGAGCTTTCCTTTCCCCCTCCAGGGTCTTCTCCGTCTCCGCGATCTCGATTTGCAGAAGAAGCGCCCGGTCCTGGAGCGCCTTGTCCTCCAGCTTTGATGGAGGCGGAGGAGCGGCCGCTCCGGCCTGGGGATTCGAAAGAGTTCTTTCGTCGGCAAAGGGCCCCGCTCCGGGAAGGTAAACCGCGATGATAAAAGGGAGGATCCATGAAAATGACTTTTTTTCCCGGAATGGATTAAACATTGAATTACCACTTCCTGGAATGTTTTGAAGTGTTACCAACGAACATCGAAGCGAAACTCCCCAGACGGCCTTCCTGCCAGCCTGAGCGGCCATTGCGGACGGTAGTTTGCGACCGCTTCACTGGACGACTCGAGCCGAAAGAATGGAGCGGAGGAAGGAGCGCACCGCGGCCGGACTGGCGAGCCGGTAGGGGGCGCGGCTCGGACCGAAACCGACGTGAATGGCGATGGAATCCGGCGAGAGGGCGGCGAACAATTCCTCATCGGTGCGGTCATCGCCGATCGCCACCGCCAAAACTTTTTCTCCTTGGGTCACAAGCACTCGAGAGACAATGCTGCCTTTATGGATGCCTTGGGAACGCACTTCCACTACCTTCTCTCCGGCGATCACCTCCACCGGCGTATTGCTGAGGAGCCCGAACAGGATAAGGCGCAACTCCTTTGCCTGCGCGGCGCCGAAGATCGGATCCGCGTTGCGGTAGTGCCACGCCAGGCCGGCGGATTTCTCCTCGACGAAAGAACCCGGGGTACCCCTGATGAATTCTTCCAGGATGGGACGGACTTTTTCCTTCCAATCGCAGGAAACCGCCAGGTTCTGGATCCACTCGGCTCTGCCGGGAGACCTGGACCAGAGGCCGTGCTCGGCATGAATGGTGATGGGCAGATGGCCGAACCAGCGCTCGATGGAAATCCGCTCCCGCCCGCTCACCAAGTGCACCGAGATACCTGGCTGCCTGGAAAGCTGGTCGAGGAGTTCAAGAAGGCTGACATCCGGGGCCGCCAGTTCGGGACGGGTCACAAATGGTGAAAGCGTCCCATCATAATCGAGAAAGAAGGCCACCTGATCCGCCACTTGGATGCGCTCCTTGATTGCTTCCAGCTCATCCATCCTCAATTCGCGAATGAATCTTCGCTCCCTTTCCTGGACGCAAGACAAATCCTCCATGAACCGATTGGCCCACCAGTGGATATCATGCGCCCGCACCCTTTCCCTCATGGCTTTCATCCGGGAAGATCGTTCTTCCGGAGCCATGTCAAGGCCCTTCTTTATCGCCTCCGCGACGCCGTCCAGATCATAGGGATTCACCACCAGGGCCTCTGCGAGCTCAACCGCAGCCCCGGCGAACTCGCTCACGATGAGAACGCCATCCAGACTGGAATTGCAGGCGACGAACTCTTTGGCCACCAGGTTGAGGCCATCGCGAAGCGGCGTCACCAGCATCACATCCGCGGCCATGTAAAGCGGAGCGAGCTGCCTCTGGGTCAAGGACCGGTTAACATAATGGATGGGCACATAGCTTGCCGTCCCAAATTTACCGTTGATGCGCCCGACGATCTCGTCCACGCTTTCCTTGAACGCTCCATACGCTTCGACTTCGGTTCGCGACAAGGTAGCCACCTGGATGAATCGCACGCGTTCCCGGAGGGCCGTCTCCCGCTCGAGCAGCTTCTCGAACGTAAGAAGCCGCCGCGGTATCCCTTTTGTGTAATCTAGGCGGTCGATGCCAAGCAAAATCTTCGCCCCCAGTTGCTCCTTGCGGATGGTTTCCGCCTCGGCCTTGAGCTCGGGATCCTGGGCGTAGGACTCGAAACGGGACGCATCGATCCCCATGGGGTAGATCCCCAAACGCACCTCGCGGCCCTCCTGCCAAATGCGGTCGATCTCGGCCTCGATCCCCAGGATGCGCAGGAGAGACATGGAAAAATGCCGCAAGTAAGAAGGGGTATGAAATCCGATCAGGTCGGCGCCTAGAATTCCCCGAAGCAATTCCGCGCGCCGAGGGAGAATCCGGAATATTTCCGTCGAGGGAAAGGGAATATGGAGGAAAAATCCAATGTGGGCCTCCGGAATCCGCTGCCGGAGAAGTTCGGGCAGCAGAAAAAGATGGTAATCGTGGATCCAGATCAAGTCCCCCTTTTGGTGGTGGGAAGCGACGATATCAGCAAACCGGCGGTTGACTTGTTGATAAACTTCCCAGCCGGAGGATTCGTGGGGCATGCGGTCCAGCAAGTAGTGGAACAGCGGCCAGAGGATCCCGTTTGCATACCCGTAGTAATAGCGCTCCACTTCCTCCTTCGTGAGGCTGATCGGCAAGTAGCGCTGGGCGGAAAGCTTGGCGATGATCTCCGAGCGCTGCTCGGGCTTGAGGTTGTGGAGATCTCCGGGCCACCCGATCCAGAGGCCACCAGAGCGCTCGTGATGCGTGCCTAGCCCGGTCGCCAGGCCCCCGCTGCTGGGCACAACCTTCACCTCCTGCCCCTCGATGACAACCGTCACAGGCAGCCGGTTGGAAACGATGATCACCCGACCCGGAGGGTCCTTCACAATTCCCGAATTTCCTCTCATGATGGGTATCCTCCTGTATCGCCTCTTTGGATCTGTCCGCAAATTCTAAAAAATGAGATGGCCAGTCCCAGCTTTTCTTGCGAGAACGTACTTCATCACGTGACCAACTCGGTGCCTTCGAAACGATGAACCAGCCGGCCGGAGAGCCGCTCCTGCTTGCGCAATTGCGCGGCATCGATAAGCATGCGCCCGGCCCAGCGGTAGACGTTGAAGTGGGATAGGAGCGACCGCATGGCCCGCATGCGATCCTGCTGCTCGAGAGGAGGCATGGATAACGCGTTGGCGAGCGCCTCACTAGCCTGCTCGAGATCGTAAGGATTGACGATGAGAGCCTCGGTGAGCTCTCTCGACGCGCCGGTGAACTGGCTGAGAACGAGTACTCCCTTTTCATCATCCCTCGCAGAGACGAACTCTTTGGCTACCAGATTCATGCCATCATGCAGGCTGCTCACGTAGCACAGGTTGGCAGCCCGATAATAACGGAAGATGATGGGATGGCCGTGATGGGCACGTAGCAGGACGATGGGGCGGTAGTTGTTCCCGGCGAAGCGTGAGTTGATGCGATCGGCGAGCCTCTGTACCGATTCATCTAGCTGGCGATACCTCTCGATGGCGGATCGGCTGGGCGCCGCCAGCTGGATAAAAGTGAACCTTTCACGAAAATCCGGAAAGCGCTCCAGCAGTCGCTCAATGGCCAGAAATCGCTCTTCGATTCCCTTGGTGTAATCGAGGCGGTCGACTCCGACACCGATAAGGGCATCCGGATTCAAATTCAATTCCTTCAAAACCGCTGCCCGGCATTCGACCTGAGATGGCAAGCCACTGATCAGGCGGTTTGGCCACTCGACGGATATCGGGTACGGCCGCACCAGGGTTTTTCTTTTCTTGTGGATCACGGCGATCTCCTCGCGGTCGATTCGCGACTCGAGGAAACGGTCCACCGCCTCAATGAAGTTGTTGCAGTGGAAGCGGGTGTGGAATCCCATTATGCTGCTTCCGAGCAAACCCTGTAATAGCTCCTGCCGCCAAGGACAGATGCCGAAGCTTTCCGAGTTAGGCCAAGGTATGTGCCAGAAGGTGATAATGGTAGCATGGGGGAGTCGCTCGCGAAGTATATATGGAGCGAGTGCAAAATGATAATCCTGCATCAGGATGATCGGATCTTCTCCGCTGGCCTCCTCACAGACGGCGTCTGCAAACTTTTGATTTACCGCCAGATAATGCTTCCAGTCCTCGCTGCGGAAGACCGGCCGGTTGTGGGCGATGTGACAGAGCGGCCAGAGCCCTTCATTGGCGAATCCATAGTAATAGCCTTTCTCCTCTTCAGGTGACAACCAGATCCTCCTCAAGAGGTAGGATTCTTCGCCAGGAGGAACTCGAAGCCTGCCGCACGAGTCGGAATTCTCGCGGTCGGCAGAGCCGCTCCCATGGGCGATCCAGACGCCAGAGCACGCTCGCATCACCGGCTCCAGGGCGGTGACCAGTCCACTCGCAGGGTTGAGGATCGTGACCCGGCCATCGCTGTCCCTCTGGTGGATATACGGCTCCCTGTTGGCCACGATGATGATGCGTTCCCCCTCGAGGTTATGGCTCAAGGTCTGCTTCAGCCTTTGTGGGGTCCAGGCCCCACCATGGCCATCCATTTCCTTATCAGCCGAGATCTGCTCGACCAGGTCGCGGACATCGCGAAGCAACGGGTGGAACTCCGCCCGCTTGGAACCGGCCTGAAAGATCGGGACGCCCCCCCTCAGCAATCGGCGGATTTCGCGGGTCCAGCCTTTCCAGGAAAGCTTGGCGACGATCAATGTCACCACCGAGGCTGCAACTGCCAGCACCGCGAAGGCGATGAGGAGGAATTGCTGGGTCCGTGCCTCGCGCCGGTCGATATAACTCATGTCGTGGATCAAGGCGACAAAACCAAGCGGCGTTCGGTCATCGAACAGCGGGATGGCGCTGACATGGACCTTTCCTCCTGAGAGATCTGCGATGGATTGCCACTCCTTCCATTCCTCGGGGGGTGAATTTGCCATGGGCCGAACCCTGTGCCCGATTTCCACGAGCGAGATCTGGTCCGGAAAATCGGCCGTTTTTGACACCACGGACAGGTTCGCATCGCAGGCCGCGGCCGCCATGATCCGATCGTCATGAGTTATCGCCGTGAGCAGTTTACGGATCTCCTCCTGGTTCCCCTGGCGCCAGCAGAAGATCAACGCCATCCGGGCGCCGCTGACGGCAAGCTGGGCCCGCAAGGCCATGTCCCTTTCAAACCAGCCCCGGATGGTTTGATTGACGACCATGGATGCCGCCCAGGTAAGCAAGCCAAGCCCCAGAATGAGGATGAGAATAACGCTGTACGAACGATACATGCCCTTATTTTAAATTAAAACAAGTCCAGGAGGGACTTGTTTTAATAGAAACTAATTATTTTTTAGTTGCCTGAAGCGGCTTTTGAGGAGCAGAATCCAGGGCTGCCGGGGCTTTGACCGGATTGGCAGAGCTATTTGCCTTGATCCGTCCATAAACTACCATTAGGGATCCGGCAAACAGAGTCAGAGCTCCGATGATCAGACCGGTATAATCTTTTTGCGTCACGATATGGATTCCGAGGGCAAAGGGAACCATTGACATGACGATGACAACCCAGCCGCACAGCTCTAAAAAAGTTCCTGGCCGCTTCAGGTCAGATCCGCATGCTGGACACTTGGTTACGCCATCTTCCAGCCTGGTTTCGCAAGAGCCGCAAAGATCCATAAACTATCTCCGTTTTAAAGAAGAAGACTCAGATTCATGAATTTAATTCTTAATCCTAAATACCCCTGTTC
>JACQVS010000017.1 GCA_016209605.1 Planctomycetota bacterium
AATAGAAGGAGAAGAGAGCCTCACCCTTTCTGGCGACATGGTGGGCACGCCCCTCTACATGAGCCCCGAACAGGCGCGGCGGAAGAAGATCCCCATCGACCACCGCACGGACGTCTATTCCCTGGGCGCGACGCTCTACGAGATGCTCATCTTGCGGCCGCCGTTCCGGGGAAAGGACAACGAGGAGACGCTCAGCCAGATCATCGAGCGCGATCCGGTGGAGCCGAGGAAGCTGAACCGGCGGATCCCGAAGGACCTCGAGACCATCGTCCTCAAGTGCCTGAGGAAGGATCCCGCCGGCCGCTACGGCACCGCCGAGGCGTTGGCGCAGGACTTGAGGCGCTTTGCGCGCGGCGACCCGGTCGAGGCGCGGCCGCCAACTACTTGGGAGCTTTGGGTTCGGCGAGTTTACCGCCACCGGAGGAAGCTGCTTCTGGCCGCGGGGGTCTCGATCCTTCTCCTCGCCTTGGGCGCCTTGGCCTGGAGGCTGCGGATCGAGCGCGAGACCTCGCGGCTTTACCTGGCTCAAGACTACGAGAAGAAGGTCGTCGCGGCGGCGATGAAGCTCCTCCGGAGCGAATGGGTGCTCTCGACAAAAAACCGGGGAGGTTTGGAGAGCGCCGACCTCCTTCCCCGGCGATACCAGGATCTCCTGAGCGGCAGCGGCAAGCGGGTCGCGGAGGAGGCGGTCGCCGAATTGACTGCCGAGATCGCCGCGCTGCCCGATCGGTTCGAGGGGTATCACTACCGGGCGAAGGGCCTGAGCCTCCTGGGGAACGACGCCGGGGGGATCGCGGACCTCCAGGAGTGTCTCCGGAGAAATCCGGGTTTCCTGCCGGCGAAGGCCCTGCTCTCGGAGCTCGAAGCGGCCGGCAATCAAACTCAGGCGGCGCCTCTTTCTAAAGCGATCGATCCCGGCGACCGCTGGGGCGGGGCCTGGCTCCGCGCCCACGTGGCCATGAAGAATTGTTCCTGGAAGGATGCCGCCGCTGCCTACACGCAGCTCCTGAGTATGGAGGAGAGCTTGAAACGGGAGCTTTTTTTGGGATCTTCCATCGAAAATCTCCTCGGACGCGGCGTGGTTCTCATGGAAACGCGGGACTTTGAAGGCGCCAAGCGCGACTTCTGGGCCGCCCGCACTTTGTCGCAGAGGCTCTGGGGCGATTTCCTCGAGCCGCTCTTATTGCTCGGCAAGTCCTATCTCCTCGAGGGGAACCCCGAGAGAGCGGAGGAACTTTTCCACGAGACGCTGGAGCGCTCCGGCGACCGGGACCGGATGGCTCTCTGGATTGCCGCCGCCTACCAATCGCTGCTTCTGAAGCTTGAAATATCCGGGCGGACCGGAGAAGCGGTCGCCGCCGCGAGAAAAGCGCTCCAGTTCTATCCGGACGACAACGCCGCGCAGATCCGGTTGGGATGGGCGCTGATCCGGGACCGCTGGTCAAGAAGACAAGCTACGACGAACAGGACTACAGCAGCGGAACCAGAGATCTTCCAGGAAATCGAAACGCTGGTCGCGGCAGTCCTCGCAAAAAATCCAAACGATCCATCGGCTTATGCCCTCTTGAGCAAGTCGCTCGAGGCCCAAGGAAAGCTCGATCTGGCCAGCGAGCTCTCCGAGAAAGCCGAGGCCTTGCTGGGAGGCGCGGATCTTTCAACTCTTTCAAGGAGACAGGACATGAACCAACAAAAATTCAAAAGTATGACTGCAGTGGCAGGGACATTATTTTTGGCACTCGGCATAGAGGGCAGGGCGCATGAGATTTCGGGAACCTTCAAGGATGTGAAACGTCTCGGAGACGAGTTCAGTTCGCCCTATATCGATGGTTGGGGGGTCCCATCGGGCGATGGCTTGACGCTGGCGTTCTTTTCGTCACGGCCGGGGGGAAATGGTAGTTATGACATGTACATTGCTGACCGGCCTGACACGGCTGTCCCGTTCACCGAGGTGAGGAACATCGCGGAGCTGAATACCAGCGAATGGGAAATTCCCTCCTTCCTCTCGGATGATGGGCTGACGCTTTATTACCATTCTGACACTTCGGGCAATCTAGACCTGTACTTCGCGAGGCGTAAGAGCCGGGATGGTCTTTTCGAGGCAGCGCAGCCCGTCGAGGGATTAAACACCCAGTATTTTGAGGGGGGCCTCTCGCTGACGGCGGATGGTCTCGAGGCCTTCTTTCTTTCGGACCGGCCGGGCGGAAGAGGATTGCGGGATATCTGGGTTGCAACCCGGGGCTCCGTGAACATGCCCTTCCAGAACGTCAGGAATCTCAAAGAGGTCAATACGATTTACGCTGAGTCCGCCCCGAGCATCTCCGCGGACGGCCTGACTCTCTTCTGGAGCGACTCCATTGATGGATTCGATCCTCGCCCCGGAGGCAAGGGCGGCACTGATATCTGGTGCGCGACACGCGCGACTCGCGATGAGCCGTTCGGCAAGGCCGTGAACCTGGGGAGTCCCATCAACACCGGTGCAGAGGAATACTTTCCCCGCATCTCGCCGCGCTGGCCGGAGGATGGTTCGATCATATACTTTACCCGCAATCTCGACATTTACCAGGCCACCTGGCGCGTCACGCCTCCCGTCCGCAGTCTGGTTCCCGGCGACTGCAACGGCGATGGCGCCCTCGATGTCAGCGATGCCGTCTGCATCCTGGGCGTCCTCTTTATCGGCGAGCCCAAGGGCTTCCCCTGCGGCGATGGCGCGTCGAGCCATCCGGGGAACGTCGCCCTCCTCGACTGGCCTCCACCCGATGGCCAGGCATCCGATGGCCAGGTCGACGTCACCGATGTCGTCAACCTCCTGACCTACCTCTTCATCGGCGGCTCTGCCCATCCCCTGGCCGTCCGCGGCAAGGAAACTACGGAGCCGGTGCCCATCCCCGGCTGCTCCCCGTAAAAGGCGGTATAAGCTCCGAATCCCAAGGTCGCCTCCCCGCCGTGCCGGGCCTCGATCATCCGAGAGCCGATCCCGGCGGGGAGGCCGCATTGCGGCTTGAACCTCAGTCGCTCCATCTCCAGCCCAACCGGTCTCGTGCAACAGGGTGGGATTCGGAGCTGTTGAATAAAAGTCCCTTACCCCTCATCCCTTGTCCCTTCCCGGAAAAATTGTAAGGTTTTATCGAGGAAGACCCACTTCGGCACGTTTTTGAAATCCCGTAAGAACAACATTTCGGATTATTAACTGGCCACTTTTCCGATTTTTAAATATAATACTATTGTAAAAGTATTTAGAGATATGAAAGCTGGTGCCGATGCGTGATGCTAAGGTGATCCTCAAGGAGAGCAGGAAGTATGCCAGCGAAAAACGCTGGCTGAGTTGGTGGCATCTGTGGTCGACAATGGCGGTGCTGCTTGTACTGTGGGTGGGGGCGAGTGTCGATTTACCGTGGATCGTTCGTATTCCTGCGAGCATCCTGGCAGGGCTGGCGCTGGTTCGCTTCTTCATTTTGTACCACGACTACCAGCACGGCGCGATTCTCCAGCGTTCCTGGGTGAGCTCTGCCATCATGTATCTTTTTGGCCTGTTCTCGCTCAATCCGCCGAGCTTCTGGAACAGCTCGCACAACTACCATCATCGCAACACCGCCAGGATCTTTGGAGCCGATATCGGCTCTTTCCCGGTGATGACCGTAAAATCCTACGCCAGGGCATCGCGCCGGAGGCGATTGGTTTACGCGCTTTCCCGGCATCCTTTGACCATCGTCTTTGGCTACCTGACGGTTTTTCTCTATAGCATGTGCCTGCGCTCGTTTCTCAACAATCCCCGTGAACACTACGATTCGGCGCTGGCGCTGGGGCTCCACGCCGGTCTGATTGCTTGCCTTGCGGTATTTGTCTGGAAAGTGATGCTGCTGGGGCTGATTGTGCCGATGGCGGTTGCGACCGCTTTGGGGGCTTATCTTTTTTACGCCCAGCACAATTACCCGGATGTCAAGCTTCGCGGTCGCGCCAGGTGGGATTACGTGTTTGCCGCGCTCAACTCTTCGAGTTTTATCCGGATGGACCCGTGGCTGCACTGGTTCACCGGCAATATCGGCTATCACCACGTCCATCACTTGAACGCCCGCATTCCCTTTTACCGCCTGCCTGAAGCCATGGCGGGCATCAAGGAGCTGCAGAATCCCGGCACCACCACCCTCCACCCGCGCGAGATCGTTCGCTGCTTGCGCCTTAAGCTCTGGGATCCCGCCAGGGACCGCCTAGTGCCGTTCAAGGGGTAATAAACGGTATTAAGGAATAAAATTTCCGACATCTAGACAAGTTGGGAGTTTTTTTACTCTCCCATCGCTTCCTGACCTTCTATATTCAGTCCTCGCTTGTCTAGAGATATTCCTTGAGATCCAAGGATCAAAGCGCCAGGAGGCCAAACCACGCTTAAACAAGGAGAGACCTGATGCTCACCGAACTGGGGCTCGTGTTCATCGCCCTGCTGCTTGTCCTGCTGAATGGATTCTTCGTCCTTGCCGAATTCGCGATCGTCAAGGTGCGGGCGACTCGCCTCGAGGAGCTGGCCGAGAGGGGGGTGGAGAAGGCAAGGGCAGCCCGGGAGATCATCAGCCACCTCGACGCCTACCTCTCGGCAACCCAGCTCGGGATCACTCTCGCAAGCCTTGCGCTGGGGTGGGTCGGCGAGCCGGCATTTGCTCCCCTGTTTGAGCGCCTCATCGATCTCCCCGGGTGGCTCTCCACCGCCGCGTCTCATGGCGCGTCGCTAACGGCCGCCTTCCTCTTCATCACCTTTCTTCATATCCTCATAGGAGAGCTTGCTCCCAAGTCGATTGCGATCCGGCACTCGGAAGCCGCGGCGCTTTTCAGCGCCCGGCCCCTCAAGCTATTCTACCGGCTGTTCGCGATTCCCCTGTTCGTCATGAACGGCGCATCCCGCGCCCTCCTGCATCTCTTGAAGGTCCCGCCAGCTAGCGAGGCCGAGGTGACTTATACCGAGGAGGAGTTGCGGTCGATCCTGGGAGCCTCGCAGGAACGCGGGGGCTTCAGCTTCCACCACCTGTTACTTCTCGAGAACGCCTTCGATTTCGGCGATCTCCGGGTCAAGGATGTGGCGATTCCCCTCGAGAAGGTGGCCTTCCTCGATCCCTCTCGCCCCTGGCCGGAAAACGCCTCCATCATCATCGAGAAGCGGCTGTCTCGCTTTCCGCTCCGGGAGGGGCCGCGCGGATCGATCGCGGGCTTCATTCACACGAAGACGATCGCGCTCGACCTCTTAGCAGGGAAGACGCCGGACTTGCTCCGCGAGAGCCACAAGCTCCTCCGCATCCCGGAGGACATGCTCCTGGAAGTTGCGCTCCGCAAGCTCCAGAACGCCGGCGAGCACATGGGGGTCGTCCTGAACTCAGCGGGCGCTGAGGTCGGCATCTTCACCCTTGAAGACATCGTCGAGGAACTCATCGGCGACATCCGGGACGAGTTCGAGCCAACGCGTACGGTCTCGATCTCGGAGGTCCTCAGCGCAGAGACCGTGGTGCTCGATCCGGACATCCGGGACCGCACCGATCTCATCAAGTTCCTGGTGCGAAAGGCATGCGGAGCCGCCGATGGTATCGACCCCGAGACCGCGATCGACACTGTCCTGAAGCGCGAGAGGGCGGTACCGGCCTCGATTTCGGGGGGCCTTGCAGTCCCCCATGCCCGGGTGCCGGGGCTCAAAGGAACTCGCGCCGCGTTCGCCCGCCATCGCCAAGGGATCGATTACCAGGCTCCTGACGGCCGCCCGGTCCACCTTGTCCTTCTCATCCTCACTCCCGCCGAGGCGACGCCGGGCGCGCAGGCCCGCGCCCTTCGCCGGGCGGCCGGCCTCATGCAGAGTGACTATGTCCGCGCTCGACTCCTCGACGCGGTCTCCGTGGATGAAGTCCTCGAGATTTTCCGCATTGGCGAGACGTCGGCAGTGGTTTGAAAAACCCTCGTCCATTTGCCAAAACCAACCCAGCGGATCTCATTTATGATATTTTATCCTAGTGCTTTTTCTTCTTGCGCTGATTTTCGTCAAGACATCGTAGTCGCCGGATGAAAGGATACTTGTCCAAGAACCTCCGGCGCAAACTCCGTTCAGGTGCCATTGCCGGTCCGACGCTCGAAGAGCCGATTCGGGCAGAGCTCTTCAGCATCGAGCGTCTCGAGCAGCACGCCGAGAGCCTTGCCGCCGCCCAGCGCGTCACGACCACACCGCGGAAAGGTCGCCGGCTGCTGCAGCGCGTTGAGGACAACGGGCGGGTGCTGCTCGAATCGTATCGCGCCATTGCCAAGGCCATCCGGGAGGAGCGCACGATCACGCCGGCGGCAGAATGGCTGGTCGACAATTTTCACGTCGTGGATGAACAACTGCGCGAGATCCGTGACGACCTGCCATCTGGCTTTTACCGAGAGCTGCCGAAGCTGGCCGAGGGCCACCTCCAGGGCTACCCGCGCGTCTTCGGCCTGGCCTGGGCGTTCGTCGCCCATACGGACAGCCGGTTTGACCCGGAAACGCTCCGCCGGTTCCTGCGCGCCTACCAGCGAGTGCAGCCGTTGACGATCGGCGAGCTCTGGGCGGTCGCGATCTCCTTGCGGGTGGTTCTCGTGGAGAATCTCCGGCGCCTGGCGGAGGGGATCGTGCACAGGCGGGCGGCGCGGCAGGAGGCCGATACGCTGGTGGACGGCCTGCTCGGGCTCGGCGGCCGCCCGGCTGAGCCAGCGGAGGCCGCCCTGCGGGAGTTCGAGGGAGCCCCGCTGGCGCCGGCCTTCGCGGTCCAGCTCGTCCAGCGGTTGCGCGATCAGGACCCGCTGGTCACGCCGGCTCTTCGATGGCTCGATGACCGCCTGGCGGTTCAGGAGACGACGGCCGATGAGATCGTCCGGATCGAGCACCAGAGGCAGTCGGCGATGAATGTGACCGTCCGCAACGTGATCACCAGCATGCGCCTTCTGTCCGCGTTCGACTGGGCGGAATTCTTCGAGAGCGTCAGTCTTGTCGACGCCATGCTCCGGGACGGCACCGGCTTCGCCGCCATGGACTTTGCGACGCGCGATCGTTACCGGCACGCGATCGAGGAGCAAATCGAGCGGCTGGAAGTGCACTATTTATCGAATCTAGATGGTGAACTTCGTTTCGCGATCCTCTCTGACTGGACCGATGCGCCTCTGGAAACAATGCGGGGAGACGACGAGCTGCTTGCGGCGGCGGTCGAAGGAATCGCGCGTCTGAACCGGCGCCACGGACCCGCCCCGGACGGCGGCGAGCGGTTTTTCATTTTCCACCGCAAGCGCGGCTGGAACGAGAGCGAGCGAAAGTGGATCGGCTGGGAGAGCAAACGCGGGAAGCTTCATGAATTGAACCGCCTGCTGCGGGGCGCAACCGACACCACCTTCATGTCGGCGGGCGGCCGGGCGCTTGTCGCCCTTCCCGGCGTCCGGTACGTCATCACGCTGGATGCCGACACGCGGCTGCCGAGGGGAGCCGCCTGCCGATTGGCCGGCACGATGGCGCATCCCCTCAATCGGCCGAGGTTTGAATCCTTCTCCAGGCCGCCGCGCGCGCCGTGCTCTCGAGCCGCCGCGGGACGCTGGCAGAGCAGATCGAACGCCGGCAGCGGTCCCTGGGCGCCGCGGTTCCACTGCCGCGGCGACTGCCCGCCCCGAAGCCATTGGCGGTCCCGACCTCGCGACCCGACCTCGAGTTCTTCAACGGCCTCGGCGGCTTCGGCGCGAACGGCCGCGAGTATGTGACTATCCTGGGCGAGGGGCAGTGGACGCCGGCGCCCTGGATCAACGTGATCGCGATTCATTCCTTCGGCTTCCAGGTCTCCGAGTCGGGCTCGGGCTACACGTGGTCGCTCAACAGCCGCGAGAACCAGCTCACCCCGTGGTCGAATGACCCGGTCAGCGACCCGCCGGGCGAGACGATATACGTCCGGGACGAAGAAAGCGGCGAGCTGTGGAGCCCGACGGCTCTGCCGATCCGCGAGGAGACCTCGCCTTATGTCGCCCGGCACGGCCAAGGCTACAGCCGCTTCGAGCACGCGTCACATGGGGTCTCGCTGGACCTCCTGCAGTTCGTGCCGCTTGACGACCCGATCAAGATTTCCCGCCTCACCATCAAGAATCATTCAGGCCGGCCCAGACGACTTTCCGTGACGGCGTATGTCGAATGGGTTCTCGGCGTTTCGAGGAGCGCCTCCGCGCCTTTCGTCGTCACCGAGCTTGACACGGAAACGGGGACAATGCTCGCGCGCAACGCCTGGAACTGCGAGTTCCGCGGCCGCGTGGCGTTCGCCGACCTCGGCGGGCGCCAGACCGCGTGGACGGGCAATCGGACGGAGTTCCTCGTGGGCATGGTGAAAGTTGTGGCTGTAACGCCAATACCGCGGAGGGGCGAGCACCAGCAAGCCATACAGGTAAAACACTGCCTTCGCGAGTCGCGATCCGCGCAGAAGGGAGCCGTGCATGAAATCATGAAACAGGATAAACGCTCGCACTAACAGCAGCCCTCCAAGAACCGACGCACCGAGGCGCAGCGGCCACCAGGGAATGACCGCTATCAGCGCGAGCACGGCCCCGAGCAGGATTAGAGTGAAGCCTACACACCACCAACTCTTGATGCGAGACTCCTTTGCAAAAGGCCGTGTCGCATCCAGCAACTTCTTTCCGTGCTCAGAAGAGCCTGTCTCCTCGTTGGGCATGGAAGCATTCTCCCCCTGCAAAACAATTCCCTCGACATTGCTGTCGTCGATCAATTCGTCACATAGATATTACCAGGTGACGTGACCCATGTAAAGTAGGCCAGAGGCCGATGGTGCATAGTTTTCCAACATAATCCGAAAACGTCCTTGATTCGATTAAATGCGATCGGCGAAAGACTTGGCCTTGCGCGCCTGCCGTCAGAAGTCAACTGGAAGATCATGCTTGGCGCCGGATGCCTGGCCGGCATCGGTTTCACGATTTCGATCTTCATCGCCGGTCTGGCTCTGAAGGGGCACTTGCTCGACGAGGGAAAAATCGGAACCCTCGCCGGTTCGACCATCAGTGCCATCCTTGGTTGCGTCTTGCTCCTCATGTTTATGCCGCCCAAAAGGTCGGAGGCGACGGTTGGGGTGCAGAAGGCCGGCGGCAAAGGCGCCAAGGCGGATCATCCCACCCGCCCGCATGAACTTCGGTGACTGCTGGAAGTGGAGCCAATCGAAGGAAACCGCATGACCACGGCACCCTCCATCGCCGAACGACCGAAGGGCAAAGCCTGGTACAGTCAGTCTGCCGAGGAAGTGCTGGCACGGCTCGGCTCCGCAGCGACCGGACTTTCCGTGGCGGAGGTCGCGCGGCGATTGGCCGCCAACGGCCCGAACGAACTGAAGGAAGGCAAGCCCGTCAGCCCGCTTCAGATTTTCCTCAGCCAGTTCAAGAGCCTGCTCATCTGGCTTCTCATGACCGCGGGTGTCATCTCCGGCCTGCTCGGCGAACTGGTGGATGCCATCGCCATCTTCGCAATCGTTGTCCTTAACGCCATCAACCGTGGCGCTTTCGCTCGGCGTGCGCCGCATGTCTCGCCGCCGGGTACTCGTGCGTAAACTGCCGGCCCTCGCGCTGGGCATGGAGCCGCCGGAACGTGATCTTATGCGCCGTCAACCTCGTCCGCCCCGCGAACCGGTGATTACACGAGCGCGAGGGCTGCTCATTCTGATCCACGGCAGTTGATAGGAAAAGTCCCCAAGCCAACTTCATACAGTCCTGGTTGCGGTGTTCACGCCAGCTGTGATTCCTCGCCGCAACCTCAGCACGGCGTCATCATTGCCTGTCAACTTTCGGCGATGCGCTGGCGAGGGGAAAAACTGGATCTGCTTTTTCAGAAGAAACGCCGATCAGCGCTCGGTGCTCCAGGGCCAGGCCGAGGCTGCGCGTCCTGTCACGCCGTGGAGCCCGGCGCCATCTTCATGGGTTCCTGGCCGCGCAGGGCCGACTGGATCATCAGAAACTCGCCCACGTTCTCCATGGTGACGATACCCACCAGGTTGCCGGCCCGTACCACCGGCAGTGAATGACAACTGCAGTTTTGCAGGCGGCTGAAGAGGTTCTCCAGCATTTCGGCCGGATCGGCGGTCTCGAACTCGCTTTTCATCGCCTCCCTAACCAGCGCCTGCTGGCCTTTCTGCGCAAGCGTCTTGAGCAAATCGGCTCGCGTCAGCACTCCCACCAGCCGTCCATCGAGCACCACGGGGAAGTCTTGCTGGAACCCGGCAAGCACGTATTCGACCGCTGCCTGCAACGAATCGCCGGGAGACAAGGTGCGAAAATCGGTGATCATCGCCCGGTTGATCGGAATCCCGCCCAGGGCTGATTTTATTTGAACCATGCTGGCCTCGGCTGCCGCGCCCATCCACACAAACAACGCGATGAACACAAGAAACGGATTCCAGAACAAGCCGATGAAGCCGAAGATCAGCGCCACTCCTTGGCCGATGCTGGCGGCAATGTCTGTCGCGCGCACATAATCCATTCGCATCGCCAAGAGCGCCCGCAGGACCCGCCCGCCGTCCATCGGGAAGGCGGGGATCAAGTTGAAGACAGCCAGGGCCACGTTCACCCACAGGAGCTTGGCGAGGAAGTGACCGCCCACCAGTTGCACGCGTGACAGAGGGGCCAATGCCTCCGCTGGAACCAGGATGGCGAAGAGAATAATCGCCAGCGCCACGTTGACCGCCGGCCCCGCCAAAGCGACGAGCAGCTCTTGCTTGGGATTTTCGGGCATCCGTTCCAGCCGGGCCACGCCGCCTATGGGCAACAGCGTGATGTCGCGGGTCTGGATGCCATAGCGGCGGGCTGTCAGGGCGTGGCCCAACTCGTGGAGCAAGACGATTCCGAAGAGGGCAATAATAAACGCCAGCCCGCCGGCGACATCGGCGAAGTTCTGGCGCTCCAAGTAATGGCTCAGACCCACCCAGCCAAGCAGGATCAAAAAGGTGGCGTGCAGGTTCACGTCAATGCCAGCCACTCGACCAATTCGCCAAGACCATTTCATCGTGGTCCTCCTTTGCCTATATGCAAGCTTTCAGGGCATATTGTAACAACGGCGCCTGGTCATCGAAATAGGCTACCGGCAGTTTACCGGCTGCATCGCGCATCCAAGCTTCTTGTCATCGACCAACAGGATAGGACCACACTCGGGAAACGGCTCCGGGGGCGGCGAGTTTCCCAAGAACAGGAATTCCAGCAATCCGATCGGATCCGAAATGTCGACCTCAGCGTCGCCATTGGCGTTCGCCGCGGCGAGGCAGCTCGGGATCGAGGTTCCCAGGAACAACCACTCGAGAGTGCCGATGGCGTCGGAGATGTCCGCCGCGCCATCGCCGTTGACGTCTCCGCGCCGGAACGTGTCCTCGGCCTCGATGAGGCGGAATCGAGCGGCGTCGGCGATGACGACGCTGCCGCCGGCAGCCTGGTTCGAGAGGCGGAGGTAGCCGCTTGTGCCCTCGACGAACCGGAAGGTGCCGAGGACGTTCCACCTGCCACCTTTGGTCTTCTGGTCGATGACCATGGAGCGGTTGCCGTCAGCATGGACCAAGGCGTATCGCGCGTCGCTGGCGCGGTTCGATCCCGCCACGTACCAGACGGCGGCTTCGTAGAGGCCCGCGCGGGGGAGGTAAGGCCGGTAGAGCGCCCACGCCGTCTCGGTGGCCCTGGTGCTCGAGAAGATGTAACCGCCGCCGTAGCCGCCGGGGGAGCTGCCATTCGACCAGGAGCCGCCGAGCGAGAAGCCTTCTCTCCCATCGTCGACCACGACCTCGAAGGGGGCGACTGCGGCCGTCATGAAGCTCCCGGCGCTCGAGCGGGTCACATTGCCGGCCTCATCGGTAGAGATCGCGTGGAAGTAATACTTCGTCAATGGCGTGAGGCCAGCCAGCCTGACGGCGTGGTCGAAGGCGATGCCTTGCCCAGCTGCCTCCAGGCCCAAGCTCTGGGTGCGGCCGTACTCCACTCGACTCCGTGAGCGCTCATCGGTGTGCCAGATGACGGTCACTTCAGAGGCGAGGATCCCTTGGGCTACCACCCCCGAGATGACGGGAGGGGTCGTATCGGGCGATCCGTCTTTCCAGGGGAGGAGGGGCGGAGAGGAGGCAGCGGTATACAGGGCCGCAACCTCGGCCCGCCCGGAGTCGTCGAGGGTTGACCAGGCGAAGAACGCCTGACCCTCAAGCCCGATCCGGCGGGCAATGGAGACCGACTCGAAGACCGCGCCACGGTCGGAGGCGATGCCGGCGTACACGAGCCGCCCACCCGAGTGCTCGTGGAAGTAGAGGGCGCGCTGCTCGAACTCCCAGAGGTTCAAGGTGTAAATCATGGGCACCGCGATGTCGAGCTTGCCCGCCTCGAGGATGCGCCGTGCGTCCTGAAAATGCAGGCCGGTGGGGGTGAAAAGGGCGGCGGAAACCTTGATGCCGGGCCGGATCGCCGTCACCGCGTCATAGATCTCCCCGAAGAGCCCGGTGATGTTGTCGTAACGCCACTCGTGAAAGTCCGGGTCGTCCGGGGCCGGAGCGCGGCCGAAGCGGGCTGCAAAGTTCCTGCGGTGCTCGATGCAAAAGCACCGATCGCTTCCGCCCGGGAAACGGAGGTAGTCGAGATGAATGCCGCCGACTTCATAGAGCTGGGCGATCTCCGAAGCGATCTCAACGACATGGGCCCGAAATCCCCGCCACTCGGGGCAGAAAAAGATCAGGGTGGCCGGGACGCCGACAAATTCAAGGTCGGAGCGGCCGGCAACGTCGACCACGGCCCACTCGGGATGGGCGCGGATGAGGTGGGAGGGATCGGCCGGCTGCCCCAGCCCACCCGACCAGACGTTGCAGATGTTAATGTAAGCGTGGACCTCGATCCCGCGGCGCCGGCCCTCGGCGATGGCGACGGCGAGGGCGTCAAACCCCGGGGCTACGAGGGGCGACCGCGGAGCGAGCGCCGAGCGGTAGAGCGCCATCCCATCGCCGAGGACCTGGCAAAAGAGGGTGTTGGCCTTGAGAGCCTGCATGCCTGCCAGGCACTCGACAATCTTCCCCTGATCGGTCGCGTTCCAGCGCGTCAGCCAGAAGGCCCGGCCCTCCTCCGTGAAGGCGGGCGGCGCTGCGAGGACGGCGATGGCGGCAAGCAAGCTTGCTCTATGCAAGACATACTCCCATGGTTATCAAGCGCCGCGCCTCCCCGGATCCGATGGCAGAGCGCGGCCTCCCGGCGAGCCTTTTATCTGGAGAGGGCGGCCCATCTCTGTGTTGCTCGCTTCGAATACCCTGGCGATGTTGGGATGGTTCCTATGGGCGTAGTGGTAGCGCCCCTGGAGCGCTCCGCTGTCGAAGAGGGGCACGATGTTGGGGTGGCGGAGGCTCCCCACCAGGGCGATCTCGCGCTCGAACCGGCGCTTCGCGTCCGTCCCGGCGAAGGGGTCCTCGGGAAGCACCTTGAGGTCATCATCGGTGAGACACTGGTCTTCGAACGCTGCCATTCCATCGACTCCAAGGGCGCGGCAAGGCGGGTGCATGCAAAAGATGCCCCGCCGAACATTTTTGGGATGCCGCCAAGCTCATCGGCCTGAAAAACCGGAACCGGGCCTGCGAAACCGAAGCCGCGCCGGCGGCCCGAAAAATCCGCTCCTCCTTCACGCCGGCCTTGGAAGCGAAACTTTATCGTACCCCTATTTTTCGATGCCGTCCAGGAGCTTGAGGTATTCCGATTCCGTATTTCGCCATGCAGTACGTTCAGGGGCTTCCGATCACCAACTATTGCGATGGCCACCCCCTGGATATCGCCGCTCGTCTGGAGCTCTTCCAACAGGTCACTTACGGGCTTAACCACGCCCACTTGCGCGGAGTGATCCACCGCCATTGACTGGAAAAAATGAAACTATAAAATTTGCTTTTCCAACCCGTTCAGGAGTTTGGATGAGAACCGTTGCCAACCGCATATTGTTTTTCTGCATTGGCGCCCTCTCGCCGCGCGCCGGCCTTCCACTCGCAGCGGCCGAGGGCTTCCCCGCCGTCCTCGATCCCCGCCTCAAACTGGAGCTCTACTGCCAGGAGCCGGAGATCGTCACGCCGATTGGCCTCGAGGTCGACTCGCGAGGGCGCGTCTGGGCGATCGAGAGCCACACCCACTTCCCCAAGGCCAACTACCCCGGGCCGACGTCGGACCGCGTCCTCATTTTCGAGGAGGTCAGCGGCGGCGGGCGTGCCGGCTCGAAAACCATCTTCGCCGAGGGCTTCCGCCACGCCATGGGGCTCAAGCTCCGCGACGATCGCGCGCTGTACCTCGCCACCCGCCGCGAGGTCTCCCTGCTCGAGGACCGGGACGGCGACCTGAAGTCGGACGCTGCCCTCTCGCTGGCGCGCCTCGAGACCCGCGGCGATTACCCGCACAATGGCCTCTCCGGCTTCGCCATCGACGACCTCGACCGCGTCTACTTCGGCCTCGGGGAGAACCTCGGCGCCGAGTACCGCCTGATCGACCGATCGGGGGCGAGCTGGCCGGGGGGCGGCGAAGGGGGGAGCATTTACCGTATGCTTCCCGATGGCTCGGGCCTCGAGCGCTGGGCCACCGGCTTCTGGAACCCCTTCCACCTCGGCTTCGACGCTTTCGGCAACCTCTTCGCCGTCGACAACGACCCCGACTCGCGGCCCCCCTGCCGCCTCCTCCACATCATCCGCGGTGGCGACTACGGCTACCGCTTCTGGCTGGGGAGGAAGGGGCTGCATCCTTTCACCTCCTGGAACGGCGAGCTGCCGGGGACGCTGCCCATGGCCTGCGGAACCGGCGAGGCCCCTTCGGGAGTCGCGGACTATGAGCATCTCGGCCTGCCGGAGGACTATCGCGGCGGCCTTTTCGTCACCTCCTGGGGGGACCATCGCCTGGAGTTTTACCGCCTCGAGTCGAGGGGGGCGTCGTACCAGGCAGAGCCGCGGCCAGTCGTCCAGGGGGATGACCATTTCCGGCCGGTGGGCGTGGCGGTGGCGCCGGATGGGTCGATCTTCTTCTCCGACTGGGTGCTCCAGGATTATGAAGTGCACGGCCAGGGCCGCATCTGGCAGCTCTCGAGCCGGGAGAAAAAAGCGGCGGCCTCGGCCTTCCCGCGCCTGCGGCTCCCCGGCGCGGGCTGGGAGGAAACGGAGCGCCTGCTGTCGCATCCGGTCCGGGCCGTGCGCCAGGCGGCGGCGCGCGACCTCAGCCGGCATCCCGAGGCCGAGCGGCTCGCCGCCGCGGTGCTCGCGAACTCGAAGAGCGCGCGGGGGAAGTACCACGCCCTGGTAGCGCTGGCGCGGGGCGGCAAGCTGGGGCGCGGGCATCTGCAAGCGGTCTTGAGCGACCTTCCGGAGGTGGCCGCCGCCTGCGTCCGCTTCCTGGGCGATACCGGCAGGATGGAAGCGGCCGCAAGCTGTCTCCCCGCGCTTTTCGAGCGGCCGCTGCCGCCGCTCCACCTGGAGCTGTTGCTCAACCTCCCCGAGGATTTCTCGCTGCTCTCCGTGCCTCTCGATCAGCTCCTCTTGAGCGGCGACCCCTTCCTGGCCTCGGGGGCGCTGGTGGCTCTCGAGCGGGGGGAAAGCCGGGAGGCGCTCGGCCGCCTCGCCGCTTCCGCCGAGCCCGGCCTGCGCCTCGCGGCCCTGCTGGCGCTCCGGCGGCGGGGAGAGGGGGAGGACCGGCTCGAGAAATTTCTCGCCGATCCCGAGCCGGCGGTGCGGCAGGCGGCTCTCCAGTGGGTGGGGGAGCGGGGGCTGAAAGCCCACCGCCGGCGGGTCGAGGAGATTTTGCAGGAGGGCTCCCTCTCCCGCGAGCTCTTCGACGCCGCCCTGGCCGCCGCGAGCCTCTTGAACGGCGAGAATCCGCAGGAGCGCGACCAGCAGTCGCGCGACGAGTTTCTCCTCCGGATCGCCCGGGATCGCCGCCTCGCCCCCACCCGGCGGGCGGGGGCGCTGCGGTCGGTCTCTCCCAGGCACCCCGGTTTGAGCGAGGAGGCGCTCCAGGCTTTCCTGGCCGAGCCGGATGGGGCGCTCCGCCTCGAGGCGGCACGCAGCTTGAGGGAAAAGGGGGGCGACTTCGCCCGCGGGCGGCTGCGCGCCCTGGCGCTCGATCCCCGGGAAGATCTTCCCCTCCGCCGCGAGGCGGTCATCGGTCTCGCGCTCTTCGCCGGGGAGGAGAAGGAGGCGCTGGAAAAGCTGAAAGGCGACCCGGAGCCGCTCCTTTGCCGGGAAGCGGCCCGCAGCCTGAAAACCGCCGCCTCCCCCGAGGCCGCCGATCCCGCCAGCGAGCCACGCCCCGAGGGCTGGAAGGAGGCGCTCCTGGGAGGCGGCGACCCCAGGGAGGGGGAAATCGTCTTCTTCCATCCCAAGGGCCCGCGCTGCTACGGCTGCCACGCCGCCGGCGGCCGCGGCGGCGAGGTCGGGCCGGACCTCTCGGCGGCCGGCCGCATGCCCCCCGAGCGGCTGCGCGACTCCGTGCTCGAGCCGGGGAAGGAGATTGCCCCCCAGTTCGCTACCTGGATCTTCGTCGCGACCGATGGCCCCCACACCGGCATCCTCCTGGGCGAGGAGGCCGACGGCACGGTCAAGCTCGGCAACGCCCAGGGAGAGGTCGAGCGCCTGCCGCGGCGCTCCATCCGCTCGCGCGAGCAGCAAAAGACCTCGATCATGCCGGAGAAGCTGGCCGACCCGTTGACCTTCGCGGAGCTGCGCGACCTCCTGGCCTTCTTGCGGTCGCTGAGATAACTCTAGACCGTGATGGGTTTATCGTGCTCCACCGCGTCGAGGAACTGCTCGAACTCGGCGCGGGCGTTTTTGTGGGCCATGGAGGCGAGGTCGACGAGTAAGGTGCGGTTGAGGCGATCTTTGTTGTCCTTGAAAGCTCTCATGAAATCGGTCAAGTCTTGAAGTTTATCGGTCCTGGAACGCCAGGGCGAAACGGCCGAGAAAAATTTCAGCGCCAGCACCACCTCCACCGGCGGAGCCTGGATCCCCTCCACCTCGATCTTCCGGTCGAGCGCCGCCTCGAAGAGCTTGTGCGACTGGCTCTTGATGACGTCGACCGTGAGCTTGCCCGGCTCCGGCGCCAATACGCCCTGAAAATGGACCTCGGTGTCCTTGACGCTGCTGCAGGACTCCTTGAGGATCTTCTTCACCTTGCGGAGATCCTTTTGCCGCACGACGATGTCGATGTCGACGGTGGCGCGGGGGTTCTTGAGGTAGAGGTTGACGGCCTCGGCGCCGACCAGCACCCAGTCGACGCCGGCCTCTGCGAGGCGATTCAGAAAAGCGGCGACTTTTTCGGGAAAGCGAAGATTTGATAAGGCTCCTCCGTTGCAAAAGAAGTAGCCGCGCTCGAGGAGGAGGAGGCTGGTGTGAAGGTTGGCCGGCAGGCGGGTGATCGAGCGTTTGGTTCGCATATCTTAAGATAACCGGGCCATTAACTATTGTCAAGTTTTCTGGGAATCCCCAATTGCGCCATCTTTTGCTGCAGGCTCTGGCGGTGGATGCCGAGCTGGCGGGCGGCGGCGCTGACGTTGCCGCCGTGGGTCTCGAGGGCGGCGGTGATGGCGGCGCGCTCGAAAGTCTCCGCGAGCCGCGCCTTGGCCTCGGTGAGGGGAAGGCCGAGGAGGCCGCTGAAGTCCGCCGCCGGCGCTTGCGCCTGGCGCTTCGAGATTTCCAGGTCGCCCGGCAGGATCTCCTTCCCCGCCGTCATGGCCGCCGCGGCGGTGATGACGTGGTCCAGCTCGCGGACGTTCCCCGGCCAGGAGTGGGAGAGCAGCGCCGCCATCGCCCCGCCTGACAGACGCGGCACCTCGCTTTGCAGGCGCGCCGCCAGGCGGTCGAGGAAGTAGCCGGCGAGGTGCGGGATGTCCTCGCGCCGGTCCCGCAGGGGCGGCACCTGCAGCTCGAGGCCGCGGATGCGGTAGAAGAGGTCCTGGCGGAAGTGCCCCTCGGAAACGGCCTGGGCGAGATCCTGGTGGGTGGCGCTGATCACTCGAAGTTCGACGGCCACGGGCTTGGACGAGCCCACCGGAAGGACGCAGCGCTCCTCGAGGGCGCGCAGGATCTTGGCCTGGGCGGGGAGCGGCATGTCGCCGATCTCATCGAGGAACAAGGTGCCGCCGTGGGCTTGCTGGAAGCAGCCGAGGCGGTCGGTGCTCGCCCCGGTGAAGGCGCCGCGCACGTGCCCGAACAGCTCGCTCTCGGCGAGCGACTCGGCGATGGCGGCCGTGTTCACCGCCACGAACGGCCCGGCGCGGCCGCTCAGGCGATGGATCTCCTTGGCGATCAGCTCTTTGCCGGTGCCGGTCTCCCCGCGGATGAGGAGGTCGATGGGGGCGCGGGCGGCGCGCTCCATCTGCTCGTAGAGCCGCAGCATCGGACGGCTCGATCCCACCAGGGCTCCGAAGGCGCTTTTTTTCTCGAGCTGGCCTTCGAGATCCCGCACCCGCCGCTCGAGGGCGAGGCGCTGGGCGGCGCGCTCGGCGATGGCCCGCAGCCGCTCGACCTCGAAGGGCTTGGTGAGGTAATCCGCGGCTCCCAGGCGCATGCACTCGACGGCGGTCTCGACGCGGTCGCTCGCGGTCACGACGATGATCTCCGCCGCGTGCTCGAGAGCGCTCAGCTCCCTCAGGATGCTGAGGCCATCTCGCTCCGGCATGGCGAGGTCGAGAAAGACCAGGTCGGGAAGCTGGCCGCGGATGGCTTCGAGGGCCGCCTGGCCGTCGGCGGCCTCGAGGATCTCGTAGCCGCGGCCGGCGAGGGCCTTGGCCATGCCGTAGCGGGCCGCCGGCTCATCGTCGGCAATCAGGATGCGCAGGCTCATGGCGGGCGCTCCACCGGTATCTTGATGGTGAAGGAAGTCCCGGAGCCGCCGGGAACGCTCTCGCAACGGATCTCGCCGCCCAGCTCGCGCACCCGCCGGCTGACGATGTGGAGGCCGAGGCCGGTGCCGTTTGGCTTGGTGGTGAAGAACGGCTCGAAGAGATGGGCCTGGATCTCCGGCGCCAGGCCGGGGCCGCTGTCGCGGAACTCGGCGATGATTTGGCCGTTCTGCGAGCGGCAGGAGACCGCGATCCGCCCGCCCGGCCCCGCCGCCTCGAGCGAGTTGGCGATCAGGTTGAAAAAGATCTCCCGCAGGGCGTTTTCATCGGCCGGGACCGGCGGCAGGTTTCCCTCGATCTGGCTGTCGACGTGGATCTTTTTCTGCCTGGCCAGGTGCTCCAGGATGCGCAAGGTCTTCTGCAGGAGATCGCCCACCGAGCATCCTTTCAATCCCGGCGCCGCCGGCCGGGCGAACTCGAGGAGCTGCGAGGTGGTGATCGAAAGGCGGTCCAGCTCGCCGAGGATCAAGCGCAGGTCCTCAGCGTGCTCGCTCCGAGGGCCGAGCTCCTCGGCCATCACGGAGGCGATGGTCTTGATGGAGGAAAGCGGGTTCTTGATCTCGTGGGCGATGGAGCTGGAGAGCAGGCCCAGGGCCGAAAGTTTTTCGCTTTCGAGCGCCCGCCGCTCCGCCGCCAGCCGCTCCGCCTGGAGAAGGCTGCTGTTCAAGGCGGTCCCGAGCTGCTCCATGAGGAGGAGCAGCTCGCTCATCTCCTCCTCCCCAAACTCCCGGTTGCGGGCCCGCCGGCCCAGGAGCAGGAGCCCGCTGACCCGGTCGTGCTGGAAGCTCATGGCCAGGGAGGCCTTGGCTTTTTCCAGGAGCCTGTGCACGGCGCCGCTGGGGGCGTCCAGCCGGGCGCAGAGGGGCAAGCCGGCGGAGCGGAGCTCTCCATGGAGCCGGAGGACATCCTCTTCCGCCAGAGGCGGAGTATCGCCGGCGCGGCCGCCGATCCTTCCCGAGGGCTCGATCAGCCAGCCGGCGGCGTACTGCGCCTGGGCCGCGCTCTTCACGGCGCCGGCGAACCAGGCGAGGATCTCCTCGAGGGGCTGGCCGGCGACGCGTGAAAGCTGCACGGCGAGCTGGCGGGCGCGCTCCCGCCAGCCGGCGACGCGGGAGCCCATGAGGTAGCGCAAGGCCTCCGCCAGCCGCTGCCGGAGCGGCGGGTAGAGGACCATGAGCGCCAGGAGAGCGATGCCCTCGAGGAGGCCGAAGTCGACGCGGTAGCGGTCGGCGAACCTCACGTTCAATTCTTCAATGGCGGTGCGATGGAAGAGCCACATGCCGGCGAGGATGCCTCCGTAGACCAGGGTGCGCTCCAGCATGAGCTGCATGAAGTTGAAGCGGATCACGAAGTAGGCGAAGTAAAGGGCCGGCAGGACCGGCGCCAGGATCATGCTCAAGAAGAGCGGCTCCTCCCAGCGCGGCCAGGCTTTGAGGGCGTATGCGAAATTGAACGCGAGCAGGAGGGTGATGAGGAAGAGGACCGCCGCCAGGCCGCTGAAAAACGACCGCGCCCGCGGCATCTCGATCCGCGAGCGCAGAAGGAGGAGCCCACCGGCGGCGGCCAGGTTTACCAGGCCGATCCAGAGGACATAAGGCCCGACCAGAGGAGAAATCAGCTCCAGGAAGCTCCCCGATGCGGCCGCGGCCAGCAGACAGCCCACCGGCAGGAGGGCCAGGAGGGGCAGATAGCAGAGGGCGTGCCGCGGCCGGGGGCGATCGGGAAGGGCCAGCCCCGTGGCCTGGAGGCGCCAGAGGCCGTGGAGCAGGGCGCTGGGCATGAGCAGCGCTCCGCCCGCCATGACCATCATCGCCAGCCAGTGCACCCGGAGGGCCCAGCGGCTATCGAGATCCACGGTGAGGAGCTGGGCGAAGGCGCCGGCATGCCACAGCCAGGCGCCGGCGATGAGGAGAATGACCGGCAGCAGGATGGACCGCCGGTTGCGCCGCTCGGCCATGGCCAGGAGCAGGACGGTGTCGATGACCGCCGCCAGCCCGACGCTGAAGAGCTGCAGGTCCGCAAACATGGCATCATTTTACCAGACTTCCACCTCGCTTTCGTCCAGGCCGGTTTCCTTTCCCGCCTCCACCCAGAGGAGGGTGGGGCGGTAATCGGGGCCGACCGGCCTCACTCGCAGCTCGCAGGGGCCGCGGGCGTTCTGGCAGAGATAGATGACGAAAGGGCCGGCGGAGGAGGCACCGGCGAGGCGGCGCCGGACCTCGGCGGGCTCGCCGCGCACCCGGAGGAGGGCCGGCGGCGCGATCCGCAGCAGACGCCCCTCCGCCGGCGAAGCGCGCACCCGGTCGGCGCGCCACCAGGTCTCGAGGAGCCGCCCCAGCTCGCGGACCAGCTCGCCGGCCAGCCGGTACGGCCCCCCGCTAGCCATTTTTTTCTTCCGGCTCGAGGCGCCGCTTCAGCTCCTCGAACTCGTTCTCGAGCCGCTCCTTCCTCTCCTCCTCGCGGAACTGCCGCTCCAGGTCCTCGGCGCCGGGATCGTGGCCTTCCAGCCGCTGGTAGGCCTGCTCCAGGGTTTCGGCCCGCTCCACCTTCTCCTCGAGGCGAAGAAACTGGGCGAAGGCCGAGCGGCTCTGGGTGCGCTCGAGAGCGCGGTTGATGCGGCTCGCAGAGTCGGCTCGCGCCAGCCGCGCGAGAAGCAGGGTCTGCTTCTGCCGCGCCTGGCGGATCTTGTCCTCGAGGTCGCTCACCGCCTGTCGCAGCTTGGCGGTCTCCTCTTTCTGCCGGGCGTGCTCCCGCTCCAGCGCCTCCACGCGCTGGCCGGCGAGGATCTTCTGCTCCAGGGCGCTCTTGGAGATGCCCTCCTCTCGACGCCTCCAGGCCTGCGCCGCCCGATCGTGCCACTGGGCCGACTCCTGCCGGGCCTTTTCCACCTTCCTGCCGAGCAGGATCTCATCGGCGATCGCCCCGGCGACGCTGGCGCGCACCCGCTCCAGCTCCTCCTCCATGTCGATGAGGAGCTGGCGCAGCAGGCGCTCGGGATCCTCGATCTTCTCGCGCAAGCCGTTGATACTCGACCGCATGACCAGGGCGAAGTTTTCAAGCCACTTCATGTTTGGCCTCCTTGAAATGGATGTCCTTTAGAAATTCAATGCCACTTTTCCAGCGCCTCCGAGAGCCGCCGCAGCCTCAGGAGCAGCTCCTCCCGGCGGTTCTCGCACACAGCTCCCAGGAGCACGATGCCGGAACCCACGATCAGGCCGGCAAGCCAGAGCAGGTTGGGATGGTCGATGCAGCCGCGGGCGGCCATGTAAAGCAGGTCGGCCGCGAGGAAGCCGGCCCCGGTGTAGATCAAGGGCCGCGCCCGCAGCCCGATGGCGGCCAGGATGACCGCCACCGAGCTGACCATGAGGGTGAAGAGATGCAGCCAGCTCCCCTGCAGGATGTTGAAGACCGGCGACACCAGGATGGTCACCGCCCCCAGGTAGCGGAGCGGATTTCTCAGATCGGCCTGGATCTCCCGCTTGAGGACCTCCACCAGGAAGAGCACCGAGGCGCCGGAGGGCATGAGATAAAGCTGCGGATCGGACCAGCTCAGGTCCCGCCACAAGAAAGCCGCCGCCAGGTCGGCGATGAAGGCCGCGGCGATGAGCGGCGCCTTGCGCCGGTCCTCGAGGCCGCGCCAGAAGTAAAATCCGGCGGCCAGGAGCAGGGCCAGGCTGCACAGCCCAGGCCGGATCGGGCCGGCGGCGTGAAAGTGGCGGTAGGCGGCCAGCGCCGCCGTCACCGCGGGCAGGAACGATGCCGTCCGGCGGAAGGGAACGGACCAGACCGCAGTGCGCTTGCCGTTTTTGACCAGTTCCCCCAGCATCCACAGGATCATGGCCGCGGCCAGGACCGCGTACATCGAAACGCCGTGGCCGAGCGGAATGAGCCCGAACCACAGGAAGTAAAGCACGCCGGCAAGGGCGATTCCCTCGGCGATCCAGACCCGCCGCGCCGCCTGGGTCCGGCACGCCTGCCGCAGCTCGCTTCCCACGAGCAGCGCGAAGGCGGCGAGCGCCGAGAGGATCTGGCTCGAGGAAAGCTGAGGCAGGATCAGGCTTCCGGCCAGCGCCGCGGCGGCCAGGGCGCGCAGGGCCAGGCGCTGCGCGAGGAAGATGTCCTGGCTGATCGAGAGTTGTAGATTGGAGAAGCGCTGCCAGGCGAGCAGGCTGAAAGCGGCCGCGAGGGCGATGGGCAGCATGGCGGCTGCGGCTGCTGGGCTCGCCAAATCGAGAGCGGTCTCGAGGCCGGGGCAGGAAAGCCGCGCCAGGAGAGAGAAGATCTGCCAGTTGGCCAGCGCCAGCGCCGCCGTCCGCCAGGCGGGCCGGCGCAGGAGGAGGGCGAGGGCAAGGAGTCCGCCGAGGGCGATGAGGCCGGCGGCCCGCCACGGCCAGCTGAAGAAGCCGATCGATCCGGCGGCGGCCAGCAGCAAGACGGCGTGGATCGTGAAGCGGATGGGTTTTTCGAGGGTCTCTAGGAAAACGGGTGACGCCGGGATCGCCGGCCGCCGCCTCAGGAAGAGGAGAGCGGGAATTCCAGCCGCCGCGGCGCCCGCCCAGATGGCCGGCAGCCAGGGAGAGAGCGGCTTTCCGGCAAAGACGGCGGAGAAGGCCAGGCCGCACCCGCCGAGCGCGCCGGCAGCGCCGAGCCATGCCAGCCTCGAAACGGGAACTCGCCTCGCCGCATCGAAGGACCAGAAGATCATGGCAAGCCAGGTGAGCCAGGAGATCTCCCCCGCCCAGGTGAAAAACGGCTCGGCGAGCTGGCCGGCGAACAGGAGGGGGGCGTAAAGCCCGAAAGCGAGGAGCGCCAGGCCGAAAAAGCTGACGCGCCGGCTGGCCTCTCCAAAAGCGCGCGCCAGCCGCCAGCCGGGGCGGCGCTCGAGCAGGCCGCTCAGGATCCACCAACCGAGGAGGACGGCGGTCGCGGCCTCGAGCCCGCCGTTCCAGCTCCAGCCCCGGGCTGCTCCGAAGGAGAGCAGGCAGGCGAGTGGAAACGCCAGAGCCGCCTCGCCCAGGCCCGGCCACAGCCAGATCAGGGCGTGGATCAGGAGGAGGAGCGCCAGGAGCGCGGCCGCCGGCCAGGCCTGGTGTCCGGCCGCCGCGAGGCCGTGTCGGCCTAGCCAGAAGACCGCGAGAGCCGCGGCGGCGGCCAGGCTGGCGAAGCAGCAGGGGCGGCTTTCAATCTCCTGGCCGATGGGAATTTTCGCCAGCCAGGTCGAGGAGGGCGGCAGCCCGGCCAGCCGGCCGTCGAGCCGCGCTCCGGCGGCGAGAAGCCCGGCCGCGGCAAGGGCCAGAGGCAGCAGCGCACCGCCTTCGGGGATGGTCAGGCCCAGCACCCCGGAAGCGAAGGGGGGCCAACCCCACGCCATGACCAGCCCGGCGAGGATGGCGAGAGGGGCAAGCCGGCGGTCGCGGAAGGCAAGCGTTTGCATCGAAAAGAACACGGCCATCGCCAGGCTCACCGGGAAGAGGGCCTTGCCGGTGGCGTCGGTGAAGGAAGCGGCGAGGAGGAGGACGGCAAGGCCGACGCCGAAGCGGCGCAGTGGCCCAGCGAACAAGTCGCCGAAGAGCGGCCGCTCGAGCCTGGCGCCCGCCAAGAAGAGCGCCGTGAGGAGCGGCAAGTAGGTCAGCCCGTAAAAGGCGTAGGGGAGCGAAGGCTCGCGCACCGCCTGCGCGCCCCGTTGCACCAGGAAGCGGGCCAGGTCTGAAAAATAAATGGGCGAGAAGTTGTAGGCCACGGTGATCAGGGCGATCATCGTCCAGACGAACACGAGCTTGCCGGTGCGGCGCGCCAGGAGGCCCATGAGCACCGCCGTGAGCGCGGCCGCCGGCACCAGGGCGTACGGCCGGTTCGGGGGAAAGAGTCCAGCCGCCGCCAGGCAGATGCCGGCCAGGGCCAGGGCGATTCCGGTCAAGAGAGGAATGATGATGGCCCGCGGCAGCGGCCGGACCAGGTCGCCGGTGCGCTCCTGAAACACCCTCGCCACCGCGTCCGCCGTGAAGAGCACCGGCACCGCCACGAGGATGGCCGCCAGCCCCAGCCAGGGGATGGGGAGATGGGGGAGGAAGTTGAGCGCGAAGAGGGTGAAGTAAATCGCCCCCAGGAGGGCGATGGGGAAAAAGCCGAAGGGCCGCGGCGCCCGCCTCTCCTCCACCAGCCAGAAAACGTGGCGGTTGATCTTGACCGCCCCCAGGGTGAAGGCCAGCCAGAGAATGAAGGTCGCCCACCGCGATCCTACCGGACCGAAATCCGGAGCAAACGCTCCGGCCATCGAGAGGAGCAAGTAGCTCGCCAGGAAGGTGGGCGGCGTCTCGCCGAGGAATTGCTTGAAGATCAGGCTCGACGCCAGCGTCGAAAAGGCCAGATCCAGCCCGAAGAGGGCGAGATGGCCGAGGCAGCCGTACAGGGAAAGTTGCCCGGACAGGAGCCCGTGCTGGGCCAGGAAAGTGATCGGGATGAGCAGGAGAGTGAGGGCGAGCAGGACCGTTCCCGTCCGCCGCAGCCCCAGGTGCTGGCGGCAAGCCTCGCCGCTGAAAAAGGTGGCGGCAGAGGTGGCCAGCAGGATGAAGCGCTTCCAGAAAGGCGTGAATTCCCCCCAGTGGCTGGTGACGAGGAAGAGCGACGAGCCGAGGACGATCGCCACCCCGATCCCCAGCAGCCACCGGATGCCGCGCTCCTGGAAAAAGCCGTCCAGGAAGCGGATGAAAATGGGCGCGGCCGGCGCTGGTGGGGGCCGTGGGGTTCCGGTGGACTGCAACGAATCCATGAATGCTCCGCGAGTGGTCTTCGATCGCTATCTTGGCGCAGAAAAATCCTGACCAGGGCGATCCTGACCAGGGAAAGAACAAATGGAGTGCCAATCGACGCTTCTCGGCTTGATGATCTACAAGTCCAAAATAAACGAAGGTTTTAAGGGTGTGCCGGGCAAACGCTGCAGGACTTCCAAGCCAGCCGTGCAGCTTTTTCACTGCAGGCAACGGGCTCGGGGGCCAGGTTGCCTTTGATGGTGGAAGGGATTCCCCCGATTGCCCGCTTGAACTTGCCGGGCGCTGCTGCTACGATGCTGCCCCAGCGTCGTTATCGATGTAAGACCCGGTAATGTTTATGGTTCGGGGAATTCGAGAGATTTCGTGGCCGCTTCCGAGGCAATCGCCAAAAAAATCGCCGAGCTGGCGCAACTTCTGAACGAAGAGGAAAAGGAGGCCCCTGGGAGGGCCGGCAAGATGCTGCGCGAGTCCTTGCGTAGCGCCCCTCCCGCGGCCCAGGTGCTCCTCTATCAAGCTTTCAGCAGCGAGATCCGCAAGGAGCTGCTGCGAGCCTTCCTGAGCGGCGGCAAGGAGGAGGAGATTTCCTCCCTGGAAACCGAAGGCCGCGTTTCCAACGAGGAGCTGGTGGCCCTCGTTGCCCGGCTTTTCCGCCAGTTCCTCAGCATCGAGAGCGCCGTCGTCGCCATCGCCACGGAACTCATGCACGAGGCCCAGCGCCTGCGGCTGCCGCGGCATGTCGCCAATTTACGCGGCTATGTCCTCCAGCTCATCCGCTTCGGCGGCGCGGATGCGGTGGACAAGGTCAACGAGTACCTGGGCGATATCAACCGCTGGATCGCCAGCAGCCTGAAGGCCTGGGAGCAGGCGCCCGAAAAATGGTGGACCGAGTGGTGGAGGAAGATCAATCCCCAGGCCATTGAAGAGTCGGTGGCCATCGGCGTGGTCGGCAGCCTGCTGGGGAACAAGTTCCACCAGTACTGGAAGCAGTACCGGGAGTTCGCCAAGGACCTGAACCCTCCGGACGCGAAGAGCTTGATCCTGGAGATCGCCTCCAGGATCGCCAAAGAGGAGATGAAGCTATGAGATATTTTGCCAGTTTGGACGGGATAAGAATTTCTCGCCGAATCTTCAAATCGCTTTTGGTCCTGGCCCTGGGGGCCGGGGCGGCGGGCTGCTCCTGCAAGCAATACCGCATCACCATTGTCTCCGGACCGGAGCTGAAGGGGATGAACGCCATCCCGGTGGAGATTTACTTCCCGCCGCCGGGGGATGAGGTGACCCGCTGCCAGAGCATCGCCGACAGCCCGGACAAGGACTGGTTCGATCCGGCCCAGCAGAACCTCATCAAAAACGAGTACATCGTCCGCTTTCCGGTCGTCGCGACGGATCAGCCGGCGGAGATCCCCTATGTGGTGCGGGGCGAGATCGGCAAGATCTTCGTCTTCGGCGATTTCGGGCCGGGGGTGGACAAGAAGAATCGTGGCGCGGTGAAGGATCCGAACACCTTGCAAACCAAGTGCACTTTGAAGATCCAGGTGAACCAGAACGGCTTGACCGCCAACTGAAGTTGGCCCTTGCCAGCCAGGCGATCCTGGAGCGATCAGTCTCAGAAGGGAGTTTGCTCGTTGCCTCAATTTGCCGAGATCCACTGGACGGAAGGGATGTTTTTGCTCCCCCAGCACCTGCAGCTCTTCCAGAGCAACGTCGCGGGGGCGATCCGCCAGTCCGTCGAGCTGTTCCTGCCGTATGCCTGGGGGGTGAGAAGCCTGGAGATCAACGCCGCGGCGCTGGAAAACTTCACCATCTCCGTGCCCGCCTGCCACGTCCGCCTGCCGGATGGGACGGAGGTCAAGGTTCCGGAGAATGCTGACCTCCCCGATCTCGACATCAAGAAAGCCCTGCTCGAAAGCCCTTCCAAGCCGCTCGCCATCCACCTGGGGGTGCCGCACCAGCGGCCGCAAAGCGCCAACCTGGCGAGCGAGGCCGGCAAGGACAGCCTGCCGCGGCGGTATCGCGCCGGCCAGGTGGAGGTCTGCGATGAAAACACCGGCGACAACCCCCGCCCGGTCCTGGTCCGGAAGCTGAACGGCCGGCTCTTCCTCGCGGACGATGAGGCGCTGGAGTACAGCTCCGCCATCCCCATCCTGCAGGTCTCCCGGGTCGGCGAGGGGGAGTTCCAGCCGAAAGCCGATGGCCAGTTCGTGCCGCCGACGCTCGAGCTCGAAGGATCGCCCCGGCTCTTCAACCTGGCCAAGGAGATCCTCAGCCGCGCCTCGGCGAAGTCGAGCGCCCTGGCGGGGACCATTGCCGGGCAGCACATCAACTTCACGCTCGACTCCGGCGGCAATCCTGAGGTGCTCTTGAAGCTCCACGTGCTCAACCGGTTCATCCCCTACTACCAGCAGCTCTTGAAGATTCCCCGGCTCCACCCGCTCGCCCTTTTTGTCGAGCTCTGCCGCCTGGCCGGTGAGCTGGCCATCTTCACCGAGGAGCGCCTGCCTCCCAAGCTGCCGCTTTACGATCATGGCGACCCCGCCAAGTGCTTCGACCCGATGTTCGAGATCATCGATGACCTTTTGAAGAGGATGCACTTCGCCCGCGCGCCGCGGCGGCAGTTCGAGCCTTGGGGCCGGTTCCTGGTGGCAGCTCTCGATCCGGAATGGCTCGATGCCCGCAACCAGTTTTACCTCGGCGTCGACTCGGACCTCGATCCCAAGGAAGTGGTCCAGATCATGGACCGAGGCCTGGTCTCCATCGGCTCCAAGAAAACGATTCCGGACCTGGCCAAGCTCATCCGCCCCGGCATCAAGAGGCGGTTCGAGGAGCGGCCGCCCCCCTCGCTGCCGGAAAATCCGCGCCGGCTGTACTTCCGCCTGGACCGCGCCGGCGGCGAAGAAAGCTTGACCGCCGGCGCGGAGGAGCTGGCGCTCTTTAACGGCTCGGGGAAGCAGATGGAGTTCAGTTTGTTCGTGGTCGCTAGTGAAGACAAGGGATTCGAATTGAAATAAACCATAATTTAGGAGAGCAAGGGTGATGCCGCTGGCGGTCGCCCCGATTGCTTGCACCCATGACATTGTCGGACATCACCTCGGAACTGTTCATTTACCTCATCGTCTTCCGCCGCAAGCTGGCCGAGAAGGTTCCGGTGAGCATCGAGTCGGTCGCTAACGACCTGGAGCTCATCTTCGCGCGCCTGGACCAGAAAGCAGCCGCCGATCCGGTCCTCAGCCAGCGTTACCCCGCCGTCCGCAAGATCCTGGCGATCATCGCCGACGGCATCATCGTCGGCTCGGACTGGGAGTTCGCGCTCGACTACCGCTTGAACCATCTCCTCGAGAACAAGTTCTACAAATCGAACGAGGGGGGCGACCGCTTCTTCGACGACTTGAACAAGCTCTCCGGCGATGAGGCCGACCTGCGGGAGGTTTATTTCACGGCGCTGGCCCTGGGCTTCCAGGGCCGATACTCGCACCAGCCGGAGATCCGCATGGACTTGAAGAAAAAGCTGTACCTCGGCCTGCCCCAGCGGGTGCTGGATTCGGCGGACAAGGTGACTCCAAAATCCTATGACTATATCGATTCCCGGGACTGCACCGTCCCTCCGGTAGTGCGCTTGTCCCGCTACGCCATCGTCTTCGCGGGGATCATCCTCTTTTTCCTGATCCTGGGCCGGCTGGTTTATAAACAGCAGACCACGGATATCAACGAGACCATCGAATCCATGAGCCGCGCGCGAGCTACGGCCGCTCTAATGGAGGAAAAGAAGTAATCATGGGCGCTAAAATTCTCGGCTGGCTCAAAGAGCTTCCCTTCGTGCACAAGATCATCGCCGGCATCGTGGTGACGGCCGTTCTGGGGCTGGTGGTTTATTTCAGCTGGGGCTTCTGGGCGCTGGTCATCGCCCTGGGGATCACGGCGGTGGTTTCCCTCTGCCTGGTGGTCTTCAACTTGTTCTTGAAGTCCCGCTTGAAGAGCAGGGGGGCCACCTTCTCGAGCGGCCTGGTCAACGACATCAAGAAGGCCAAGGCGGAAATCGGCAGCCAGTTCGAGCGGGCCTTGAAGGAACTGAAGACCAACGGCATCGACATTTACCAGCTGCCGTGGTTCTTCTTCGTCGGCGAGCCGCAGTCGGGAAAGTCGTTCACCATCCGGTCCTCAGGGCTCAACTTTCCGGTCGGCAGCGAGGGGATTTCCGGCGCCGGCGGCACGCGCAACTGCGACTTCTGGTTCACCAACGAGGCGGTGATCCTGGACACCGCCGGCCGGCTGCTCATCCAGAAGGACGAGGTGGTCGACAAGGAGCAGTGGAGCCAGGTGCTGCGCTTCCTGACTCGCTACCGGGCCAACTGCCCCATCAACGGCGTCATCCTCGGCATCCCCTGCACCTCTCTTCTGGAGGAGGACTCGAAGACCCGCGAGGAGAAAGCCGAGGTCATCCGCAAGCGCTTGAAGGAGCTGCAGGATGCTTTGCAGATCCGCTTCCCGGTCTCCCTGGTGATCATGAAAACCGACCTGGTGCTGGGCTTCGAATCGTTCTTCAAGCGGCTGCCGGTGCTGGAGCGGAAGCAGCTCTTCGGCTGGAGCAACGACGCGCGCTTCGACCAGTCTTTCGATCCGGCGCGCTTCGACCAGGCGTTCGAATCGATCTGCCAGGACCTCCAGCGCTGGCGCTTGAAGTTCTTGAACGACGAGTCCTTGCCGGAGAACGTCGACCAGCTCTATGTCTTCCCCGAGGAGTTCCGCGCCTTGAAGGTCCCCCTGGTCGATTACCTCAACAAGATCTTCATCAAGGGTCCTTACGGCCAGCCGGGATTTTTCCGCGGCTTCTTCTTCACCAGCAGCTTGCAGGAAGGCCGGGCCATTCCCCAGGCCATTTCCAACTTGCTGGGAGGCATCGCGGAAAACCTCAAGAGGTCCGTTGCCAGCCTCCACGAGGTGCAGGCGCGCTCGAGCCCGTTTTTCATCCGGGATTTTTACGTCCGCAAGCTCTTCAGCGAGAAGGGGCTGGTGCTCCGGACCGACCGCTCCCGCCTGGTCAACGCCATCGCTCGAGGGGTGGCGCTCTGGGGAGGCTCGACGGCGGTCGTCCTCGGGCTGCTGCTTCTGGGGCTGGGTTATTTCCAGCTCGGCCGGAAGCTCGAGCAGCCCAGGGACCTGGTGGGTCAAATCCGCAATTGCACGAAGGATTCGGAAATGGAGTTCCTGGAAAACGCCGAAAAGCTGGCGCTCTGCATTCAAGACTGGAAAGGAGAGAAGCGGGCCTGGCATGGCGCCATCCTCGAGCCCTTCTTCCCCGCGCCGGCCCGCGATCAGGACCTGGTGAAGGACCTCGAGGAGGCTTTCAAGATTCACCTCGCCGACCGCCACCTGGCGCCGTTCCTGAAGTCGGTCCAGGAGATCTTGAAGACTTTACCCAGCGACGGCGCCCTGTCCTGGGCCGAGTTTCAAGCCCGTAGCCAGAACCTCCTCCGCATGGCGGCGATCGGCGCCGGCATCCAGGAAAAGGGGGGCTTCAGCGAGATCGTCAAATTTTACCGCGCCCAGAAATTCGACCCGGCCTACCTCAACAAGCTGGTGGCCCAGTACGATAATTTCGTGGGATTCGGGGGAGACCTCCCCGCCCTCCAGTCGGCCAAGGGGAAAACCCAGTTCTGGGAGGCGGTCCGGGAGTCCGCCCGGCCCCTCGAGGAGTACCTCGGCTCGGTTTTGAAGCTGGAGGATTCCCTAGGCGACAAGAAGATGCTCGCCGATGCCGATGAGCCGCTCAACTGGTGGCGGAATTTGATCGTCAAGGCCGACGCCGTTCTCAAGGCCTACCAGGACCTTCTGGCCATCCAGCCGGGATCGCCGGATGGAAAAATCAGGCCGTTCGAGGAAGCGGTCATCGCCAACCGGGCCTCGTTCGTCGAAAAGCTCAAGAGCCCCTGGGAGAAGCAGTACAAGAATTTCGACGAGGCCTGGAAGGCGCACTCAGATCATCTCGGCAAGCCGCCCAAGGAGCCTTTGAGCCGGCACCTGAGCGCTCAGGCGCAGGCGATCGAAAGCTTTTACAAGAGGATCCTCGAGATCCTCGCCTCCCTCCAGGAAAGATCGGACAAGTCCGCTGAAGAGCCCAGGAAAAAAATCAACGAGCAGAAAGAGAGCCTGCTAAGCCAGCAAAAGGCTTTTGCCGAGGCCATCCACCAGCGCTTCAAGAACCTCGCGCACCTCCACGAAGTCCGCATGGAGGAAGGCTCGGAAGGGACCGACAAGGGCCCCGAGAAGAGCGGCGTCGCCCAGCTGACCTCGAGCGCCGCGGCCGTTCACAGGAAGTGCAAGTACCTGAACGATCAGATCACCGCCAATCTCGCCGAACTCACCGACCTGGAGGAGGCCCCCTTCGGCGCGAAAACCGATCACACCCATTTCCCCAAGGCCCTGGAGGACCACTACGCCGGCATGGTCAAAGGGTTCAAGGAGCTGGGAATTTCCCGGGTGGAGGAGGGAGGCTCCCCCCGGCCGGCCGCCGAGGCTGGAAAAGATCCCTGGCAGGCGGAGCGATTCAACGCCCTCATCACCGTCGAGTTCCAAGGAGTGGTCACCGACCGGCTGCGGCACCTCCTGCGCAAGCACCTGGAGCAGGCCGGCGCCCGAGCCGAAGCGGGCCTGGCGCCGGCCTCGGATTCCTGGTTCAAGAGCAAGACCGATTTCGGGGTCTCCCGGGCCGACTTGCTTTTCGAGCTGCCCGACCCCGGCTATGGAAAAGGCTCTTATGAAGCCTTCCGGGGGCACCTGGGCAGCCTGGAGAAGTTTCTGGACAAGTGCGTCCAGGAGAATTTCTCCTTCCTGGACAAGGACAACGAAGACCTTCGCGGCAAGCTCGAGAGCTGGTTCCAGGAGTTCGAAGGCCGTTTCCTGGAGGCGTGGAGGGTCAAGGTCGAAAGCCTGCGCTTCCGGCCGCGGGATGAGGAGGCCGACTGGAAGCGGTTCCGGAATTTTCTCAAGGAAGGGCTGGGCCTGGCCTCGGACTCGAAGAGCTTCCAGGACCGCCTCAAGCGCACGATCCTTCTGGCGGCCGAGGCGGCGTCAGCGGTGCCCGAGGGGAAGGGGCGGCCGGCCTGGGCCGCCGCCCTCGCCCTGTACCGCGATCCCAAAAAAGCCGACCTGGAAAACGCCTTGCTGGTGGAGCTGGGAAAGTTTTTCAATTACGTGGAAAAGGACTTGAAGGACGAGCCGATCCCCAGCCTGGAGCTGATCCGCGGCGAAGAAAGCAAATCGGGCTGGACCAAGGGGTATCCGGAGCTCCTGAGAAGATGGAGGGAACAGTTCAAGGCCCAGTCCTTCAACGAGGAGTACTTCGCCAAGGAGCTGCTGGAGCTCTCCAGCCATGGCAAGGAGGCGCTCCTCAAGAGCGCCAAGAAGCAGTTCGATGCCGAGTGGAGGAAGTTCGCGGCCGACAATGCCGCCACCCTCGACGGCAAGTTCCCCTTTCTCGGCGACCGGAGAATCTTCGAATCGACCGCCAATGACTGCCCCATCTTCAGCGGCAGCCGGCAGCTGCAGCCTGGAGAGCTCATCGAGATCCTCGGCTACCGGGGGAAGCTCACCCGGCTCATCGACACCTACAAGAAATGCCTGCCCATCGACAAGGATGAGGATCCGGAGGGCTTCGTCCTGCGCATCCATCCTAAGAAACTGGAGTTTTTCAGATCCTGCCTGAAGCTGCGGGAGTTCATCTTCAATGTGCAAATCCCGGAGTCCGAAAAATTCCGCGAGGTGCAGGTGAAGTTGAAGGTGCCTGGAGAAAACAACCCCAAGATGCAGGCCACCCAGGAGGCCGACGACCTCTACAAGCTCAAGGGCTTTGGCTACTTCCGGTTCGCCATCGATGAGGGGCTGCCGAAAGGGCTGCCTCCGGTCGACCATCAGACCCGGGAAAAGGACTATCCGTTGAAGTGGGAGTTCGGCGACCGGAACAGCAAGGTCGCGCACTACGTTTTGAACAAGGAGAAGCAGCCGTGGTTCAGAGAGCTCGCCAAGGAGGTCCCGCGGCTCAAGCCCGAGAACTGCGACAAGCCGGTGGTCGAAAAGTTCATGCACTTCCAGTTTGAAGCCAGAGGGCCCTGGGCCCTGGTGCTCTTCCTGAAGGCCTATGGCGAGCCGCTGGACGGCAATCCCAAGAGCTGGCTGGTGCGCTACCAGTATCCGGAGATCGTTTTCCCGGAGACGGAGGAGAGATCCAGGCCGACCCGGAGGCCCGAGATCTATTTCGGCCTCGAGCTGGACAAGCCCCTGGGCCCACTGCCCCACTGGGAGGAAGCCAAGGGAGCGGGAGAGTGAAATAATGTGGAAATGGTTCAGCCGGTCCCCCGACCCCCCGCTGGCCGTGTCGCCGCTGTGCTACGGGAAGCTGCCCATTTACCAGGACTTCCTGAGCCTGCGCGGCGAGGGGGCCAGCCAGCGGTTTCAGGAGTGGCTGAACGGCCTGGACCGCTCCGATGGCCGGCCGGCGCGGATCCCCCATACCCAGAGGCTGCTCCTCGTATCGAAAGAGTTCCGGCAGTACATCGTGGCCACCGTCTGGGACTCGAGCGATGCCAGAGGGATCCGGAAGTTTCCCTTCGCCCTCTACTTCGAGCTCCCCCGGCTGCTCCTCGATTCTTCCTCGCCTCGCCTCCTGTCGGCGCACCAGGCCTGGTGGGCCAAGCTGGAGGAGACGGAGCCGGCGCTCTTGAGCGTCAAGACGGCCGAGGAGTTCTATCAGCGGCTGCGGGAGACCAAGATCAGCCTTGGCAAGAACGGAGGCTCGGCTCCCCCGGCGGTTGACCCGGCCCCCGGCCCGGTGCCGGGAATCGCCAGTCAAGCGCTGGCGGCTGCGATTTACGGGCCGCAGCCCTTCGATGACTGGGTCCGGCTCCTCTGGAGGGTCCATCAGGCCGCTCCTCCGGGCGGCGGGGGCCCGGCCTTCCTCGACCAGCTGGCGATGAAGCTGCCGCTGGGAGAAGGGATTCCGCCGGCGCTTCAAATCGAGGCCTGGATCAAGCTGGCGCGCGATCGCGCCGGCAAGAGCGCGCCCTTGCCTTCGATCCTCTGGCCGAAAGATGAGCCGGAGGGAGGCCGGCGCCCGGCGCCCGGCCGCCAGCAGGGCTTTTATTTGTTCTTTCGGGAGCTGCGGGCGGGGGATGTCTTCGCCTTGCAAGGCTTGCCGGCGGGGGGCCAGCTGCTCGATTTTACGGAAAAGGATCCCGATATGGAGGTCCGCGGTTTCAGTGACTTCGTGGATGCTGCGGCGGCCTGGCTGGAAAAGCCGGAGGCCGATCTCTGGAACTTGCTGCCGCCGCAAGGAGCTTGATCCTAAAGCAGCCAAGGCCGCAACCAAAGGTCTCAGCCGAAGAAGAAAAAAAGGAAGAGGATTTAACCACAAAGACGCAAAGGACGCAAAGATAAGACGCAAAGCGAATGGTAGAGCCATCCATGGACTCCAAGACTTCTCCGCAGGCTGCGGGGAAGATTTGATGGAAGAGTCTAATGCTTGAGTTGGAAATTATGAAAAAAGTCATAAAATTTATTTTTGCAACCGTGTTCACCTTCATCTCGGCCGCGCCGCTTCTGGCGCAGCCGGGAGGCTCCGCAGGGGCGGCCTTGACCATCGAAAGCGGCATTCCCGGCTTGAAGGACTTCCCGAAGTTCCAGTCGGTGAACTATATCCTCGATCCCGGCCTCCGCGAGGCGGACTCGGCGGCCTACGCTACCGTGAAGTCCTTCAACGCGGCCTTTTTCAAAGCTGGCGAGGGGCAGTCTCCCCCGAAGTCCTGGGACGTGGTGAAGGACATCTTCTTCAACTTCTTCAACAAGGTGGCGCAAACGGCCCAGCGCTCCTACAAGGATCTCGATGACTTCCTCGAGGGGCTCAGCCCCGACAAGACCGACCTCGTCACCGCCGTCAAGTTGAAGTTCCAGGTCCCGCAAGGGGCGAGGAAGGAGGGCGCGGCCGCCGCCGCTCCGCCGGATGCCGTTCTGGAGTGCTCCGTCGAGTTCCGCGTCTTTGCCTTGCGGAAATCCAGGCCTCCGGAGATAAGCCAGGAGGCGCATTCCATCTCGCTGTGCGAGCTGCTTTATCAAGACACCTCGACTGGCCGGATCGGCCTCGCCGAGCTCAAGGACAAGCCTGAAGAGGCCTTGCGGGCCGCGCTCATCAAGGCTTTGGCCGGCGGGGTGGCCCGCAGCTATTGCCAGGACCCCAAGATCAAAAATCTTCCGGAAGGGCGTTCCGGCGGCAAGGGGCCGCTCGGGCCATCGATCTCCTATTAACCGAAAGACCGCGAACCATGTCGATTCCTAAATTCTCACCGTCAAGCTTGCTCCTCGCCGCGACCGCGCTTCTAGCCGCGGCCAGCTTCTGGTCCTCCGGCTGCCAGCTCTTGAAGCCTGTGAATCCCGCCGTGGTGAACGCGCTCCAGGTGGAGGACCTGGAAGGCAGCCTCAAGATCTCCTGGGACAACCCGGTCGAATTCCACAACCTCGAGGTCGAGGTGACCCACCCCGGCGGCAAGGTGGAGGTCATCCGGGTGGAAAAACATCCCTTCACCTCCCCCTACCCCCTGGATCCCGGGAAGCAGGGGATCCTCCTGCCCAACGTTCCCCCCGGCCCTTACAAGGTCAGGGTCTCCTCTTATGTCGGCGAGGATCTCTCGACCCGGAGGTCGACCGAGGCGGTGGAGCGGAAGGTCGCCAAGCCGGTGGCCGGGCACATCGACTGGAAGAGCTTGAACCGGCCCGCGCCCGAGGATTTGCAAGTGCTCTACCTGGTGCATCCGGAGACGAGGGCCTTGAGCCGCAACGCCTCGAGCGCCAGGAACGCGGCCTTCGAAAGGAGGATCTTCGGCCAGGTCGCCGCCAACGTGCTCTCGGAAGTATTCGAGCAGGCGATTCCCATCCGCCATGAAGCGGATCTGAAGAAGATCGAGGAGGACCGGATCGTGATCCTGGAAAGGCACGGCAGCGAAAGCGCCTTCCTGGACCCCGATGCCCTGGCCATCGTCGATCTTCGCGAACCCTCCGATCCGTCGACGCCGCCGCAGCTCTACCTGCGGATCCTCGACTTGAAGCTGGTGAAAAACGCCCGGCGCGGCAGCGCCATCAACCCGCAAAAGGGCATCCTCGTTGCCGAGGGATTCGCCGAGGTGGAGCCTTTCCAGCAGTCGAAGGAGATCGCCTACGTCCTCGAGGAGGCCTGGAAAAGCCTGCTCCGGGAGGTCCTGGAGCATCCCCGTTACCTCGCTTACAAGAATTTCCTGGCCGCCGTCAAGAAGAAAGAGCCCCTTGCCGATGAGGCCAAGCTGGAGATCGAGGCGCTGTTTTACGGCGAAATTCCGGAAGCCCTGCAGCCCCTGGAAGAGGGGGGCAAGGGCTACAGCCAGGAAAAGCTGAAGCGCCTGGAAAAGCTCATCCTTTTCGGCCCCGAGGCGACTCCGGACAAGACGGGTGAGAAATGAGAGGGATGCTGAAAATGTTCCGCCTGCTGGCCTTGATCGCCGCCTTTGCCGCCTCTCCGGCCGCGGGGGCGGAGCTGGGGAGGGACTTCCAGGTCCTGGAGCACGAGAGGGATCTGCTCCTGGCCATCGCCAAGGACGCGGCCGCGCCGGCGAAGGTGGAGCTGCTCAAGACCTTTCAAGGCCGGATCGTCGAGCTGCAGCGGGTAAATCCCGGCTGGTCGCGGGAGGAGAAGAACAAGGTCTATCAGGAGGTCTATCAGCCGGTCCATGACGCCCTGCTCGAGGAGCTCTTTAAAAAAGGAGCCGAAAAAGATCCGGCCGTGCTCTCCCGGCACCTGGAGATCCGCGGCCTGCTGGAGCAGAAGGACGCCAAGGGAGTGCTCAACCAGCTCCGGGAGTCGAGCGGCAAGCGCCCCGCCCGCGAGAGCCTGGCGAAGGCCTGGGAGGATCTGGGCGAGTTGGGCGTTTCCCGGCAGAAGCCCCTTCCTCTCGACCTCAGCCTCGGCTTCCAGGAGGAGCTTGAGAAGTGGGTGAAGTCCTGGAATCTCGCCGGCATGAACCGGCAGGAGTTCGAGGGTTTCCTGATCCTGATCGAGAAGTTCAACGCCGTGATGAGCCCGGAGGCCTTCGCCCAGGTCGATCCCTCCAAGGACGGCCTGCCGCGGGCGCTTGGCGACCGCGTGAAGAGCCTCTCGGAGCTGGCGCTCGACTTGAAAAGCGCTTCCGGATCCCGCTCCGAGCCCTTCGCGAAACTCAATCCCTTCGCCGCCCGGGTGGCCGCGTTTTACCAGAATTACCCCACCAAGAACCACCAGCCGCTCCTGGAGGCCCTGCACAAGCAGGTGAAGGAGAAATTCAGCTTCATCGCCCTCAAGGGAAATCCGCCGCGCCAGGCGGCGGTTCTCTCCGAGGTGCGCTGCCTCCAGCGGTCGAGCCGCGGCACCCTTGGCGCCGTCCGGCTCGAGGAGACCAGCCGCTACCTTTACGTCCTTCCCCGCGGGGAAGGCCCCCGCTCGGTGCTGGTGTGCTTCCTTTATCGGGATGCGCCGACCAGGGCGCCGGCCGCGGCGGTGATCCTGAACAGCGAGTCGGCCGGAGAAGAGATGAAAGTGCCGGCCTTGCCGAAGCTGCAGCCCGGCCGGTTCTTCGTCTACGACGATGTGAAGAAGATCAACTGTTTCCTGTGGTTCGATCAGGACTACTGGAGCTGCGCCAAGGCGGCGGGGCGGCTCGAGCGGGCCTCGAAGAAGGCCGCTTCCTTCGGCGGCAGGAGCTTCGCGGAGCTGGCTTCCTGGATCTGGAGCAACTCCAGCTTGCAGGCGATTGTCCCGTGGAGCGACGGCGCCCTTCCGGAGGCCGCCAGGCTGGCCGCCGATCCGGACAAGGCGCCGGCGGAGTGGAAGGAGATTTTTCTGCTCAAGGAGCCGCCGCCCAAGGAGGCGGGCGGGCTGCTGGCCGCCATGCTGGAGAAGCCGGAGCAGCTCCCGGATCCGGCCATCCTCAAGGATGTCCTTCTGCCGCTCCACCCCCTCGAGGGATTGGACTTGTCGCATGCGGTTCTGGATAATAACTTGCAAGCGGTTTCAGGCCCGAGCGCGGTGGGCCCCGCCGAGGGGACGGCCGCCGCTCCGGCCCGGATCGGCCTCCGCGCCTTCATACAAGAGGAAAATCGTCGCCTGCCGTGAAGCCCAACGACCCAGCCAAGAAATCGGGGCCTGATCTTTCAGGCAACCCATCATCCAAAGCTCCGGGAGAGACCGGGGTGCAGTCTCCCGGCCCCACCCCCGCCTCGGTGACCGGGACCTTCAGGGCTCCGCCCCTGCCGCAGCTTCGGGGCGAGCGGATCCAGCGCCTCGGCAAGGGCGGCTACGGGGAGGTCTGGAAGGTCCGCTACTTGAACTCCGAGGAGGCCTGGAAATACATCCCCAAGCGGCCCGGCAGCGACTTCCAGGCCTTCCGGGAGGCCTTCAACTCCCGCCGTATCGAGCATCCCCACATCGTCCGCATCCAGGACATCGAAGAGGATGCGAACTATTATATCCTGCGCATGGACCTGGTGCGCGGGCGCGACCTCCATCAGGTGGTGGAGGAGGAAGGGGTGCTTCCGCCGGTGGTGGTCTGCCGCTACGCCGCTCAAATCGCCGGGGCGCTGGAGGCGGCCCATCAAGCCGGCATCCTGCACCTCGACTTGAAGCCTTCCAACCTCATCCTCAAGGAAGATGGCGAGACGGTGATGATCACCGACTTTGGCATTTCGGCGACCATGGGGAAGGGGCTCTTTCAGGTGGATCCGGTGAAGATGGAGGGAACTCCCTACTTCCTCGCCCCGGAGCAGCTGCTCGGCCAGACGGCCAGCAAGGAGATGGGCAGCAAGGAGATGGGCGGCAGGGAAGCGGGCGGCGCCAAGCTGGGCCCCGGGGTGGACATCTGGGCGTTCGGCATCACCTTGTATTATCTCTTGTCGCGCACCTACCCCTTCCCCTTCAGCGGCGGCGATCCGAAGGCCATTCTGGAGACGCCGCCGCGGCCGCTCCCGGAAATCGTGCCTTACGTGCCCGAGGAGCTCTGGGCCATCGTGGTCAAGATGCTGCAGCGCGACCCCGCCGGCCGGTACGCGCGCATGTCCCAGGTGGAGGCGGCGCTCCGCGGCTACCTCGATGAAATCACCTGTCCGGCCTGCAAGCGGACCTTCCTGATCGGCGAGGTGCAGGGCTCCTGCCCGGAGACGAGATGCCCGGAGCCGCGGGGCGTGGTGGTGCTCAAGGAGAAGCGCCTCTTGATGCGGACCGGCGACAGCTTCTTCTCGCGCTGCGAGCACTCGAAGGCCATCGAGTCCTACCGCAAGGTGATCCAGATCGAAGAGGGGGAGAGCCAGGGCCCGAAGCAGCTCACCGGGCGGGCGCAGCAGCTCATCGCCATCATCGAAAAGGACCGCCAGGAGCTGGCGGAGCGCCTCGACCTCATCCACCAGTACGATCTGAGCGGCGACCTCCTGCGCACCTTGCGAGAGATCGAGAACGCCCGGCAGCGCTTCTCGGCCATGCGCGAGGTGCGCCGGGTGCGCAAGGAGCTGCTCGAGAAGGTCCGCGAGCGCTACGCCACGGTCAACCAGGAGGTCCCCGCGCTGGTGCGGCAAGGGCGCTTTGCCGATGCCAAGCTGATCCTCACGCAGATCGAGGCCTTCCTGGAGAATCCGGCGGCGCGGCGGCACCTCCTGGAGGGGATGCAGTCGCAAAGCGGCGAGATGCTGCCGGTCAAGGATCTCTTCGGGTTCGTGGAAGAGCGCGAACACTTCTACCGGGCCTGCCGGCAGGACCTGGACCAGCAGGTCGGCTCCCTGCAACTGGAGAAGGCCTCGGCGACCCTGCAGCGGCTGCAAAAACACTTTCCCAGCTCGGAGAACATCGAGAAGATCCGCCTCTTCGGCGAGCTTCAAGATGCCCTGGAGGTGGTCCGAAAATTCGATCCCAAGGCCATCGAGTCGGCGCTGGATCCGCAGGGGGGCGGCTTCCTCAAGGAGGCCATCGAGCCCGCGCGGGTGCAGGCCCAATGCGATTTCATCCTGCAGAATCTCGACCAGGGGAAGGTCCCCCAGCTAGCGGAAATCGCCGACCGCCGCGGCCGCGCCGCCAAGATCATCGCGGCCTTGCTGTCGCTGCGCGACCGCTTTCTCAAGGACCTGGAGGCCGCCGAAAAGAAGAACTGGCTGCGGGAGCAGGTCGCCGCCCTGGAAAAGCTGGCGGCCATCGCCGACCGCACCGACTTGCTGCCGGCGGAGGAGACCGCCCGCTTCCGCGACCGCTACCAGAAGCTGCAGCGCGTCCTGGAGCGCGCCATCAAGAAGTACGAGGAGGGGAAGCAGCACCTCAAGGACAACAACTTCGGCAGGGCCCAGGCCTGCTTCGAGGAGGCCGACCGGATCGCCCCCTTGCTGTTCGCGGATGTCCAGGAGAAGGTCGCCCAGTGCCAGGATCTGGCCGAGAGCAACCGCAAGGTGGGCGAGCAGATCAACCAGCTCTACAACCGCATCATGGGCTCCGAGGCTCGGCCGGAGGAGATCAAGACCTACTTCCAGCTTACCCAGAAGATCGAAACCCGGCAGGAGTCGGAAACTCTCGTCCTGTCGGTGAAGAACACCCAGAACGTCATCGCCCGGCTGCTCAGCCTGCAGGCGGCGCGGATCCATCAAACCGAGGACGAGGCTCAGCGCCTGAAGATCCTGTCGGCGTCCATGGACTGCCTGCTCGCCCTGCCCGCCGACCGCGTGGTCAGCCATCTGGAGTTGAATCCGGGGCTGAACGAGAAGTTCCTGGCGATGCTCGGACGGATCTTCGCCCCCTTCGAGAAAGGCAAGGCGGCCCTTGGGACGGTGGAAGCGCGTCTCGGCGCCATCCGGGGCATCATCAACGAGCTCTGCCGGCTGCAGGCGGTGGTCCGGCGCCTCAAACCCCTCGAGTTCCATCCGCATCCGGCGGAGCGGGCCAGCAACGCCTTGCTGGCCACCCGGGAAACGCTGTTGAGCCATCCGTCCGCCCAGGACATGCTGAACTCCATCGTTTCCCTCCATGATGAGCTCAACAACCTGGTGGATGACGTCAAGGTCAAGAAGCGCCTCGAGAAGAACCGCGGCCACCTGGTGTGGATCGCCAGCAGAAAAAAATTGAAGCGGGCGGTGAAACGGTTCTTCCGTTCCCTCGGCTGGGTGGCCTTGCCCCTGGCCGCCGCCGCGGCCGCCTTCCTGGCCGCCTCGTTTTACTATGGCGGCATGCTGAAGGACAGCCGCCTGCTGCTGGCGGGCCAGATCGCCGGCGCGTCGCTCCGGGACGGCGAGGGGAAGGAGGCGGCCCTTCCGGAGGATCTCCGGCAGAAGATCCTCGCCAGCGAGCGGGACTGGCTGGAGTTCGTCGCCCGATGCGGCGCCCTCCGGGCGAGGCATGCCGAGGAGACGGCCCTGGGGGCTGGAGCCGGCGCTGAAGGGGGCTGGCCGCGCTTGCTGGTCCAGTTGAGCAACTGGCTGGCGCAAGCATCGGACTTGAAGGACCTGGAAAGCGCCGCCGCGGGAACGGAGGAAGGGAAGCGGTGGAACGCTCTCATCGAGAAGCGCCTGTCTTCCCTCGCCGGCCGCGCCAGCGAAGAGGTCCAGAAGCGCGTCGGCGCGGAGCTGAAGAGCCTAGCGCAAGGCGCCGCGTCCATCGATCCGGCCCAGCCGTCCGACCGGCACGTCAAGGCGGCCCTGGAAAGGTTGAAGGAGGCGATGGCGCTGGGCGAAGGGCTGGCCGGCAAGGCCGGCGAGCTGGAGTGCTTGGGCATCCTCAAGGCCGGAAAAGAGTGGCTGGAGAAACTCCTCGCCAGCGGCGGCCAGCCCCTGGTGGAAAGGATCAAGAACCCGCCGGGGGAGGAGATCGAGCTGCTGGCCCATGCTTACCTGCTTTCCGAGGCCGCCGATCAGTTGAGCCGCCGGGCGCGCTCCGCCCTCTCCAAGGGGGGGGCGGAGAAGGCGGAGGAGCTCCTCTTCAAGAGCCTCGGAGATCTGGTGGACTACCGGGACGCCGCGCTCAAGGATGAAAAGATGGCCGAAGCCATCAGCCCGGTGAAATTTTTGAACTCCCAAGATGCCGATGACGCCATCGGCAACGCCGTGGTGGAGACCATGAGAAAAATTCTCAAATTGAAATAAGCGAAAGGAGCATTGCCATGGACGATCGACGTAACCACGACACCAGATTCTCGGAGTGGGCGATTTCCCGCCGCCAGCTCCTCAAGGCCGGCGGCGCCTCGGCCCTCGGCCTGGCCGCCCGCCCCTGGGCGGCGCCGCTCTTCAGCGCCGAGGAGAAGGCCGGCGCGGCGGCCAAGAAAATCCTCTTCTTCACCAAGTCGGCCGGCTACGAGCACGACGTCATCAAGCGGAAAGGCGACCAGCTCGGCCACGCCGAGAACGTCTTCACCGAGCTGGGGAAGCAGCACGGCTTCGAGGTGGTGGCGACAAAGGACGGGCGCATCTTCGACGGCGCGGACTTCAAGACCTTCGATGCCTTCTTCTTCTACACCACCGGCGTCCTCTTTGAGGCGGGGAACGACAAGCAGCCGCCGATGTCGAAGCAGGGGAAGGAGGCGCTCCTCCAGGCGGTCGCCGAGGGGAAGGGCTTCCTGGGCGGCCATTGCGCCTCCGACAGCTTCCACACCCCGGGCGAGGCCTACCAGAACCAGGAGAAGCCCGACCCCTACCTCGCCATGCTGGGAGGCGAGTTCATCAGCCACGGGCCGCAGCAAAAGGCGACCATGCGGGTGACCGCCAAGGATTTTTCGGGCTGCGAAAAGCTCGGCGAGAGCTTCACGCTCCACGAGGAGTGGTACTCGCTCAAGAACTTCGCCAGGGACTTGCGGGTGATCCTGGTGAACGAAACCAAGGGCATGGAAGGGCTCGATTACCAGCGCCCCCCTTTCCCGGCCACCTGGATCCGCCGCCACCACAAGGGCCGGGTGTTTTACACTTCCATGGGCCATCGCGAGGACGTCTGGACCAACCCCATCTTCCAGGGCATCCTGCTCGGCGGCGTGGCCTGGGTGCTGGGCCGGAAGGAAGTCGACACCACCGCCAACCTCGCCCAGGCGGCGCCGAACGCCTCGGAGCTGCCGGTGAAGAAGAAAAATTAGTCTTATGCACATTTGGCGCGGCGTCTTCGCTGCGCCAAATGTGCATAAGACCAGCACCATAATGA
>JACQVS010000230.1 GCA_016209605.1 Planctomycetota bacterium
CTATAATATTAGTGGATGGTCCATTTTTTGCTCTCTTTTTTGACATTGGCACTGGTAAGTTCAAATCCGGACATGGCAGGAAGTTCCGGGTAATTTTAGAGAAAGAGAATCAGGGAACGTGAATCGGCCGGGACTTTGGTTTTCGCGCCAGGGTCCGGGCGGTAAAGGATCGGAGGAACGTGGGTCCACTGGAGGTGATCTATGGGACGGCGGCTGGAAAAGATCGAGAAAGAGATGGGTTACTGTGAAATCAAGCTCGAGAAGGAAAAGCGCATCCGCAAGCAGATCGAGTTTGTGACTCATGACCTGGTCGAAATCGAGGCCATGCTCCGGCGTCTCAACCAGCATGATGATTCGCTCCTCCGGTCCACCAACCGCGAGCTCCATGACCGTCCTTCCAAGGAAGCTTTCCTTTCCGCCGGCTTGCGGAGGATCCTTGAAGAAAAGCGGGAGCTGCTGCTCCGGGACCACCAGGACTTGAATTCCAAGCTGCTCCATTACGTCGGCTTTGAAAAGAAAAAGAAGACCTTGGAAGAAGAAAAGAAAGAAGCGCTGCGGGAGCTCCCCGAAAGCCGTTCCGGCCGGCTGCGCCGCATCAACGATGACTTCAAGAAGATCGAGCACGTCTGGAACGAGCTGAGCGAGGATCTGATCAATTTCGATGAGGGGATTTTCTTTCTCGAACGGGACCTCGACTATCTGCGGAGCTGCCGCAACTTCCTGATTTCAGCGAAAGGCGGCTTCGATATCGAAATGTGGCGCAAAGATGGCTACTTGACCGATCTTTTCCGCCACTCCAACATCGGCAGGGCCCTGGAAATGGCCGATGGAGCCGACCGCAACGTCCAGTCGGCGCAAAAAGAGCTGGTGTGCGTGAACAGCTACCGCGTCAGGATCGAGGCCCTCAGCCGTGTCCTCCTGCCCTTCACCGAGGCGCTCTTCGAGGACCTCTTCGAGATCGGCCGTCTCGACCGCAGCATTCAGGTGATTGAAGCGGCCCTGGCCGGCAACCTCAAGCAGCTCGAGCAGTTCAAGGCCAAGCGCGAAGTCTACGCGGAAAAGCTGGAGCATACCGAAAAGTCCCGCAACCAGCTCTTCCAGCGCATGGGCATTGGCCGGCGGAGCGAGATGACGGCCTAAATTTTTTTTCTTTTGCCAATAAAAATGCCAACCCAGTCTTCAGGGTTGGCATTTTTATTGGCCCTGGCCGTTTCCTTTCGGTGGCTCAACCCATATTCTTGATGATCTCCCTTCCAAACTCCGAGCACTTGACCTTCCTGGCCCCGGCCATCTGGCGCTCGAGGTCGTAAGTGACGGTCTTTTGCGCGATGGCCCGCTCCAGCCCCTTGACGATCAGATCGGCGGCTTCATTCCAGCCAATGAACTCCAGGAGCATGACGCCGCTCAGGATGACCGAGCCGGGGTTGACCTGGTCGAGGCCGGCGTACTTTGGAGACGTGCCGTGAGTGGCCTCGAAGACGGCGTGGGTGTCGCTCATGTTGGCGCCGGGCGCCAGGCCGAGGCCGCCGACGGTGGCCACCGCGGCGTCGGAGAGGTAGTCGCCGTTCAGGTTGGGGGTGGCGATGACGCTGTACTCATCGGGGCGCAGCAAGATCTGCTGGAACATGGCGTCGGCAATGCGGTCCTTGATGATGATCTTCCCCGGCGGCCCCTTCCCGCCCAGCTTCTCGGCGATCTCGGCTTCGGTCACCGTCTGGCCGCCGAACTCCTCGCGCGCCAGCTGGTAACCCCACTCCTTGAAGGCCCCCTCGGTGAATTTCATGATGTTCCCCTTGTGAACCAGGGTGACGCTGGGCCTCCCGCGGGCGAGGGCGTACTGGATGGCCTTGCGGACCAGCTTCTTCGAGCCGGTGGCGCTCATGGGCTTGATTCCTATTCCCGAGTCCTCGCGCACCTTGAAGCCCATTTCCTGGAGGAAGCGGATGGCCTTCCTGGCCTCCTCCGTCCCCGCTTTCCACTCGATGCCGGCATAGACGTCCTCGGTGTTTTCACGGAAGATGACCATGTCCACCTTTTCCGGGTGGATGAGCGGCGCCGGCACGCCCTGGAAATAACGCACCGGGCGGACGCAGGCGAAGAGGTCGAGGATCTGGCGGAGGGCGACGTTCAAGCTGCGGATGCCTCCGCCGACGGGCGTGGTGAGGGGGCCCTTGATGGCCACGTGGTAGCGGTTGATGGCCGCGATGGTGTCCTCCGGCAGCCACTCGCCGAAGTGCTTGAAGGCCTTCTCGCCGGCGAAAATTTCAAACCAGTGGATCTTGCGCTCGCCGTGGTAGGCCTTCTCCACCGCCGCCTCGAAGACTGGCCGGGAGGCCGCCCAGATGTCGGTGCCGCTGCCGTCCCCTTCGAGGAAGGGGATGATGGGGTCGCGGGGGATGGCCAGCTTCTTCGACGAGTCCAGGGTGATGGGAGTGCCGGACTTGGGAGGTTGGATCGTCTTGAATTCGCTCATCGGATTCTCCGTTAAACCGAGGTGACAAAATGGATCCCTCTAGGATGGCGTTTTTCACCGGGGTGTCAAGCGCGGCCAGTCCAGCTCGACGCCTTGGGAGCGCAGGCGCTCCTGGAAGTCGCGGAGGAGCGCCGGCTGGCCGCGGACGCGGCGGGGGGGCTCCTTCTTCTCCAGGGCGAAGGCGGCAAGGAGGCCGGCGGCCTCGCCGATGTTCCACTCCACCGGATGGAGGCGGTAGCAACCGTTGGTGAGGTGGGTCGCGCCGAAAGACTCGATCCAGGGATGCTCATCGGGCGGCACCCCTTGCTGGGTGAGCTGGCCGCCGATCCAATCGGTCTCCTCGGTGACGATCACCTTGAGTCCGGCGCGGGCCGCCGCCAGAGCGGCGGCCATGCCTCCCAGGCAGCCGCCCAGAACCACCAGGTCCGCGGCGATCTCGCGCCGCCCGGCGGCGCCGCTTTCCGCCTGCTCCAGGGCTTCCGCCGTCGAGATGGCCCTCCGCCGCCTCAACCCGGCGGTGAAAACGGCCAGCGAGCCGGCCAGGGAAGAGGCCGATCGGATGAAGAATTCGCGCCTGTTCATACCTGCTTTACGCGGTTTCCGCTCTAGTTTTCTCTGAATTTCTATCCCGGTCAAGCTACGATCGGAAAAATCACGCTCGCCATTGCTGCGCACACCGCACCCGATCATCTGCAATGGTGCAGATCAGCGCTCGAATAAAGTTGAAATCAATGAATTTGACCCGAGACAATTTGTCCGTGAGCCTGGGTTAATTCTTACTATAAGATAAATAGCCAGAAGGCACTAAACCGCCTCCAATTTTGAATTGACTTTGGAAAATACCTCGGCGAGACTTCCTATATCAGGAGCCGTGAAGCTGAAGTTGTCTCCAAGATGTCCACTAGACCGAGCGGTTCAGTTCGCATGGCCCTAATGGATGTTTGACTGAAATACTCACTTTAATTAAATTAAATTTATTCGTTTTTAAAAAAAACTGGTTTTGTATTCAATTTTCTTCAAGAAAGGTGGGCGTCATGGATTCAGTAATTAAGCTCTTCACAAC
>JACQVS010000235.1 GCA_016209605.1 Planctomycetota bacterium
CCCCAGCCCCTCCATCCGCCCCCCATCCGGCCAAGGCCGCGGCCGCCAAGAATTCCTTGCCCCGCCCCCCGGTGGCCGAGGAGACCTCGGTTGGCAGCCACTTCATCGCCAACTATCCCCCCTTTTCCTTCTGGAAAAAGGAGTTTCTGCCGGCCGCCGAGGAGGCCTTGAGCCGCCCCCTCGAGCCGGCTGTCCCCCTCGGGCTTTACCTCCACATCCCCTTCTGCCGCAAGCGCTGCAAGTTCTGCTACTTCCGCGTCTACACCGACAAGAACAGCCAGGAGATCGAGCGCTACGTCGATGCCCTGGCCCGGGAAATGGCCCTTTACCGCGAGCGGCCGGTCTTCGCCCGGCCCCTCAAGTTCGTCTACTTCGGAGGCGGCACCCCATCTTACCTCGGCACCGGGCAGCTCCTCTCCCTGATCGAGCGGCTGCAAGCCTCGGTGAGCTGGAAGGACGCCGAGGAGGTGACCTTTGAGTGCGAGCCGGGGACGCTCAGCCAGGGCAAGGTGAAGGCGCTCAAGGACATCGGCGTCACCCGGGTGAGCCTGGGCATTGAAAACTTCGACGACCGCATCCTCGAGGAGAACGGCCGCGCCCATCTCTCCAAGGAGATCTACCAGGCCTGGGAGTGGATCCAGGGCCAGAGCTTCCCGCAGGTGAACATCGATCTCCTCGCCGGCATGGCCGGCGAGACCGGCGAGAACTGGCAGCGCTGCATCGAGAAGACCCTCGAGCTCGCGCCCGACAGCGTCACCATCTACCAGATGGAGCTGCCATTCAACACCGTCTTCTCGATGGAGATCCTCCAGGAGGGGAAAGCCCCGCCGGTGGCTAGCTGGGGAGAGAAGCGCTCCTGGGCGCGCCAGGCCTTCGAGGCCTTCGAGCGGGCCGGCTATCACGTTTCGAGCGGCTACACCCTGGTGAAGGATCCCGTCAAGGGCCGCTTCAGCTACCGCGACTCCCTCTGGCGCGGCGCCGACATGGTGGGGACCGGCGTGGCCTCTTTTTCACATGTCGCCGGCGTGCATTATCAAAACCTCGACCAGTTCGAGGATTATATCGGAGCGATCCAGTCGGGCAGGCTGCCGCTCCTGCGGGCCCTGGCCATGAGCCCGGCCGAGCGCCTGATTCGCGAGCTCATCCTCGAGATGAAGCTCGGCCGCCTGGACGCCGGCTATTTCCGTCGCAAGTTCGGTCGCGAGGTGCTCCGCGACTTCGAGGCGGTCTTTCGTTCCCTCAAGGAGCGCGGGTACCTGAGCTGGGAAGAGGACACCATCACCCTGAGCCGGGAGGGGCTCGTGAGGGTGGATAGCTGGCTGCCGGAGTTCTTTTTACCCGAACACCGGAATGCGAGGTACACTTAAGAATAAAGAAGAAGAATTTGAACCGCCAAGACGCGGAGGACGCAAAGAAGAAAAAAGAATAAAGATTTCTTAAATCGGTCATTTAAAATCTTTTTCTTCATACCTTTGCGCTCTTTGCGCCTTTGCGGTTCGTTATTTATTGACTTAAGAAGTTGTTATCACGGTTGTTAATGATGGATCCCGTTGAAAAAATTCCCTCAGATATTCCCGTGGTGGTGATTGGCGGGGGGCCGGCCGGGGCCACGGTCTCGACTCTCCTCGCCCAGGGGGGCCTGGCGGTCGCGCTTTTCGAGCGGGAGAAGTTCCCTCGCTTTCACATCGGCGAGTCGTTGATGCCTCAGACCTACTGGACCTTAAAGAAGCTCGGCGTGCTGGAGAAGCTGCGCTCGAGCGATGCGCCGGTCAAGGCCAGCGTGCAGTTCTTCTCCGAGTCCGGCCGGCCGTCGCGGCCGTTTTATTTTTTCGAGCGCAACCCCCACGAGTGTTCCTACACCTGGCAGGTGGAGCGGGCGTGGTTCGACCAGATGATGATTGACAACGCCCGGGAGAAGGGGGTCCAGGTGCATCAAGGCGCGGCGGTGCGGGAGGTGCTCTTCGAGAACGGCCGGGCGGCGGGCGTGATCGTCGATGCCGGCAACGGCCAGCCTCGCCCCATCGGCGCGACGGTGGTGGTCGATGCCACCGGTCTCAGCTCGCTCATTGCCCGCCGGCTGGGGATCCAGCGGAAGGACCCCAAGCTGGTCAAGGGGGCGGTCTTCGCCCACTACGAGAACGCCCGGCGCGACCCTGGCATCGACGAAGGGGCCACCCTGGTCCTGCACACCCGTGGGAACCGCGGCTGGTTCTGGTACATCCCGCTGTCGCGTAACCGTGTCAGCGCTGGCGTGGTCTCGGCGACCCGGGAGCTGTTCCAGGATCGCGGCCCACCCGAGCAGGTGCTCGAGGAGGAGATCCGCAACTGCCCGGTCCTCGAGGAGCGCCTCCAGGAGGCGCGGCGCATCTCCACGGTCCATGTCCTCCGCGACTTCTCCTACCGCGCCAGCCGCTGCGCCGGCGAGGGGTGGGTGCTGGTGGGGGATGCCTTCGGCTTCCTCGACCCCATCTACTCCTCCGGCGTGCTCCTGGCGCTCAAGTCGGCCGAGTTCGCCGCCGAGGCCATTCTCGAAGCCTTCGAGAAGCGCGATTTCTCCGCGGCCCGCCTCGGGCGCTACGGCGCGAGGCTGGCAAAGGGCATGGAGGCCATCCGTAAGCTGGTGTACGCCTTCTATACCCCCGACTTCAGCTTCGCCAACTTCACCCGCGAGCACCCGGAGCACCGCGAGCGCCTGATCGACATCCTCATCGGCGACGTGTTCAAGGATGGGGTGACGGACATCTTCGAGACCATGAAGCGTTTCTGCGACCTGCCGGACGAGATCCCATTAGAAAAAGAGGAAAATAACCGCCAAGACGCCAAGAGCGCCAAGAATTAAGA
>JACQVS010000237.1 GCA_016209605.1 Planctomycetota bacterium
ACGCGGGCCGGTGCCCGGGAGCGAGGCCGTAGGCGATACGGGACGGAGTATCGCCGAGGCCGAGCGACACAGCACGACCAGCCTGCGGCCGGTGCCCGCAGCCGCCGCAGCAAGGCGCCCGGAAGGCATTTTGTGAGACGCTCTAAAGGCGGCTGTCGCAAAAGATCGTTCGAGAGAGTGAAATGCCATGAAAGAGTACGTATTCAAAGCTCAGAAAAGGGAAAAGTTCGGAAAGCGCTCCGCGGCCCTGGCGCGCGCGCAGGGGTTGTTGCCGATCAATATTTACGGACACAAGCAGGAGAACCAGCACTTGTGCATGGATTACAAGGCCTTCGAGAAATTTCTCCTGCAAGGCCACCGCATCCTCACCATTGAATTCGATGGCCAGAAGGAGCACGGCGTGGTCAAGGAGGTCCAGTACGACCACGTGGGAACGCGCCTCATCCACGCCGACATCGCCCGAGTCGACTTGACCGAGAAGATCGTCATGACCGTGCCGGTGACCACTTTGGGGATCGCCAAGGGCCAGAGCGCCGGCGGCATCCTGGAGATCAACCTCAAGGAGCTGCCGATTGAAGGTCCAGCCAACGCCATTCCCGAAAAAATTGAAGTTCCCATTGTCCACCTGGAGATCGATCAGCTCTTGCGCGTCAAGGACTTGACCCCGCCCGCTGGCTGCCGCATCGCCCGCGACCCCGAGGACGTGGTTCTGGCCATTCACGAGAAGCGCATTCCGATCTTCGAGACCCCCGTGGGGCCGGTGGAGATGCCCGAGGTCATTGCGAAGAAGAAAGAAGAGCCTGAGGAAGGCGAAGAGGCCGCTCCTCCGGCCAAGGAAAAGGAAAGGGAAAAGGACAAGGACAAAGAAAAGGAGAAGAAGTGAGGTTCTGGTCCCTTTATTTCTCAGGGTGCTTGAGCTGAGAAACAGGTTTGAAGTTTATCGTTGGCTTAGGAAATCCAGGCAAGCGCTATTGGAACACTCCCCACAACGTGGGATTCATGGTCATCGACCGGTTTGGCCAGGACAACGCCTTCGAGGCTTCGGAAGAGCTATTCCGCGCTGAGGTTCGCGACAAGCGCCTGGGCGGGGAGAAAGTCTTCTTGATCAAGCCGCTTCAGTATATGAACTTGAGTGGTCCCCCGGTTCGCAGTATCATGGGTTACTTCAAAGGCGCGGTCAGCGACATGCTGGTGGTTCATGATGACCTGGACCTTCCCCGCGGCCAGCTGCGCTTTCGCTCCCGCGGCTCGAGCGGCGGCCATCGCGGCCTGGATTCGATCATGGCGGCGCTGGGGACGACGGCGATCCAGCGCTTGAAAATCGGCATTGGCAGGGATCCCGCCAAAGACCCTGCTGATTTTGTTCTGGCGACCCTGTCGCCGCAGTCGGCGCGGGAATGGAGGAGCGTGGTCTGCCGTGCCGCCAAGGCGGTGGAGACCTGGATCCAGGAAGGGATTGAAAAAAGCGCCGCCGTTTTTAACGTCCGGGTCCAGGAGCCTGAAGGAAGTTAAAGATAGTAAGTTAACCGTTTCGGACTGAACTGTTCAATCGTTAGGAGGAACAACTTGAAACTCTATGAAGGGATGTTTCTCATGGATTCGGCGCTGGCCGGCAGCGGGTGGCCGGACCTCGAGAAACACATCCACGATATCCTGACCCGCCACAAGGCCGAGCTGCTCTATTCAGAAAAATGGCCGGACCGCCGTCTGGCTTATGAAATCAAAGGCTGCAAGAAGGGAACTTATTACCTGACCTACTTCAAGGCTCCACCGACCTCCATCCGGGAAATCACCCGCGATGTTCAGCTTTCGGAACGGATTTTGCGTGTGCTCATTGTTCAGGACAAGGGGCTGGAAACGGAAATGATCCGGCGCAAGAACCGGGAAATCGAAATTCCCCCCGCCGATCTTTCCTTCCCTCAAGATCGTCCGTCATTTGACACCCGAGGCCGCTTTCAACGAGGCGAGCATGAACGGTTTGAACCGGGCGGATATCACGAGAGGCCTGATCGGGGCCACAGCTCCGAAGCTAGACATGCTGATAGAAGCGGTCTGGGCCGTACCGAAGGCGGCCTCGGGAGTGACTGAGTTCAAGGCTCTAAGGCTGGGGGAGCTTGTCCTCTTCTCCGCCTCTGCGCCGAAAGGATAGTGAACGGAAAAGAAGGGAGAGATACAGCCATGTCCAATTTGAACAAAGTTTTCCTGATCGGCCGGTTAACCCGTGATCCAGAGCTGCGTTATACCCCGCAGGGTATTCCCGTTTCGGACCTCGGGCTGGCGGTGAACCGGGAATATGGGATTGGCACGGAAAGGCGGAAAGAGACCTTATTCATCGATGTCACGGTCTGGCGGAAGCAGGCGGAGCTTTGCTGCCAGTACTTGAAAAAAGGCAATCCGATTTTTATCGAGGGGCGATTGTCGATGGACTCCTGGGAGGGGCAGGACGGACAGCGGCGGGTGCGGTATCGCGTGATTGCAGAGAACTTCCAGTTCCTGGGAAGCTCAACGGGAGCCCGGCGCGGCGAGCCGGAAGGGGCCGAGGGATTCGAGACCACCGGGGAAGAAGGGCAGGAGCTTCCCCCCTCCAGCCATGCTCCGCCAGCAAGTCATGCCCCAAAGTCGCCCGCCGCCGCTGCCACCGCCTCCCCTCAGGGGAGGACGGGAGGGGTGAATGACGGCCCTCAGGGGAGGACGGGAGGGGTGAATGACGGCCCTCAAAGGGACGATTACGGCAGGAATGTTGAGAGGAATTACGGCAGCAATTACCGCCCGGAGAAGGTCCCTGCCGATCAGCGGAACCCTGATCCAGACAGTGCGTCCTCCCCTATCTCTCCTCCCCTCGGGGGAGGACAGGGAGGGGTGAATGACGGCCCCGAGGGGACGGAGCCTTCCCCCCTCGATCCTCCCCTCAGGGGAGGAGCGGGAGGGGTGAATGACGGCCCCGAGGGGACGGCGGTAGAAGGGGGCTCCGCCCCGGTGGATGATGAAATCCCTTTTTGAATGGAGAGAATTTGGCAGAAACGCTAAAAAAATCTGGCTTTTTTACTTGCTTGGGACAAAATCACTGGTCCATTTGTAGATTTTTAAGTTCAAGAATACGTCTTTAGCTAAACGATTGAGGTACGTACTGTATGGCAGCTAAGAAAGAAGAAGAAGTTCTTGGTGGTGAAGGCATTACGAAGAAAACGGGCGCCAGCGAAATCAAGCCGAAAGAACGGGCCGAGACTCCGGCCAAGGCGGGCATCAAAGTGACGATAAAAGAGCCGGGCAAGGGAGCTGCGAAAGAGGCCGGCAAAGCAGCGGTGAATGAGCCGCGCCTGGCCGAGGGGGAAGGCCGCCGCGGCAAGGATGAGGATTTTGAGGAGGAGGAATTCGAGGAAAACCCTGATGAGGAAGAGGATGAGGAAGATTTTGAAGACGATGATTTAGATGATGACGACCTCGAAGAGGAAGAATTGGAGGAAGAGGTCGAAGAAGAGGAGGTCGAAGAGAAAGAATTCGAGGACGAGGACTTCGAGGACATCGAAGAGGAAATTGACGAGGTGCCCGTCCTCAAGAAACCCGGGGAGAAGCGGTATGCGCAGCTCTCCGACCGAGTCCGCTGCCGGTTCACCCGAGCTGGGGTCGACCGCATCGACTACAAGGATGTGATGACTTTGCAAAAGCTGATGACCGCTCAGGCAAAGGTCTTGTCCCGGAAGCGCACGGGAATAGCCGCCCGCTATCAGCGCATGATCAAGACCGCTATCAAGCGGGCCCGCTTCATGGCCTTGCTGCCCTACACGGGTTGATCGATTTCAGCGGGTGTAGCAACCATTGGGAGTGGACTATGAAGCTGCTGTTGCAAAAGAATTTGGAGCACGTCGGAAAAATTGGTGACATTGTCGAGGTGGCGTCGGGCTATGCCCGCAATTACCTGCTGCCACAGGGTTTTGCTGTCGAGCTGACCAAGGACAACATCCAGCGCTTTGAAAGCATCAAGCGCCGCCTCATCGCTCAAGAGGAAGAAAACAAGGCCAAGCAGCAAGTGCTGGCCAAGGAGCTGGAGAAGATCGATTGCACGATCATTGCCAACTCCACCGAGGAGGGGCATCTTTACGGCTCCGTTTCGGCGCGCGACATCGCCGCACAGCTTGCCGCCGAAGGGCTGTCCGTCGATCCCAAGTGCATCTTGCTGGACAATCCCATCAAGGAGCTGGGAACCTACAAGGTCAAGATTCGCCTGCACCCGGAAGTGGAATGCTCCATCAAGGTCTGGGTCGTGAAGGGCGACGATACGGCAGGAGCGCGCAAGAAGACGGCCGAGGAAGACGATTCCGCGGAAGCGGAAGCGTCATCATAGATTATTCACCCATCCCCTCCCGGTGTTTTCACCCCTCCCAACCCCACTTGAAGGGGGGCGAGTGAGGGGAAACGGTGGCGAAACTTGAGTTCACAGTGAAAGAGAACGAACGCTGCAGGGGGGTCACTGAGTGATGGATCCAACGGTCGCAAAGAACCATCCAGCCGATACCGAATCGTTTCTGGCCGACCGGAAGCTGCCTCAGACTATCGAAGCCGAGCAATGCGTCCTGGGAGCCGTGCTTCTAGATCCTTCCATTGCTCCCGGCATCCTGCAGCTCCTCACCATCCACGACTTCTTCAGCCCCCGCCATCAAAAGATCTTCACTGCCGTTCAGACCATTTATGACCAGCTGTCGACCGTCGATCCAGTTCTCGTCCGCGACGAGCTGGAGCGGCTGGGCCTGGCCGCGGAAGTCGGCGGCATGGAGTACCTCGAGGAGATCATGGGCGTCGTCTCGACGGTGGCCAACGCAGAGTTCCACGCTCGCAACGTCCGCGAAAAGGCCATCCTCCGGCACCTCATTGCCACCTGCACCGAGATCATTCGCAATGCCTATGAGTCGGAGGAGTCGCCCATCGTGCAGCTCGATGCCGCGGAGGAGAGCATCCTCGAGATCGGCAGCTCCGGCCGCACCGATGACTTCGTCGAGATCCAGAAGGTCATCGATGCCCACTTCGAGCAGCTGGAGCTCCGAAAAGGGCATTTGGAGGGTTTGTCCACCGGATTCAAAGATCTCGATGCGATCACCACCGGGCTGCATCCGGCGGAGTTCATCATCGTCGCCGGCCGCCCGAGCATGGGGAAGACCAGCTTTGCCATGAACGTGGTCGAGACGGTGGCGCTCGCTGGCAAGACCGTCGCGATTTTCAGCCTGGAGGTCAACCGCGAACAGCTCGTGCAAAACTTGCTGTGCTCTTTCGCTCGAGTCGATGCGCAGAAATTCCGAAAAGGCGATCTTAACGTTGAGGCGTGGCAGGCAATTGTCACCAGCGCCCACCGCCTCAGGGAGCTCAAGATCTACATCATGGATGCTCCCAACCACACCCCCCTGGCGCTCAAGTCGAAGGCGAGGCGGCTGTTCGACCGCCGGAAGTTCGATCTCATGGTCATCGACTACCTGCAGCTGATGGAGACCTCGGACAACACCGAGAGCCGCCAGCAGGAAGTGGCCAAGATCTCGAGAAGCCTCAAAGCGCTAGCGCGCGAGCTGAATATCCCCATCATCGCCATCTCCCAGCTCAGCCGCGGCGTCGAGAACCGCGAGTCGCACCGCCCGCGCCTCTCGGATCTGCGCGAATCGGGCGCTATCGAGCAGGATGCTGATCTGGTACTGCTCCTCTACCGCGAGGAGTACTACTATCCGGAGAAGGAAGAGGCCAAGGGGATGGCCGAGGTGATGGTCGCCAAGCAGCGCAACGGCCCCACCGGCTCGGCGCACCTGCAATTCCAGAGCCAGTACATGCGCTTCCAGGACCTGGACTATTCCTCCCTCCACCCCCGCGACGACGCCGCCTCCCCTCAGGGGAGGTCGGGAGGGGTGAGTTACGGCCCTCAGGGGAGGTCGGGAGGGGTGAGTTACGGCCCTCAGGGGAGGTCGGGAGGGGTGAGTTACGGCCCTCAGGGGAGGGACGGAAGGAGTGAATCATGGCCCCGAGAGGTTGATTACCCAGAATCGAGGGAGCCCTATGATTTCCCCCCTCGGTCCCCCCAAGGGGACGGCTGATCGTGTGCCTTCGTACCGCAATCCTTTCCTTTTACAGGAGAACTTGTTCATGAATCCCACCCGTCTTTGGATTGCCGGCGCTCTCGTGCTCGGCCTGGGGACCGCACTGGTTTTTGCGCAAACCGCCAAGAAGGAGTTCAAGCCGCCGCGGGTTGCCGTCGTCGACATCTCGGAAATCTTCGAGCGCTACGAAAAGAAGAAGAGGACCGAAGATGATTTCCTTGCCGAGAAGGACAAGGCCGAAACGGAGTACAACGATATCAAAAAGAAGCTGGAGCGCGTCAACGAGGAGTTGAAGCTGTTACAGCCGGGAAGTGAAGAGCACCAAGCGCTGTTCCTTCAGAAAGCCAGGCTGGAATACCAGTTGGAATACTTCCAGAAAAAGCTAACCAAGGAGTTCCTCGACAAGCGCAATGCCAAGATCCGCGAAATCGTCGATGAGATCACCCATGAGATCGAGCGCTATGCCAAGGGGCACGAGCTGGACCTTGTCCTGGAAAAGAAATTTTCCGCCGAAAGCCGGGGCCAGGCCGCGCTCAACTGGCCGCTGGTTTACTACGCGCGGCCGGAGATCGAAATCACCGAGGAGATCATCGGCATCCTGAACTCGCAGTTCACCAAGGGGACCGGGGTGCCTCCGAACAGCGGCGGCGGCAAAAAATGAGCCGGCGCCTTTTCGAGACGGCCTTGATTCTGGTATTGCATCCCGGCTCTGGATTATAATGATGGCCCATGTTTTTCCAGAAAACCCTTGCTGGTGAAGTCCACTTGCACGGCATTGGGCTGCACACCGGCTGCGAAATCAATACCACCTTGACGCCCGCCGAGGTCGACAGCGGCATCACCTTCACGCGGCTGGACCTTCCCGGCCAGCCACAGGTTCTGGCGAGCGTCGAAAATCTTGGCAGCCTGCCGCAGCGCACCTCGCTGGTGAAAGGAGAGGCCGTTGTCCAGACCATCGAGCATCTGCTCTCCTGCCTGTATGTTCTGGGCATTCAAAACCTCAACGTCGCCCTGGATGGCCCCGAATTTCCGGGCTTTGATGGCAGCGCGCTGCCAATATTTGAAGCGCTCCGCAAGGCCGGGGTGGTGGAGCAGAAGAAGAAGGCGCGCGAAGTCTCCTTGCGCCAGCCCCTCGCCATCACCGACGGCAACTCAAGCTTGATCGCCCTTCGGACCACCGGCCCCAACCTCACCGTCTCTTATACCTTGCACTACAACTCCCCTTACCTCGAGCCGCAGTATTTCGAGATCGAGGTCACCGAGGAGAATTTCGAGCGGGAGATCGCTCCGGCGCGCACCTTCGTCCTCGAAGAGCATGTGCCGATGCTGCGCTCCATGGGCCTGGGGAAGGGTGCCAACACCCAGAACACCTTGGTGGTGGGCCGCGAGGGGATCATCGGCAACGAACTGCGCTACAAGGATGAATTCGTCCGGCACAAGATCCTCGATTTGATCGGCGACCTGTACTTGACCGGATGCCGGATAAACGCCCGCCTGCTGGGAACCAAGTCGGGCCACCAGCTCAATGTCCGCATGGCCCGGCTCATCCTCGACAGCACGGCGCGGGAACGCGAGGTGGAAGAAATCCTCATGGAGGCCGATGCCGGGCTGGACATCCGCAAGATCACCAAGGTGATCCCCCATCGGTATCCCTTCTTGATGATCGACCGCGTTCTAAAGGTCGAGGGGGACCAGCGAGCCGTCGGCGTCAAGAACGTCTCCATCAACGAGCCGTACTTCCAGGGACACTTTCCGGGGCAGCCGGTGATGCCAGGGGCGCTGCAGATTGAAGCCATGGCGCAGCTCGCCGGCCTGCTCCTCCTGCGCAAGCCGGAAAATGCCGACAAGCTCGCCTATCTGCTGTCGCTGGACAAGGTAAAGTTCCGCAAGACGGTGATCCCGGGGGATCAGATGATTCTGGAGGCGGAAACCCGCAAGATGCGCGCCAAGACGGCCCAGGTCGAGACCCGGGCGCTGGTGGATGGAAAAGTGGTCGCCGAGGCGGTGATCACCTTCATGATCGTGGACCCGTATTGAGGCTCGTGCCAAAGACGATGTTCTGGTACAACCGCAAGACCGCAGAGCTGACAGCCAGGCAAGAGTTCGTCTCGATCCATCCGGCGGCGGAGATCGCCGCCGAGGTGGAAATCGGCCCATTCACCACCATCGGCCCGGACTGCCGCATCGGCAAGGGGTGCCGGATCCACAGCAACGTGACGCTCTTTGCCAACGTCACCATGGGAGAGGAGAACGAAATCTATCCGGGAGCGGTGATCGGCGGTTTGCCGCAGGACAAAAAATACCGCGGCGAGGAGACCCGAGTGATGATCGGCGACCACAACATCATCCGGGAGAACGTCACCATCAACTCCGGCACCAACTTGGGCGGCGGCTTGACCTTGATCGGCAATCGCAACTTGATCATGGCCAGCTGCCACATCGCCCATGACTGCATCTTGGAAAACGACCTCACCCTCGCCAACAACGTGCTCCTCGGCGGACATGTGAAAGTCGAAAGCTATGTGGGCATTGGCGGGCTGGCCGCGGTCCATCATTTCGTCACCATCGGTCAGCATGCCTTCGTTGGCGGCCTGGCCAGGGTGACCCAGGATGTGCCTCCCTACATGCTGGTTGGAGGGAATCCCAGCAGCATCCGGTACATCAACCTCGTCGGGTTGAAGCGGCGCGGCTTTTCCACGGAAACGTTGAAGATCCTCAAGCAAGCCCACCGCTGGATTTATCGCTCGCGCAAGCCCCGCGCCGATGTGATCCAGGAGCTGCTGAAAAGGTATTCGGACCAGGCGGAAATCAAGATCCTGGTCAGCTTCCTGCGCGCTACAGCGGCAGGAAACCAAGGGCGAGCCCGACAGCCTTATAGCCGGGAAACGCCGGAGCTGCCCATCTAGGAGAGTTCAAGGAGAGAGAGTGGACGGTTCAAAAAACAGCTCGGCGGAACGGATTCCGGTTCTGGTGGTCGGAGTGGGTCATCTCGGCAAGGAGCACGCCCGGGTTTACAGCGAGCTGGAGTCCACCCAGCTGGTGGCGGTGGTGGACTCCAGCCTCGAGCGGGCGCGGGAAATAGGTGAACCCCTCTCGGTTCCGGCTCATGACTCCCTGACGTCGGAGCTTTTGAACTCCATCAAAGCGGCCAGCGTCGTCACGCCGACGCCATCGCACCTGGAGGTGGCCAGCCAGCTCATCAAGGCTGGAGTTTCCGTTCTGGTGGAGAAGCCGATGACCGCGAACGTCGAGGAGGCGGAAGACCTCATCCGCCTCGCCAAGGCTCATGAGGTCACCTTGCAGGTGGGGCACGTCGAGAGGTTCAACCCGGTGGTTCTGGCCGCTTACCCGCACATCCAGAATCCCGTATTCATCGAGTGCGATCGCATCCATCCTTTCAGCTTCCGGTCCGTCGATGTCAGCGTGGTCATGGACTTGATGATCCACGACATTGACCTGGTCCTTAACCTGGTGAACTCTCCGGTGGCTGGACTAGAGGCTTTCGGCACGCGGGTGCTCTCGGAAACCGAGGATCTAGCCACCGCCCGCATCGCCTTTGAAAACGGCTGCGTTGCCATGGTAAAGGCGAGCCGGGTGGCCATCCAGAAGAGCCGCAAGATGCGCCTCTTTTGCGAGGATGCCTACATTTCCCTCGATTACATTGCCAAGACCGGCATGCGAATTGGCCTGAAGGAGGGCTTTGACCGGAGGAGCATCGATTTCGAGAAGATGGCGGGGCTTGAGGAGAAGCAGGGGGTGTTCCCCATCTTCACCCAGTACTTCAATATCCAGCAGCTGTCGATCTCGAGCGAAGAGCCGCTGCGCAGCGAGCTGTCCTCCTTCATTGACTGCGTCCAGAAGAGGACTCCCCCGGTGGTGACGGGACAGCATGGCCTGCAAGCCATCGAGATCGCGCTCCGCATCACCGCGGAGATCCGCCGCAGCCAGGAAAATTACCTGGCGCGCCGAGCCCATTACCGGCCTGATGAACGGCCTGACACGGAATTCCTGAAAAACCAATGACCCTGCCACTGGATGGTTGACCGGCCGTGATCCCTGTGATACTTTAGTTGACTTTTTAGCATCGGTGCAGCATTGGGCGAGCGTGTTTTTGGTGTTTTATATAAATTCTTTTTGATCGTCCGGCCCTCCTGTGGGCCGCCTAAGTCGCTGAGCAAGATCGGCGAGCAAGGAGCGTGCTTTGATTCAAGTCGACGTCAAGGAGCTGTTGGAGTCGGGAGTTCATTTTGGTCACAAGGCCAGCCGCTGGCATCCGCGCATGCAGCCTTTCATTTTCGGCAAGCGCAACCAGATACATATTCTGGACTTGCGCGAAACCGTCAAGGGCATCTTGCGGGCGTGCAATTTCTTGACCCGCCTGGCCTCTACCGGCAAGGACGTGGTTTTTGTCGGCACCAAGCGCCAGGCCAAGGCGGTGGTGCAAAAAGAAGCCAAGCGCTGCAACATGCACTGGGCGAGCGAGCGCTGGCTGGGCGGAACCTTGACGAATTACCTGACCATTCGCGAGCGCTTGAAGCGTCTTGAGGAGCTGGAAGATCTGGAGAAGAGCGGCAAGATCGATCAGTACTCGAAGAAGCGGATTTCCGCCATCCGGCGCGAGCGCCGCAAGATCACCCGCAACCTCGATGGCATCCGCAACATGAAACAGCTGCCGGGTTGCCTGATCGTCGTCGACATCAACAAAGAATATATCGCCGTCCGGGAAGCCAAGAGTCTGGGCATTCCGGTGATCGGCCTGGTCGACACCGACAGCGATCCCACCCAGGTGGACATCTGCATCCCGTGCAATGACGACGCCTACCGGTCCATCCAGGCCATCTTGAAGCAGCTGACCGATGCGATCATTGCCGGACGGGACAAGGTCATCCAGGAGAAGCAGATCGAAGAGAAATCCCAGGCGGATGCGGCCCTCCAGGTCCCCCAGGCCGCCAAGGCTTGAGAGGATGGAAGTTGAGGACTCTGAGTCAAACTTGTTGAAAAGCACGGAGCGAGCACATGGAGATCGATGCCAAGGTGGTTGCCGCGCTTCGAGCCGAGACGGGCGCCGGCATGATGGAGTGCAAAAAAGCTCTCCTCGAAAGCGGCGGTGACAAGGAAAAGGCCAAGGAATGGCTTCGCAAGCGCGGCCTGGACGTGGCGGCGAAGAAGTCAGGCCGCGCCACCAACAACGGCTGGATCGGCAGTTATCTCCATCACAATGGCCGCGTCGGCGTTCTGGTGGAGCTTCTTTGCGAGACCGACTTCGTGGCCAAGGGAGAAGTGTTCCAGACGCTCCTCAAGGACATTGCCATGCAAGTGGCCATGACCAATCCCATCGCCCTCAGCCGCGAACAGGTGCCGGAGGCCGTTCTCGCCAAGGAGCGGGAGATCTACCGGGCGCAGGTGCCGCCGGGCAAGCCGCCCCAGATCGCCGACCGGATCGTCGAAGGGAAGGTCGAAAGCTTTTTCAAGGAGCGCTGCCTGCTGGAGCAGCCGTTCATCAAGGAGGCCAAGATCACCATCAAGGAACGGATTTCGCAAGCGGTGCAGCAGACGGGTGAAAACATCTCTATGGGACGATTCTCCCGCTTTGAGCTAGGGGAGAAGAGCGCTTGACACGTACTTGATAAAAGACGCGAAGGACACGAAGTTAAGAATAATAGTGGAAAAGCGGCGGCTCTTACTCAAGATTTCCGGTGAGGCGCTGGCGGCGCCGGGGAAGGGTGGCATCGGGCCGGCGGAGATCGACCGGGTGGCCCGGCAAGTCAAGGCGGCGCTGCAGGGGGGCGACCTCAAGCTGGGGATGGTGGTCGGCGGCGGCAACTTTCTCCGCGGCCGGGAGCTCTCAACCTCGGGCGTGAACCGGGTGACCGCCGATTACATGGGAATGCTGGCCACCGTGCTCAACGGCCTGGCATTGCAATCGGCCCTGGAAAGCCTGGGGGTGGAGGCGCGCGTCCAGTCGGCCATTCCGGTGGAGGGGGTGGTGGAGCCTTACGTGCGCGGCCGCGCCTTGCGGCACCTTGCCAAAGGGCGGGTGGTGATCTTTGTCGGCGGCACCGGCAATCCGTTTTTCAGCACCGACAGCGCCGCGGCATTGAGGGCGGTGGAAATCGGCGCCCAGTGCCTGCTCAAAGGGACGGGGGTTCACGGCGTCTACTCGGATGATCCCCGCAAGAATGCTGGCGCCCAGCTTTATGAAGCGCTGACCTATGATGAGGTCTTGCAGAAGCGCCTCGGGGTGATGGACTTCACCGCCATCAGCTTGTGCCGGGAGAACCAGCTGCCCATCGTGGTTTTCAACATGACGGAGCCGGGGAATATCGAAAAAGCGTTAAAGGGAGAGCGACTCGGAACGGTTATTGGTTCGTCTAATAAATGATGCCGGATAACGCTGGCGCAAAGTGAGGAGCCAAAAGCTATGGACTACGATACCATCCTTCTTGAAGCTGAAGACCGCATGGAAAAGGCTTTCCAGGTGCTGGTGGACAAATTCCGCGGCATGAGGACCGGCCGGGCCAATCCCGGGCTGGTCGAGAACATCCGCGTCGAGTACTACGGGACGCAGACTCCTCTCAAGCAGATCGCCAACATCTCCGCCCCGGAGCCGGACCTGCTGGTGATCAAGCCGTTCGATCAAAGTTCGATCGGCGCCGTCGAAAAGGCGGTCCAGAAGTCGGACCTGGGGATCCAGCCGGCCAACGACGGCCGCGTGCTTCGCCTCAAGATCCCGCCCCTCAGCGAGGAGCGGCGCAAGCAGCTGGTGGCTCGGGCCAAGGATACGGCGGAGGAGACGCGCATTGCCATACGCAACGTCCGCCGAGACGCCAACAAGCAGGCCGACCAGCTGGAAAAGAGCAAGCAGATCTCCGAAGACGAGCTCAAGAAGCTGAAAGATGAAATCCAGAACCTGATCAAGCAGTTCGAGGACAAGGTGGACAAGACGCTCAAGCAAAAAAGCGATGAATTGACCAGCTTCTGATTTCGAATAGATAATGACTTGGTGGGGGCATAGCTCAGTCGGTAGAGCGACGGCCTTTTAAGCCGCAGGTCGAAGGTTCGATTCCTTCTGCCCTCACCATTATTTCCTAAGGCGGGCTGCGCGCTTCGCGCTCCGCCCGCAACCCAATAATAACCGCAAAGACGCAAAGGACGCAAAGTTAAGACGCAAAGCGAATTGGAGAGCGGTCCTGGGACGCCAAGACATCTCCGCAGCCTGCGAAGAAGTTTTGATGATA
>JACQVS010000238.1 GCA_016209605.1 Planctomycetota bacterium
CCCTCTTCCTCGAGCGCCTCCAGCTCAGGACTTCCGGAGTGGCTGCAAGATCCGCGCGTAAGCAAAACCGCCCAGCACCGCCCCGGCCAGGGGAGCGACCAGATAAACGAGCAGCGTTGCGGCGGCGCCGCGCGGCCCCGGAAAGGCGATTTCCCGCCAGCCGGCGAACCAGGCGACCAGGCGGGGGCCGAAGTCCCGCGCCGGGTTCAGGCACGACTGGGTCATGGGGCCGAAGATGGTCACCAGCGCCGCCACCGCCAGGCCGGCGAAAACCGGAGCGAGGTTGGCTCCGGGCGCGCCGGAGCTGCGCCGGTCGCTCACCGCGAAGACGCTCAGCGCCAGGAGCGCCGTGGCGGAAATCTCCGCCAGCATGGCGCCGAAGACGGAGAGGTTGCCGTGCCGGGCGGCGGAACCCGATCCGTGCAGGGTCACGGTGGGATTGGGGAAGTACTCCCCGTACATGGCGGCGGTCACCTCGCTTCCCGCCTGGCCGCGGACGATGTGCTCTCTGGCCTCGTAGGCGGCAATGGTGTCGCTGAAGATGAGATAGAGGAGCGAGGCCGCCAGGGCGGCGCCGGCGGTTTGCGCGATCCAGTAGGGGATCAGCCGGCGGCGGGGGAAGCCGTTCCACAGGGCCAGCGACAAGGTGATGGCGGGATTGATGTGGGCGCCGCTGATCGGGCCGACGGCGTACGCGGCCAGGATGACGCCCGATCCCCAGATGATGGCCACCTGCCAGGAGCCTTGCAGGGCTCCGGTGGTGACGGCGGTGTGCACGGAGCCGCAGCCTAGAAAGATCAAGATGGCGGTGCCGATCAGCTCGGCAAAACAGCAGGCCAGTAACGATGGTTCGCGCGAGTTCATGATTCCTCCGATGATGGTGGTTGTCAAAATCGAAAAGAAACGTTCACTTTAACGGTCAGCTCCGACTCCAGCCAGGTCAAGTGAGAATTTTCCCGATCGATGTTCTGGTTCAGGACGATGAACAAGTTGGCGCCGGACCGGAACCGCCAGATGAGGCGGCTGTTGTAGCCGAGGGTGTCCGAGACGCTGTCGTGCTGCACCAGATGGTGCCAGATCAGGTCGGGCGTGAAGCTCACCTGCATTCGGGCCGAGCCCAGGCGGGTGTCGAAGTCCCCCTCGGGCAGGCGCACTTGATTGAGCGCGTAACCGAGACGGAAGGTGAGGTACTTGATGGGCTTCAAGTTCACGCCGGTCGAGTAAGTGTTCCTGCGGCCGTCGTAAAAATCGCCGAAGCCGTAGTAAAAGTTGAGGTCGACGGGGCGCTTGGTGGCGGTGTCGAAGCCGAACAGATACTGGCCCCACCAGTACTCATCGGACGGAATGACCACCCCCGGGCTGATCTCGAAGTCTTGATCCGGAGAGTCATACACATAGCTGGCGTTGAAGTAAAGGTCATCGGCGCTTTCAAAAACGACGTAGAGCGGGTAAATCGAGTGCGAGGCGGTGTCGAGCTTGTCATCGAGGCCGGTGATGTGGGAGTTGCCGTACATGAAGTACATCTGCCGGATGGAATCCACCGAGGTCAAGCGCGGCTTCCAGCTCAAGAAGCTCGAGTAGGCGCGGATGCCCTTCCGCGGCACGAATCCCAAGCCGGCGTTGAAGTTCTCATCGATCTGATAGAAGCGGGCGCTGGCGCTGTAGAGGTCGTTGGGCAGGGAGAGGCCGGCGCCGAAGGCCATGCTGTCGCCGCCGCTCTGGCCCTCGGTGTAGCTTCCCAGGGTGAAGGCGTTCCCCTGGAGGATGTTGTCGCCGAAAAGCTCGTCGGTGCGGTAGTCGAAGTCGAGGCCGCCGGCGAAGTTTTCAAGATCGGAGTTGGGATCTCCGTAAGTGGCGATCATGCCGAGCGAGGACTGCTCGAAGATGTTTTTCGAGACGCGTCCCAGGAAGGCGTTCTTGACGCCCAGGTCATCGTGGTCATCGAGAACCGCGTCGAGAAATCCCAGGTTGTAAGTGTTTACCCGGCCGGTCAATTTGCCCGCGCCGATGATCGGCACCACCTCGCCCGAGCCGCCGAGACCGATGCGGCGGCTGTAAAACGGCAACAGCTCTGATCCGAGGCCGCCGAAGCCGAAGATGCCGGCATCTTCGAGGAAAAAGGAGCGTTTTTCCGGGAAGAAGAGGGGGAAGCGCGTCAAGTTGATCTGCCGCATGTCCACTTCCGTCTCGGCGAAGTCGGTGTTGTAGCTCAAGCTGGACGTGAGGTTGGGGGTGATGCGGTAGCGGATTTCGCCTCCCGCGTCTCCGGTCAAGTCGCTGTCCAAGGGGGAGTGCTGGTAACGGAATTTCCCCAGGGCGTAGGGCCGCAGCTCCAGGCCCAGCCCTTGCTTGAGCCCTCGCAAGCCGGTCAGGTTTCCGGCCTCGGCGACGTTGTAAGTGTTGATCTCCGGGCTGGGATCGTTCCAGCGGCCCTTCTCGAATTTCCTCTTGATGGTGCGCGAGAGGTTGAAGCCCCAGGTCTCCGAGCCGGGATTGAAGCTGATGCTGTCAAAAGGAATGGCGACCTCGGCTTTCCAGCCCTCGGAGTCGATCCTGGCCCGGGCGATCCAGATGCCGTCCCAGTTTTCGTTCAGGCTGACGTTGTTGGTGATGAGCGCATCGTGGCGCGCGCCGTTGGGATTGACCTGGAGATGGTAGCCGTTGCGGCGGTCGAAGAAGGTGTCGAGGGCGATGGTGATGTAATCGTCGGAGGAGATCCTTCCATCGAGGGCCATCTCGGTGGCGACGATCCGGTCCGGCTCACGGTCGTAGCACCACACGCCGATGTAGAGCGTGCTGTCGTCGTAGACGACGCGGAAATCGGTATGCTCGGTGGGCTCTTCGCCGGGCTCCGGCATCACTTGGACGAGCGGCCCGCCGCTTTCAGCCTCCTTCCAGGCGTCGTCGTTCAAGCTTCCATCCACCGCCGGGGGCCTGATGACCCGAGCCGCCTTCAATTCCCGCTGCGGCTCGGCGGAGGGGATCTTCACCTTGCGAGAGGCCGGCGGCGGCGATCTGGGAGGCTTCTCCCCCTCCGCCGGTTTTGGACCCTCCAGTTCTTTGGGCGGCGGGGGGGCGGGCTGATTGTCCCTGGCGGGCAGAGGAGGCGGGGCCAGGGCGGTCCCCGCCAGGAGGCCGGCGGCTAGCAGGATACTTCTGAAAAACATCCGCCCCAGTATCTTATCCGAACTCCGGTCCGGCAATACCGAAGATCTTCGCGGGCTGGCCGGCGGGGAAGGACTCTCCCTTGAACATGCGGATCAGCTCGCGCTCGGCGGCGAGGTGGAGCCGCCGGGCCAGCTCGACGGCCTCCGGGTTGATGAGCGGGATGTCGATGCCGATGAGCCGCCCGGCCAGCCCCGCCAGCGCCGTGTCGAGGAGCGCCGCGGCGGCGGCGGGGCTCTCGGCGACCCACGGCCCGAGCTGCAGGAACCGGCTGCCGCGGCGGCCGGAGATATATCCCTCGAGGCCCCCCGGCCGCTCGTAAACGAAACTCAGCCCCGGCGCCTGCCGGAACAGCTCCGCGAGGAGCTTCTGGCGGCCGGCGCCGAAACACCGGCGGTCGAGCTGGAAGAGCGCCGCGAGATCGCTGTCTCGGAGGGGCCGGCAGCGAGGGTGGGCCTTGCAGCCCACTGGAGCCGCGCCGACGCGGCGCTCGAGGCGATAGAGTTCGCGGAAACCGCTCCGGACATAGAGAGATTCCCCCAGCGGCGTCGCGTCGAGGGCTGGAACAAGCCCTGGTTTTTCCAGAAAGTTCTCGGCGCGGCGGAAGACGGCGCTTCCCAGGCCTTTCCGGCGCTCCTCGGGATGGACCAGGACCATGCCGATCCAGCCGAAGGCCCCCTCGTACGGCAAGGCCGTGGAGGTGGCGATGATCCGTCCGTTCGCCTCGATGGCGATGCAACCCTCCGGCGCCAGCTTCAGGAAGATCCGCCAGTCCTCCTCGGTCTGGTTCCAGCCGGCCGCCTCCTTGAGGGCCATGGCGCCGGCGAGGTCGGATTCTCTGAGAAGTCGTAGAACCGGGCCTCCTGGAGAATCGGATTCCCCATCTTTTTGCCACTGGTCACGCATCGGTCCATTCTGTATAAATTGACAATGCAGCTTAATTCTCGTCTTATACGGTCTTTTCATCGGCGGTCCGCTCAACCTCCGAGATACCGCGCGCCTGGTCATTGCGGGATGCCCCGCTTTAGACGCTTTCATCAAATATTCTATGCAGGCTGCAGAGAAATTTTTATAACTGCGGACCAAACTCTAATCCGCTTTGCGTCTTATCTTGGCGTCCTTTGCGTCTTTGCGGTTAGTCTTGGGTTGCGGGCGGAGCGCGAAGCGCGCAGCCTGCTTTAGAGACTAGTTGCAGTTGACTTTTCTACTGACCGCTTTCGCTAACGAGCTGTTGGAGGAATCTGGAAAAATGATCTAGGTCTCTCAGGAAGGCCTGGTGAGCAGCGGGAAATCGGAGCACGTTGGGTTTCATCAATTCCCACCTCAACACATAGTCATAAGCGTGGCGAAAAATGTGGCGAAAACCGCGCAGAGCATTGAGGTGATCAAAACTTTCCTGACTTAAGACTGGAGGACGCAGTCCTGGCACATCGAGCTTCAGGCGCTCCAGTAAACCTTTATGCCACTCGTCTCTTTCGATTTCGTTGCCGAAATGATGCGCTATTCTTGACAGCAAGTTTTCCGCGGCGCTATACCATTGGTGCAGATGGTATCCATACAGGATGATTTCCGGAGAACCGTCCGCTGGAGCGGGGCAGCGCGTTCGCAAGGAGGCGATTTCCGAAGCTGACCGATCCAGCGCTTTTCGATCAACCTGGAACTGGGCGATCAGCTCAAGAATGCGGGCACGGTCGGCGTTCATAAAGGATCTCCCCTTTTAGAATCCGCTCTTTCAGAGCTTCCGGGGCATCTTCAAGTCGCAACGCATCCACATCCCTCTGGAGCCGTTCCACGATCTCGGAGAGCACGCTGCAAAAAAGTTCGGCCGGCAAGCCTTCAAAAGCGAGATCGACATCGGAATCGAGACGGAAGCTATCCGCTGCGGCGATCGAGCCAAAAAGATAAACTCGCTGGAGCCGGGGCAGGCCGTCGAAATAACCAGTCAGATCACGAATCTGTTCCAGGATCCGCTGGCGCTCCTCTTCGCGGTGCCGCTCCAACTCTTCCTGTCTTCGCCAGTAACCGGCTATATAACTTTCATAGGCCATACTGGAATGATACGCCAATTTCACGCCGAATCAATGCTCACGGATGATGGCCAGGACTTGTAACCTCGATGGAGATTCTTTATAACGTAACCATGAAGATAACCGATGTTGAATGCCATATCCTCCTGGTTCACGACCTCAACAAGGAAGCCACTTCCTCCGCGCAGGATGACATCGTCGTCTTCGTCCACACCGATGAGGGGATCGTCGGCGTCGGCGAGACGGACGTCAGCCCCTGGGTCGCCAAGGCGTGCATCGAGGCGCCGGGGACGCACACCATGGGGCTCGGGCTCAAGGAGATGCTCTTCGGAGAGGACCCGCGCGACACCGAGCGGCTCTGGGAGAAGCTGTACACCGGCAGCGCCATGAACGGCCGCCGCGGCGCCCTGATCTGTGCCCTTGGAGCCCTCGACATGGCGCTGTGGGATATCAAGGGGAAGGCCGCGGGGAAGCCCTGCTGGCAGCTCCTGGGCGGGAAGGTCAAGGACCGGATCGTCCCCTACGCCTCCCTGCAGCCCTCCGGAAAATCGCTGGCGGAGTACCGCGACTCGCTGGTCGCCTGGGCGGCGCGGGCCAAGGAGGCGGGCTTTCGGGCCGCCAAGGTCGAGGTGACCTTGAGCGGGCCCTATCGACACTGCGGCCTGAACGAGCCCGATGAAAAGATGACCGAGGTCGTGGCCGCCGTCCGGAAATCCGTCGGCCGCGATTTCGTCCTCATTGTCGACGTCCAGTACACCTGGTCCGACGCCGAAACGGCCTACCGCACCTTGCGCGACTGGAAGGAGTTCGACATCTATTTCGTCGAGACGCCTCTCGACATCGACAACCTGCGGGAATACGCGCGGCTCCATCGCATGGCCCCCATGGCCATCGCCGCCGGCGAGTGGCAGACCACCCGCTTCGAGTTCATCGACCTCATGGATGCCGGCCAGATCGATGTGGCTCAGCCCGACGTCGGCCGCGTCGGCGGCTTGACGGAAGCTCTGCGGGTGTGCGCCCTGGCGGCCGAGCGCGGCCGGCGCATCGTGCCGCACTGCTGGAAGACGGGGATCAGCGTGGCCGCCACGGCCCACCTCTCCGCGGTGACCCCGCACTGCCCGTACTTCGAGTACCTCCCGCCCCGCCTCTGCGACTCGTCCCTGCGCCGGGAGCTGGTGGATGAAGGCCTCGAGTTCAAGGACGGCACCATGGCGCTGCCGCGGAAGCCGGGCCTGGGGGTGGAGGTAAACCCGGAGGCGCTGCGGCGCTTCAAGGTCGGCTAGAACCGGAATACCAGACTGAACCCCCCTCCTTGCGGCAGGACCATGGGCTCCAGGCTCAGGGGGATGCCGCTCCTTTCCGAGTGGTCGACGGCGAAAACCGACAGCGCGGCCAGCCACCATCCCAGGGCGGCCTGGGAGAAGTAGTGGTCGTCATTGTTGAACCGCGCCCACCCCGGGGCAAGCGAGGCGGTCACCAGCAGGCAGCGCCAGTGCCAGGCGTCGGTCATGGAGGCTGCGGTCAAGAACGGTATGGCGCCGACGAAGCTGTGGCCGCTCACGGCGTTGTTGTCCTGGAAGGGATGCCAGCGGGAGTCATCCTCGTTGGGCCGGGAGGCTCCCAGCGCCCTTTGCCAGAAGAGGAGCGGCGGCACTCCGACCGCCATGCTCCTCAAGCTCCTCTGCCCCCAGTCAAAGAGCACCGACCCCGCATAGGTGTCCTTCGCCGCCGCGCCGGCCAGCGTGGCGCCGGCGAAAACCGGCAAGGCGATGAAGTAATCGCCGGCGCGCTCGAAGACATCGGCGGCGCCGTCCGTGGCGCTTGATCGCAGGTGGAGCTGGTACTGTTCGCGAAGATCCCGGTCGGCGGAGGTGTTGGCGACCGGCGCGGCCAGCGCCATGCCGAGGAGCATGTTTTCCAGGTTGTAGGGGGAATAGAAGTTCTTGTGGTCCTCCCAGATCGCGCGCCAGCCCCGGCTGGCGGGGCCGAGGATCGGGCTGGCGGAAGGCCCGGCGGGATGGCCGGCGCCGGCATCCTGGAGCTCGGCGGGTTTGCGGCTCGGGCCGGCGCAGCTCGAGAAGGCCAGGCCAGACATCAGGGCAGCGCCGAGCGTGCCTAGGAGACGGCTCATCGCCTCTCTACGATTTGAAGCATGTTGCCTTCGGGATCGAGAAACGACCGCAGTTTTCCGCCGCCCACGGCCTCGACCGCACCTCCGAGCCACTCCACCCCCGCGGCGCTCAAGCGCCTCTCCCACTCATCGAACGCGTCGATGGCGAGGGCGAGGTGGGAGAGGCCGCGGGTGAAGGGCTTCCTTCCGGCGGCGGCGAGGCGGTCATCGGGCATGAGCTCGAGAACTACCGGGCTGCCGGCCGGTCCGGCGAGATAAGTGGTCTCGGGGGCATCCGGGCGGGAGGGGGACTTCCGGGCCCTGACCTGGAAGCCGAGGACCTTCTGGTACCAGGCGAGCATCCGCTCCACGTCGCGGCAGGCAATGGCGATGTGATCGAACCGCATGCCCACACTATAAAGTTTCGGTTGCCGTTCGGCAACGGAAACTATGGATCAGCTACTTCCTGGCCTGGGCCCTGGGGGCGGCCTTGTGGTCCCGGACATCCTCCTTGAGATCACGTCGGTCCTCGCGCTGGTCTCTCGCGTCCTCGCGCTGGTCCCGGACATCTTCACGTCGATCCCGGACATCCTCGCGCCGATCCCGCGCGTCCTCTTTCTGGTCGCGGACATCTTCAGCTCGGTCGCGGCGGTCTTCCTGCCGATCCCGTTTGAGATTTTTAACAAGCTTTGCTTTTTCAGCTTCCAACTTGGCGATCAGCTCGGGATCGCCTCCCTTGGCCTTGAGGAAGGCGATGCGCTCCTTTAATTTTTTCAAGGCTGCCATTTTTCTGGCATCATCAGCGCGGTCGCGCCGGTCTTCCTGGCGGTCCCGGACGTCTTCGCGCCGGTCGCGGCGATCCTCCCTGCGGTCGCGGGCGTTTTCCCTGCGGTCCCGGACGTCCTCCAGCTCATCGCGGACTTCCTCCTTTTTATCCGCCGCTTTCTTGAGGTCCTTCCTGGCCTCCGGGGGAGGCGGCTTGCTGGAATGGCCGTCGTCATCCGCCCAGAGAGTTCCGCCCCAGACCGTTACCAGTCCCGCGACCATGCTCCAGACGAACTTTCGAACCATGAGTCCTCCTTTGCTTGTCTCCAGGGTCAAGATAAAAAAGTCTACCCGGCAGTTGAAAAACCGTCGACGAGGGGAAAAACCGCGCCGGAAAGCGGAAACGGCTGTCCAAGTTCGGTGCAATTTTTCAGGAAGGCCAGGCGGGGAGAATTCTACTTCTGATGCAGCGCCGCCAGCCGATTCATGGCTGCCAACTTTTGCTTCTCATCGATCTGGACCCCCTGGATAAAATCGTTGAGCCGGTCTTTGTTGATGAATCCGTGATTTAACAGGCCGCGAATGAAGTCCATGTCTTTATCGCGGCCTGCAAACAGTTTGCTCACCGCCATGTCGTGAACTTCAAGGCACCAGCCGACTGCATGATTGGTGTTAGCATTGGATACCGGAACTAGCCGGGATTCCCATCCCGGAGGAAGGGTTGCGGTCTCTGGACCGACCGGATCAACCCAGAACCCATGGGTCTGGTGGAAAAGTGACAGCTCTCCGATCACATTGAGCTTGTCGGCAGCCTTTGGATCTTGACGCGGGTATATGTCAACTTCTAAAGAGGCGGTCAACTCGGCTGGCGCATTTGGGAAGGAGCCAAGGAGCGCACTGCTGCCAATGACGATGAATTCGGTTTCTCCCGTAATGACGCTGGAAGCGCGGATCGCATGCTCAAGTTGGTGACGATGCATATTCCCGGAAGATGGAGTTGCGCTCGTCTTCGGTCAGAACCCCACAAAAAGGTGTGGCATGCCGCAGGCGATCGGCCGTTTCGCTTTCTTCGCAAATCAAATCAAGAATCTCCTCTACCTTGTGCGATTCGAGGATCTCCTTCCACTCCAGTAATCCCCTTGACACCACGCCCATACTTCGATCTTGATCCAACCAGCGGTTCAGATTGTCGCATACGATCATCATGAGATCCGGATTGGACCGAATTTTTTTCGCTACTGCACGGTGAAGCGCTCGACTTCGAGCCACGATCAAATCATGACGGTTGGTGTATCTTTGTAGATCATGGGTGAAACTTTCCATAATTTAATAAAAATTCTCGCCCAAGGATAGAGGGTGGTCAAGGGTGGATTCGCTGATTTTTGGGTTGGGGAAAGCGGAGTTGTCAGCTTAATTGCGGTCTAGCCGGTCATGCCCCTTCGCCGGGGCACCTGGCCCAGCTCATTGCCGTGGGTTTCATCAGGAGGCCGCGTGGGGAATCCGGGGACGACTACTTGCAGCCGGGCTGATCCTCGAAGCAGCCGACGCCGTCTTCCGGCGTCGGATCGACGCCGCATCTGGGGAATGGGGAGGCCGGAGGGCCGCCCAGGCCGAAATGCCAGGCGGCGAGGCGGATCAGATCGGCGGGCGTCACCCCATGGCGGTCATCGAAATCGGCGGCATCGGCGCAGGCGAGGCCGCCGAGCTCGAGGAGATATTTCGCCAGCGCCAGCGCGTCGGCAAGGTCGATCTTGCCGTTGCCGTCGACATCTCCACGGCTGAAGCCGCGCAGGGGGAGGGGGCGATGGAAGGCCCCCAGGTCGCGGCGCGTCCCATCGGGATCGGGAGGATCGTTGGGAGAGCCGGCGTTGACGGCCGGCGAGGGGAGCAGCAGCTCGTAATTCCCCGGCACCCAGCGCGCCAGGGCGGTGGGCTGCCACTCGCCCGCACCGGCGGGCGAGCGCTGCCAACGGACCGGCACGCAGCCGGCCTCATCCATTTGTTCGCAGGGCTTCCAGGCGCCCGGGGACTGCAGAAAGAGCGGAAACCCCTCGAGATTGGTGCCGCCGGAGTATTTGGGATCATCGACCAGGGAGTAAGCGATCTCCCCCTGGAGCTGGCTGGGGGAGTTCCCGAACAGGATCGAGTTGCGGATTTGCGGAGCCCCCTCGCCCCGGAAATAAACCGCCCCCCAGGAGCCGGCGGTGTTTTCGGCCAGCGTCACGTTGATGAGCTCGCAAGGGCGGCCGCCGTCGATGTGGAGGGCGCCGCCGATCCGCGCGGCGTTTCCGGAGAAGAGCGTCGCGGTGATGGACAAGCCGCCTCGCTCGACCGCCAGGCCGCCGCCGAGGGGCGCGGAGTTTCCCAGGAACCGGGCGCCGTGGATCCAGGCTCTGGCCGGGAGGCCGCCGTCCGAAGAGGAGGCCGCGGCTTGTTCTCCAACCACGGCCATCCCTCCGCCCCGGCCGGCCTGGTTCCCCTGGAGCCAGCAATCCTCGAGGTTGACCTCCGAATCGACCGCCAGCAAGCCGCCGCCGAGACTCCTCGCCAGGTTGCCGAGGAAGCGGTTGTCCTGCAGGCTGGCGGGCCGGCCGCGGAGGATCGCCAGGCCGCCGCCGCTTCCGGCGCGGTTCCTCTCGAAGCGGTTGCCGCGCACGGCGGCTCGCGAGTCGCGGAGAAAAACGCCGCCGCCGTAGCCTTCGACAGCTTCATTGTCGCTGAAGCGGTTGGAGGCGATGGTCGGGCTGGCGCCGTCGCAGTAAACGCCGCCGCCGCCGCTGAGGCCATCGGCCTTGGTGCCGCGGCCGCCGGAGATGGTGAAGCCTTCGAGGCGGGCGGCGGTGGTTTCGCCGCCGTCGAAGATAACGGCGCTCGCCCGATCCGGATCGCTGGGGGCTTCAGCCAGGCGGAGGATGGTGGATTCCGCCCCTCCCTCGCTCTTCAGCGTGAAGTCCTTGCCGCCGAAGCGGATGGGCTCCTTCAAGACATACGTCCCCGGCGCGACCAGGACCGTTCCCCCCGCGGGCACGCGCCGCACCGCTTCCGCGAGTTCCGGGGCATCGCCGCTCACGCGGATGAGGCCCTCCGGCTCCAGTCTCTCCACGACCGGAATCCAGGGCGATTTGAAGGCGCGCACGTCGAAAATGGGGGCGCTGGCCGCCAGATGCTCAAGACCGCGCCGGCGGAGCTGGCGGGGCGAGCAGGCCTGGAAGCGCAACCGCACCGTGGCCTGGAGGTTCTTCGAGACGGCGCCGGCAGGGACGGGGACCTCGTAAGCGGCGAGGCGCCGTTCGAAGGGGCGCAGCGAGCGCTTCTCGATCCGGCTCGCTTCCCACCAGAAGGAGACCTCGCCCCCGGCGGCATCGAGGAAGCGGTCCGTGAAAACGGCGCGCGGAGGGCTCTCGGCCCCCGCCGGAGCGGCCGGCGGCGCCGTTTCATCCCCCTCTTCCGCTCCAGAGCTGAAAATCAGGGATCCGTCATCGAGGCGGACCTCGACCTCCAGCCACAGGCGCCGCTCCGCGGGAAAGCCGGCGGGAAAGTTATGGCCGGCTCCCGAGTTGACCACCTCGACCGGCAGCCGGAAGGCCTGGCCGGCTTGCACGGCCGGGGGAGGCTCGACGAAGAGAGCCGCCGAGGCCGTCAGGAAGGCGGCCACTCGATCCCGCTGGGAGCCCATGGCCGGGACCATGTTGAACGAGATGTCGGTGCCGATGAAATCGTGGCGGGTCACCTGCTCGCGGAAAGTCCCGCCGGGCACCCAGGTCCCGCCGTAAGAGGACATGTGGCAGATGGCGCAGGTGATCCCCCGCTCCGGATAGGGGCTTTCCAGGAACTGCGCGTAGGTGCGCTCCACCGCCAGGCCGTTGGGCGCGGACACTTGATGGCACGGGCCGCAAAAGCCCCCCAGCTCGAGCGCGGTTACCGGCTTGGCGGGGTGGAAGTAGCCCTGGCGGGCCTCCGGCGGCCGTGGATCCAGGTCTTCCGGCGCGCCGGCGGTTTCCTCCGGCACCGGCGGGAGGTCGGTGATCTGATGGCATACCGTGCAGGTGATGGCCCGCTCGGCGGCATGGGAAAGCCGGACCGGAAACCCGGGCTGGAGCCCCCCCAGCACCGAGGTCAGGTCCTCCATGTGGCAGCCGGAGCAGGCGCGGTCTTGATAGTCCTGGCCTCGATGCTCCTGGGGGTGCCCGCGGTAATAGCTTCCGGAGGGGAGCAACCACTCCCGGCTGGTGACGGCGTGGACCGAGCCGATCCACTCCGAGAAATGACGGGGATGGCAGGGCCGGCACCGTTCGGAATCGCCATAGCCGAGATCGCCGGCCAGAGCGGCCGGGTCAAAGGGTTGGCCGAGCATCACGAGGCACGCGAGGAGGATCATGTTCTCTCAAGGATTCTTGCCGCTTCCCCTGGAATCCCCAACCGGGAGCTGGGGCGGCGGGGGCTGACGCTGGGGCGGCTGGGGCCGGATGAGCTGGGGCAGCGCCGTCCGGAAGCCGGTCTCCCCGTGGGCGAAGAGATGGCCCTGCTTGAACTCGAACACCCACTGGTAGCGGAAGGTCAGCGGCTCCTGGAAGCCGGTGACGTCGCCGGTCACGGCGGTGAAGACCGCTATCCCGCGCACGGTGTGATCGCGGCCCCACTCCGGGCCGGTGGGATTTTCGAAGGGAAGCCGGTGATAATTTTCCTTATAGTAATTGCCGTCGAACCAGTCGTTCACCCACTCGAAGCCGCCCAGGATGTCGGCGACGCCGTAGGGGCTGTCGCCGATCGGGCTGAAGGAACCCACCGGGACGTAATCGAGGCCGTGGTAGGCGTTGATGTTGGCGTGGAATTTCGAAGGGAGGGTGTCGCCCCAGGGGAATTTCCGCCGGTCCGGCCCGCGGCCGGCCTTCTCCCACTCCGCCTCGGTCGGCAGCCTCTTGCCGTAGTGAAGCGCGAAGGCCCGGGAGCCGGCCCAGGTGACGTCCATGACCGGATGTTCTTCCATTCCCTCGCGAGTCCGGAACTCCCTGCCGTCCCAGTAAATCGCCTGGATCACGCGCGGCCGCCGGCCGTCGCGGTTTCGGGGAGGGAAAACCTTGAAAAAGTAAAAAGGCACCTCGACCCCCTCATGCCAGCCCACCGCGGCCTCGGAATTGATGCGGATCAAGCCCTGCGCGCAAGCATCGTTCAGAAAGCCGGCGTACTGGCGGTTGGTGGTCTTGTTGCGGTCGATCCAGAAAGCCTCGAGGCGGACGGAGTGCGCCGGCTTGTCCGACATGTTCTGCTCGGTCGGGACGAAGTTCGGATCGGCGGTGTCAGTCCAGCGGTCCCCCATGGTGAATCCACCCGTCGGGATGAAGACCATCCCTTCCAGGGAAGGCGGCTCCACCTCGACCTCGAGCTGGGCCTCGAGCGCCGCCTCGCTTCCCGCCTCCCGGGCGCGCGCCGCCAGCCGCACCTGGCCGCGGCCGGAGGGGGATTTCCAGTAAACTTCCCTCTCCCCGTCGGAGAGCATTTCACCGCCCGAGGCCGTCCAGCTCCAGTAACGCTTCGAGAGTTCCAGGTCCTTGGCTTCAAGGCGCAGGGTGTAGATGATGGAAGGATAAACGCGCTTCGGCAGGACCTTGATGGCGAGGGCATCCCCAGCCGCCGCGGTTCTCAATCCCATCCAGCCGACGATCCACAGCGTTATAGGTTTGTTGATGTTCACGATGACCTCGCCGTTATCTGGAGTCCTCGCAAAGGCTTTTTTCCTTTTCCAGCGTCTCTAACAGGATATTGTAATCCCTATCCTGGCGGTTTTGAAAAACCGGTTTGGCGCACCAGCCGAGTCCGCCCTGATCCTTGGCCAGCGGAGCCCGCAGCAGGGGGCTCAAAGGCGGCCTTGACAGGCTGATCACCGCGCCGCGGAAGAGGTCGGGGGGCAGATGGCAGCCCCGGCACCGCGCTCTCAGGATGGCCTGAATCTTGCCTTCGCTCTCGCCGCTCAGCAAGCGCCGCTCGCTTCCTTTTCCCGCCCGGTCTTTTTCCACTCGGGCGGCCTTTTCCGCCCGGCCGGTCTCCCAATCATTATAATAGGGGAGGTTGAGGTCGATCCAGCGGGCAAGCTCTCTTTTTTCCCGGCCTTCCAGCTTCACCCCCTGGTGCCCTTCCTCGAGGAGGCGCATCAACCGGCTGGTCCGGGAGCCGCTGGCGCCCGGCGGCAGGCTCGAGGTCACGTAAGTCGCCGCCGGAGCCAGGGCGGCGGGATTGGGCCGGGGCGCCTCGCCCCAGTTCTGGTGGTTGTAGTTGTCGCCGCCGCGCGTCAAGCGCTCGTAGGCCAGGCTGAAGTAAGGGGTGGGGTCGCCGGAGAGGATCACGCCGCCGGCGGGATCGGCGGCGTCATGGCAGGAGATGCAGTGCCGGTCCAGGATGGGTTGAAGGTCGCGGGCGAAGTGGATGGAGGCCGGCCCCTCGGGCGGGGCGAGCGCCGCCGGGGGCGAGCGCAGCGCCTCGATGACCGACGCCGATCCCTGCGCCGGGGCGAGGCGGCGCGGCTCGTGGCAGCCGATGCAGGCGCGCTTCTCCCCGGGAGCGAAAGAGATGGTGTCCCGCATGGTTTGAACCGCCCTGCCTTCTTCGTCGAGGGCTTGAAAGAACAGGCTGAGGTTGGGAGGAACCTGAAAGTGGAGGGAGCCATCCCCATGGACGGGGACGGTGCCCAGGTCCCGGCGCACCATGCGGTTGAGAATGGAGACGGGGGCCCGCTGATCGAGGAAGCCGTGCATCGAGGTGCTGGGGCGGTCGGGCACCGCGACGACGCGCAGCCGGCGGATGGCTCCCCGCGGCACTCCCGGCAGCCCCTGATAGATGTCCTGCACCGCGAGCGTCGCCGGGGTGGAGTCATCGGCGGCGCGGTACGCCGGAATGCCGTTGATCTCCTCCCTAGGCCGGAGCGGGATGGGATTGAAGCAGGAGATTTCCGGATCGCGGTAAAGCAGTTCCCGGCTTCCCTTCGAGTCGAGGAGGTAAATCCCCCAGCGCGTGTCTGTCCAGCCCCACGAGGCCAGGAAGAGGTCGGCGCCGAGGGGGTAGGGATTCTTGAAGCCGCCGCGGCCGGCCTCGATCCGGTAGACGAACTCCCGGTCGCTGAGGCTGGCGTCGATGACTCCGATGTCGCCCACCTGCGGCGAGCGCCAGTGGCCGCTGGAGCCCGAGTCCAGGCAGACGACTTGCGAGGTCCCCGGCACGGGCTGGGGCTCGAGGAAGACTCCCGGCCGAGTCATGCCGAAAAAGCCCGCCAGAGCGGTGCCGTCGGGATTCATGGTCCAGAGGGCGTTGATGAAGTTGCCGGGCTTGTCCTCGTGGACCCAGCGCAGGAAGAGGATCCGGCCGTCCGGCAGCACCGCCGGGGTGAAGTCCGCCAGGTAGTTGTAGCTCAGCCGCCGCAGGCCGCTGCCGTCCTCCGATACCGCGTGCAGGCAGTAGTTGTCGGTGTCGTTGGCGGGGTTGCGGGCGCCGGCGCGGGTGGAGCCGAAGACGATGCGCCCGCCGGGGACGAAGCACGGCTCGAGGTCGTGAAACTCCCCTCGCGTCACCTGGCGGAGGCCGCCGCCAGCGCTCTCGACGGTGAAGAGATGGGTGCCGCCTCCATGCTCCCGCATGGCGAAGACGATCCTGCGCCCGTCAGGATGGAGGGCGGGGTCCCGCACCGAGGCTCCGTCCGGCGGCTCGAGCAAGTCGCGCAGCCGCCCTTCCCGGATCGACCAGGCGCACAGGTTGCCGCCGGGCATGTCGTGCAGATAGGTGGTGTAGTAAGGCCCGTAGCGATAATGGAAGCGCTTCGCGAAGAGGATCTCCCCGACCTCCGGCGGGACGCGGGCGAGCAGCGCCTGCCGCGCCAGCGCCCTGGCCTCGAAGAATACCTTTTCAATCCCCGCCCCTCCCTCCCCGGCCGTTTTGATCCTGTCCCTCAGCCGGCCGATCTCCTCGGAGAGAGCGGCCGATCCGGCGCGCCGGCTGGAGGGGATCTTCCGGGCATTTGACACGGCCAGCGCCAGGGCCTCCTGGGCGCTCCGCTCGAGGGCCTCCGGCTCGAGGTAGTTCGCGGGGACGCCGATGCGGCAGTGGCGGTCGCCGATGCGGAAGCTCCAGCCCAGGCCGGAATCGCCGGCGGGGGCCCGTTCGGCGAACTCGATCGCAAGTCGCGATTTCGGCGGCAGGATCTTCGTCTCGACCGGCGAGAGGAGCAGATCCAGCTTCTGGCCTGTGAAATTGGCCATCTCCGTTCGAGCGGAGACGCGGCGCTCTTCATCGCCCTGGATCTCCCTCACCTGAACGGCGAGCGGGGCCGGCTGCAGGTGGAAGGCCGGGCTGACGAAGATTTCTCCCAGCAGGCCTCGAGAGGCGGTGAGCTGGAGGGGCCGGGTCGCGCCGAGGGGGACGGGCCAGATGCCGCCCTCCCTCGCCAGCTTCAGCTCCCAGCGGGCCGCCGAGGAGGTGACCGAGGCGGCGAAGGCGCCGCCGTGCGCTTCCACCCGGCTGGTCGAGCCCGGGCATTCGACCCGGCAGAAAGAGCCCCCCCCGAAGCGCAGGCACAGCACCAGCCGCTCCCGCCAGCTCGAGTCGAGGCTGAGCATCTCCCGCGGGCCGATGGGGCCGTCGCGGCTGCCGGCGAAGTAGATCGAGCCGTCCTTCAGGGCCACGCGGACGCTCCAGGCGAAGGGGAGGCGCCAGCTCGCGTCCCCCACCGCCTTCCACTGGAAGAGGGTGGCCGAGCCCCACAGGGGGTCATCGAGGCGCCCATCGATGACCGGATCGGGGAGGCCTGCCAGCTCGGGGACCGGGAGGAACGACGCGGCGCGGCTCGCACTGGAGGAGAGCGAGGCCTGCAGGGCGATTTCCGCCCGGAGAAGCTCGAGATCGAAGCCGGGGACGGGCACGGGAGATGGGGTCTCGTCTTCGGCCCGCAATACCGGGCCCGCGGCGGCGAGGAGGATCAAGATGAACCGTGGCCAGGGAAGATCATGGCGAAGCGGCGCCAGCATGTTGGAAGCTCGTTTTTTCCTGCATAGAAGTCTTTTCCACAACCTTACTTCCGATTTTAACCGTAATTCCACCATCCGGACGTATAATCCTCGAAAAACCTTTCATTAAATCCGGAGAAAACCGGTAGAATTCTTCGCTTTCGCCAATCGGATAAGCACTCTTTCAAAAGATTCGGTCAAAGGATTTCGGTCACATGGCTGACAAAAAGCGATCGCCTCTCGGCATCTTGTTCCTCACCTTGTTCATCGACCTGGTCGGCTTTTCGATCATCTTCCCCCTCTTCCCTCACATGCTCGACCACTATTTCAAGATCGAGCCCCAGGGCGGGGTCTTCGATCGGCTGATCTCCTTCCTCAATTACCTTTCCCCGGGCTCCGGCGAAAACCAGACGAAAATTTTGTTCGGCGGCGTCCTGGGGTCGATTTACTCCTTGCTGCAGTTCCTCTTCGCCCCCGTCTGGGGCTCGCTTTCGGACCGCACCGGGAGGCGGCCGGTGCTGCTCTTTTCCATCCTCGGCACGGCAGCGAGCTACCTCTTGTGGTTCTTTAGCGGCTCCTTCGCCCTGCTGATCGCCTCGCGGCTCCTGGGAGGCTGCATGAGCGGCAACATCGCCACCGCCAGCGCCGCCGTGGCCGACTCGACCAGCCGAGAGAGCCGCGCCAAGGGGATGGGGATCATCGGCGCGGCCTTCGGTCTGGGATTCATCGCCGGGCCGGCTCTGGGGAGCTTCTTCGCGCGCTGGAACCTTGCCGAGCGGCTCCCGGACTGGACCGGATACGGGGTCAATCCGTTCTCCGCCCCCGCCCTGGCCGCTTTTTTCCTGTCGGTCCTCAATCTCCTCTGGGTGTATCTCCGTTTTGACGAAACCCTGTCGCTGGAAAACCGGGATCGGGCGCGGGAGAGCCAGCGGTCCATCAATCCCCTGGTCCTCTTCCGGCCGGCCAACCTCCCCGGGGTGAGCGCCACCAACATGGCCTACTTCATTTTCATCGTGGCCTTCAGCGGCATCGAGTTCACCCTGACCTTCTTCGCCAAGGACAATTTCGGCTACACGGCGGAAAGGGACATGTGGAAGATCTTCGTTTACGTGGGGGTCCTTCTCGCGTTGATTCAAGGTGGCCTGGTGCGCCGGCTGGCGCCGCGCTTCGGCGAGCGCAACCTTTCCCTGGCGGGCCTGCTCTTCCTCGTCCCGGCTTTTTTTCTGATCGGCGCCAGCCCTCCCAGCCAGGGCTGGTTTTACCTGGGGCTGACCTTCATGGCGGTGGGCTGCGGCCTCTCCATCACCTGCTTGACTTCCCTGGTGTCCCTCTACACTCCCGTCGACCGGCAAGGCGCGGTGCTGGGGGTCTTCCGGTCGCTGGGCTCCCTGGCGCGGGCTTCGGGGCCGCTCCTTTTTTGCATCCTCTATTGGAAGTTCGGCCAGTTGTGGCCGTATGTCTGCGCCGGCGTCTTGATGCTCCTTCCGGGCGGCATCGCTTCCCGGCTCGAGCAGCCGCGGAAGGGCGAGGAGCCCGAGGGTCGCTGATCAAGGCCCCTCGCCCCGGCTGCCCAGGAATCGCCGGGCGGTCCGCCGGAAGGCCTCCACCGCCGGCGCGATGTCGGCGGCAGTGATCATGCGGTGAGTGACCAATCGGATCACCGGTCCAGGCATTTCCGAGGCGCGCACGCCTTCCTCCTTGAGCGCCCGGACGGCTTCGGCGCTGGTGGCGCCCCAGCCGGCGATGTTGACGAAGACCATGTTGGTCTCTACCTCGCCGGGGTTGACCGCCAGCCCCGGCACCCGGACCAGGGCCTCGGCCAGGGCGCGGGCGTGGCGATGGTCCTCCTCCAGTCGCGCCACCATGGTCTTCAAGGCCACCAGGCCGCAGGCGGCGAC
>JACQVS010000242.1 GCA_016209605.1 Planctomycetota bacterium
AAGACGCCAAGAGCGCCAAGTTGAAAGAAAGATGGATGAGAGTTTTGCTGGCAATCATAAATTCAATTTTTACTTAAAGATCGAATTTTTAAATATTCTTTCTCTTATTTTCTTCTTCGCGTCCTTGTCGTCTTGGCGGTTCAATCATTTCTTCAGCACAAGGCCTTGATCGCCGATTTCCCTGTGGCTCAATCCCCGCAGCTCGGGCACTCCCTGCTCTCCCATCTGCTGGAAGACGGCCGCCGGCGAGTGAATGCGGTCGCGCTCGCCCAGGGCCACGAGAATCTCCTGGAAGATCTCGCCTTCGCAGCGGACGCGGCGCGGCGGCTGCACCGCCGTCTGCAGGCGCTGGAGGCGGCCGTCCTCGTTGATCATCACGCCGGTCTTCTCGGCGAAGGTCGTTGCCGGCATAATCGACACCGAGCCGGCGAGGCGCGGATCCTGCTGGAGCAGAAAGACGGCGGCAAACTCGAGCTTGCCGAGAAGCTGCGCCAGCTCTTCGTCGAGAGACTGGTGCGGCAGATCCGCAATCACCAGCGCGGCCCGGATCTTCCCCTGGCGCATGCCGTCTTTGATCTCCTTCAAGGCCCCCTCGAAGCGGCCCTTCCCCAGCACCAGCTCGACGCCGGCGCGGTTGGGATTCTTGTCGCCGCTGATGGTGAACTTCTTGAAGCGCTCCTCGGCCGCCATCGGCCGGGCCAGCGCCGCGAGCCGCGAGGAGCCCAGCTGCTCGAAGAGGCGGCGGAAGAGGTAAAGCTCCTCCAGGGTCATGAAGGCGCTGGCGATCCCCACCACCGCCTCCCGGCCGTGCTGGTCGGCGATGTTCTTGAGCCGCAGGGCGAAATTCGCGCCGATTCCAGCGGGATTGGCGGACACGGCGCCGCTCGAACCGACGAGACGGTATCGCAACTGGCGGTCTTCCGTGCCGATGTACTTGTAGTCGAAGCGCCCGTAATCGCACATCCAGTAGCTGTTGATTTCCGGTTGGAATCGCGGCATCAGGCGCTTGATCTCGTTGCGAATCGTCTGGATCTCGATGTTGCAGCCCCGGGCGCAGCCGGCGCAGATCGAGCTTTGCCTGCGCATGTTCCAGACGCGCGCCTGGTAGAGGAAGTCCTTGGAGATGAGCGCGCCGACGGGGCAGAGGTCGACGGTGTTCATCGCCAGCGGATTCTCGATGGGGTAGTTCGGGAAGACGTCGACCACCGAATGGTCGCCGCGCTCGACCACGCACAGCTCGCCGGTTCCCGCCACCTCGTCGCAAAAGCGCACGCAGCGGGTGCAGACGATGCAGCGGTTTCCCCAGATGGTGATCTTCGAGCCCAGGTCCTTGGTGGCCTTGAGCACCTTGGGCTCGATCATGCGGCTGTGGTCGGGACCGTGGTCATAGGTGTGGTCCTGGAGCATGCACTCGCCCGACTTGTCGCAGATCGGGCAGTCGAGGGGATGATTCACGAGCATCAGCTCCAGCACCCCCTCGCGGGCCTTCCGGGCGCCGGGGGAGTCGGTCAAGACCTCGACGTTTTCCGCCACCGGGGTGACGCACGCCGCCACCGGCTTCTTGGAGTTGGAGACCTCGACCAGGCACATGCGGCAGTTGCCCGCCGGCGTCAGGCCGGGATGATAACAGAAGTAAGGGACGTCGATCCCCGCCGCGTGGGCGGCCTGGATGATCGAGGTCCCGGCAGGAACCTGCATCGGCCTGCCGTTGATCTTGAACTGTACCAGCTTGACCGGCGGGGGGGCCGCCGGGGCCGCGTTAGTCATGCAGTCCTCCCACCGGCGCCGGTGCTCGTTTGAGAGCGCTTTCTTTCATGGGGTGTTGCTCTTCCCGCCGCTCCTGGTTGTGGCGCGAGAGGGCCCCGATCTGGATGAGCGGGCCGCCGGCGACCGGGAAGACGCGCCGCTCGTGGCCCTTTCCCTTTCGGATCATCTCCTCGAACTCCGGCCGGAACTTCTTCACGATGCTTTCGCACGGGAAGGCCGCGGCATCGGCGAGGACGCAGATGGTCTTTCCGACCATCTGGTCGCAGATATTGAGCAGGAGGTCGAGGTCCTCCATGCGCCCGCGGCCGTGGTAGATGCGGCCGACGATCTTCTCGAGCCAGCCGGTCCCCTCCCGGCAAGGGGTGCACTGGCCGCAGGACTCGTGATGGTAGAAGCGCATGAGGTTGTAGAGGGCGCTGACCATGTCGGTGGTTTCGTCCATGACGATGACGCCGCCGGAGCCGAGCATGGTTCCAGCCGCCGCGAGGGTGTCGAAATCCATGCTGAGGTTGAGTTCATGCGCCGCCAGCACCTTGGCGGAGGAGCCGCCGGGGATGACCGCCTTGACCTTGCGCCCTTTCCAGATCCCGCCGGCGAGATCGTCGATCAGGTCCAGGAGGTTGATCCCTAGGGGCACCTCGTACGTGCCGGGTCGGTTGACGTGACCCGAGACGCAGAGGAGCTTCGGGCCCGGGCCTTTTTCCGGGCCGATGGAGCGGTACCAGTCGGCCCCCCGCAGGATAATGTGCTGCAGGTTGGCGATGGTCTCGACGTTGTTGACCACCGTCGGGCAGCGGAAGAGGCCTTCCACCGCTGGAAACGGCGGCTTGATCTTGGGGAGGCCGCGCTGGCCCTCGAGGGAGCTCAAGAGGCCGGTCTCCTCCCCGCAGATGTAGGCGCCGGCGCCGCGATGCACCGTGACTTCAAGCGAGAAGTCGGCGCCGAAGATCTTCTGGCCGAGGAATCCTTTCTGGTAAGCCTCCTTCACCGCCTCGACCAGCCGACAGTAGCCCTTGACGAACTCGCCGCGGATGTAGATATAGGAGATGCGGGCGCCGTTGGCGTAAGCGGCGATCAGCATGCCCTCGATGATGGCGTGCGGATCGCGCTCGATGAGCACCCGGTCCTTGAACGTTCCCGGTTCGCTTTCATCGGCGTTGACCACCAGGTACTTCGGCTTGGCCGAGCCCTTGGGGACGAAGGACCACTTCAGGCCGCAGGGAAAGCCGGCCCCCCCCCGCCCGCGCAGGTTGGAGGCCTTGACGATATCGATGATCTGGTCGGGGGTGTGCTGCGTGACCGCCTTGCGGGCTCCCTCGTAGCCGCCGTGGCCGAGATAGAAGTCGAGAGTGTGCGACCCCGGCTGGTCCGCGTGCCGGGTCAGGACTTTTTCAAAAGTTTTGTAGTCGGCGTAGGGCATCGAAGTTACGGCAGTCGGTCGATGATCTGGTCCAGTTTTTCCAGGGTCAAGTTCTCGTGGTAGTCGTCGTTGATCTGCATCACGGGCGCGGTGTCGCAGGAGCCGAGGCACTCCACCTTCTTCAAGGTGAAGCGCCGGTCGGGGGTGGTCTCGCCGGGCTGAATGCCCAGCTTGCCGCTCAAGTGCCGGACGATCTCCTGGCAGCCGCGCAGCGCGCAGGAGAGGGTCGAGCAGACCTGCAAGATGTACTTGCCATCGGTTTCCCGGCGGTAGTGGGTGTAGAAGGTGAACACTCCCCACACGTAGCCGGGGGAGATCTCCAGCTCTCGCGCCACGCACTCGATGGCCGCCGGGCCGATGCCGCCGAACTCCCGCTCGGCGATGCGGAGGACGGGCAGCAAGGCGGCCTGGCGGGTGGGGTAGCGGGTGTAGAGCCAGGCGATCTTTTCCCTGGCCTGGGGCGAAAACTCGAGCCTTTTCGCCGGTTCCTGCGCTTTTTTGGCACTGGTCACGTTCGCCATGGCTCGTTCCTTCAGCGGTCCAACTCTCCGGCGATGATGTTCAAGCTGGAGAGGATCGCCACCACATCGGAGATCATCGCCCCTTCGCACAGCTTGGTGAAGATGGCGTAGTTGTAAAGCGAGGGCGGGCGGACTCGAACGCGGTAGGGGTTCATCTCGCCGTCGGAGACCAGGTAAAAGCCCAGCTCGCCGTTGGGGGCCTCGGTGGCCGAGTAAATCTCGGCGCCGCGCTTGGGCTGGATGCCGTGGCCGAGCATGATCTGCATGAAGTGGTGGATGAGCGATTCGATGTTGTCGAAAACCTCCTTCTTGTCGGGGAGGTTGAGCTTCTTGTTGTGGATGTTCACCGGCCCGCCGGGGAGCTCTTTGAGGGCTTGCTCGATGATCCGCAGGCTCTGGCGCATTTCCTCAATGCGTTGAATGAACCGCGCCCAGCAGTCGCCGTCCGCCTGAACGGGCACGTCGAACTGATAGCGCTCGTATCCTGAGTAAGGCCGGCTCTTGCGAACATCGACCTCGAGTCCCGAGGCTCGCGCCACCGGGCCCGAGATGCCCCAATCGACAGCCTCGGCGCGGGTGATGACGCCGATCCCCCGCAGCCGGTCCTCGAAGATGCGGTTGCCGACGAGCATGGTCTCGAGCTCATCGATGACCGGAGGAAAATCCTTGAGGAAGGCGCTGACCAGGTCGGGGAAATCCTCCGGCACATCGCGAAAGAGACCGCCGATGCGGGTGTAGGAGGTGGTGAGCCGAGCGCCGCAGACGTGCTCCAGGATGTCGTAAATCTTTTCGCGCTTCTCGAAGCACCACAGCATGACGCTGAAGGCGCCCATGTCCATCGCCTGCAGGCCGGCGCAGAGGACGTGGTCGGCGAGGCGTGAAATCTCCGCCAGGATCACCCGCAGCACCTGCCCCCGCTCCGGCGGGGAGATCCCCAGAAGCTCCTCGCAGGCGATGGCGTAGCCGACGTTGTTGTTGATGGCCGAGATGTAATTCATCCGGTCGGTGACGGTGATGAACTGGGTGTAGGTCATGTGCTCGCCGAGCTTCTCGAAGCCGGTGTGCAGGTAGCCGATCTCGGAATCGGCCTTGACCACGCGCTCGCCGTTGGTCTCGAGGATCACCCGCAGCGTGCCGTGGGTGGCCGGATGCTGCGGCCCCATGTTGAGCACCAGATGCCGGCTGCCGAGCTCATCTTCCTCCTCGGTGAGGTAGACGCGCGGTTTGGGGTTCTGGCTCAACTGCGCGAGTTCGGGGTCTTTCAAGGTGGCCATCCAGAATCCTCCTCTAATCCGCTCCCCGGCGGTACTGCTGGAAGCTCTCCCGCTCTCCCCGGCCCCGAAGTGGGTAATCTTTCCGGAGCGGGAAGCCGTTGTAGTCCGCGGGCATGAGCAGGCGCCGCAGATCGGGATTGCCGGTGAACTCGATGCCGAACATGTCGTGGGCCTCGCGCTCTCCCCAGAGCGCCGCTTTCCAGAGCGCGCAAGCGCTGTCAAGGCGCGGATCGGACTCCGGCACCGCCGCTTTGACGCGGAAGCGGTGGCCGCACCCCATGGAAGCCAGGCTGTAGACCACCGCGAAGCGTTCGGGCAGGTCGGGGACCTCCAGGTAAAGGTGGTCGACGATGGTGACATCGGCCAGGAAGTCGAACTGCAGCTCACGGTCGTTCTTGAGGAAGGTGAGGATCGGGATGATCTCCTCCCGCTTCACCACGACGTGACTCTGGCCGCCGTGGGCGCCGGCGCCGGTCACTGCATTCCCGAAGCGGTCCTTGATCCGCTGGACGATTTCTTCCTGGCTGAGAGCCTGGTTCGGTGGCATGGCTAGGATTTTTGCTTTGGCGGCCTTTCAAGGGTCGAGGCCTGCAGGCTGCTTTCTTGACGGCGCTGCACGTCGGTGAGGAGGTCTGCCGGGAGCCTGCAATCCGGGGGCAGGTAGCCGGGGTGCCCCCGGTCAATGATCTCCTGCACCTTGAGGAGCGCATCCAGGAGCGACTCCGGCCGCGGCGGGCAGCCGGGGATGTACACATCGACGGGCAGGAATTGATCGACTCCCTGCACCAGGGTGTAGGTGTCGAAGACGCCGCCGCTCGAGGCGCAGGCGCCCATGGAAATCACCCACTTCGGCTCGGGCATCTGCCGGTAGACTTTCAGAAGCACCGACATCATCTTGATGCTGATGCGGCCGGAGACGATCATCAGGTCGCTCTGGCGGGGGGAAAAGCGCAGCACCTCAGAGCCGAAGCGCGCCATGTCGTAACGGCCGGAAAGCGCGGCCATCATTTCAATGGCGCAGCAAGCGGTGCCGAACGGCATGGGCCACAGGGAGTTCTTGCGCGCCCAGCGCAGCACCCAGTCGGTGGCGGTGGTGATGACGCTGCCGGCCAGCAAGTTTTCAGGGCCAGACTTCGGGATGGGGGGGGATGCCGAATTCTGATCTAGTCCCATTTTAATGCGCCCCTCTTAAAGGCGTACACCAGGCCGATGATCAAGATGCCGAGGAAAATGAACATTTCGAGGATGCCCAGCCAGCCGAACTGCCGGAATTCTACCGCCCAAGGAATCAAAAAAACGGTCTCGATATCGAAGAGCACGAAGAGGATGGCCACCAGGTAAAACTTGACCGAGAAGCGGTCGCGGGTTCCGCCCAGGAGCGGCACGCCACACTCATAGGTGCTGAGTTTGAGAGGGTCGCGCCGGCGGGGCCCCAGGAGTCGGGAGGCGATGAGGAAGCCAGCCGCGGTGGCCGCAACCACGGCAAAGTAAAGGAAGGCCGGAAGATAAGGGGCCAGAACGCTTTCCAAAAGGATTGCCTCCATCGCCAAGCTTGTAAATGCCGCTTTTTAAAAGTTTAAGGCACTGAAAAAGCGCAAGTTTCCCGCGGGCGAAAGCTCTTCCAAAGACTCTCTACAGGATCAACAAGAAGGATTTTAATGAGCTTGAAAGGGGGTTCAAGGAGATTCTGTGAATTATTTCACAAGGGTGGGTAAAGAGCTTGTTTCTACATGAAGCTTGGAGGCGGCTTGCGAGCGCCGGGGGGTCGAATGCAAGCAGCGAGGCCGTAGGCGATACAACGGAGAGTAT
>JACQVS010000239.1 GCA_016209605.1 Planctomycetota bacterium
CGCCCTCCTCCCAGGTCTCGAGGTCGATCATGCGCAGGCCGGCCTGGTTCCACTCCTCCCATTTCTTGGTGAAGCTATCGGGGCCGTCGCTCCAGTTGCTGGTGATCCAGGCGGCGTGGCCGTCGTTGCCGGCGCGGAAGAGACCGGCGTATACCCGGGCGCGGCCCTCGGTCCAGGTCTCGAAATCGATCATGCGCAAACCGCCCTTCTCGAATTCTTCCCACTTCTTGGTGAAGCTATCGGGGCCGTCGCTCCAGTTGCTGGTGATCCAGGCGGCGTGGCCGTCATTGCCGGCGCGGAAGATGCCGGCGTAGACGCGCACGGCGCCTTCGGTATAGGTCTCGAAATCGACCATGCGCAGGCCGTTCCGCTCGAACTCCGCCCATTGCGAGAGGAAGCTTTCGGGGCCGCTCCCCCAGTTGCTGGTGATCCAGGCGGCGTGGGCATCGCTAGCGGCGCGGAAGAGACCGGCAAAGAGATTCTGGGAGCGGGCCGGGGGGGACAAGAATGACCAAGAAAGTAGGACCGAAAGCAACCAAGCTAACTTCTTCATGGCGTTTCCCTTCTGCAGGTGACCTCGAAACAAAACACATTTTACGACATCCGATTCGCTAAAAGGCAAAATCCGCGCCCATTTAGTCCAATATCTCAAGGATTCTATAATCCTTTTAAATTTTAGGATTTGAGGATTTCTTGATGCTTTTTGGATAAGAGGCGAGTGGAATTAAAATAACAAAATAATTGTCATTCGAATTCCAAAAGCGCCCAGGCAACAAAAAACTTGTCAGGAGGAAGGGTTTTCCTGCCGGCAACCCCCCTCAGCCACCAGGTGAAACTCCGGGGCGCTGATGTGCTCGCTCCTACAACGCGGGCAGCGGGAGGGCTTGTTGAAATGCTTGCGGCCGCGAAATTTAAAGCCACAGGCGAGGCACTCCGGATCCGCCTGAACGAGCCGGGCGCCACCCTTCAAGCCGCGGCGGATGTGCTCGAGATCTTCAAGGATCACCTTTACCGGAGTCTTGAAACGCTGCGCCAGGTCCATGAGGGTCATGGGCCCCTGCCGGAGAGCTTCGATGAGGGACTGCCGCCGGGTTCTTTCCATGGGTGGACAGGGGATCTCAGTTCGTTAGAAATTCCTGGTAGCGCAAAGCGCCGGTAAGGTTTACGATAGCCTATGGATCAAGCCTTGACAAGATTTCGAGAGCAAGTATTTGAGAGAGAACGAGATGTTGAGTGTTTTTACGCCTTGGGGATTCCCGGTTTTTCGCCCCAAAAGCTCCTTTCCATTCACCCTCGCCTTTCTCGTCTTTACCGGTCCCGCCTTCCCCGGCATCACCATCACCGAGATCCACTACGCTCCCGCCGATGCCGACGGCAATCCGCAGCCGCAGCTCGAATTCGTCGAACTCTTTAACGGCAGCCCGGCGGCCTTCGACTTGACCGGCTATCGGTTCACCGCCGGCATCCTCTTCGAGTTCATTGACCGGACCTTCTTGAGCGGCCGGAGCTTTCTGGTGGTGTGTAAGGATGTCGATGCCGTGAAGGCGGCCTACGGCATCGACAACGCCGTGGGCAACTTCCAGGGCATCCTCGACAACGCCGGCGAAGAGGTGGCCCTTGCCAATCCGCAGGGAGCGGTGGTGTGCAAGGTGGAGTACAACGACCGCGGCAAATGGCCGGCCGGCGCGAAAGGCACCGGCCACTCCCTGTCGCTCCTTTACGAGTACAGCGATCCCTCGGAGCCGGAGAACTGGGCTCTCAGCACCGCGATGGGAGGAACGCCGGGCGCTCCCAATTTCGGCGGCCTGGTGAGCTTCCAGGACACCGTGATCGTTGACGCCGGCGCCGCCTGGAGGTACTTCAAGGGCACTCTAGAAGCCTCGAATCCCGTCACCGCGTGGCGGCAGCTCGACTTCAACGATGCGGGCTGGCTCGGCGGCCCCACGGGAATCGGCTATGGCGATGGCGATGACGCCACCGAGCTTACCGACATGCAGAACTCTTATCTCTCGGTTTTTTGCAGGAAGGGATTCACGATCGCGGACACGTCGCAGATCGAGCAGCTGGTCCTCAATATCGCCTATGACGATGGCTTCGTCGTCTATTTGAACGGCACCCAGGTGGCCTCCCGCAACATGAACAACGGCACGGCCTTCAACGATCCGGCCTCGGCGACCGTCAGCGAGCTGCCGGTGGTGGAGGACATTGACTTTAGCAGCTTCAAAAACCTCCTCCAGAACGGCGACAACATCCTCGCTGTCCAGATCCATAACAGCAGCCTGGGCAGCTCCGACCTATCCATGATCCCCAAGCTGGTCAGCCGGCGCACGATCGAGCCTGGCGCCACGAGTAGCATTCCGGTGGTGATCAACGAAGGCCACTGCCGGGCGGCGAGCGGGCGCTTCATCGAGCTTTACAATACCAGCAACGCCGCCGTCGATCTGTCCGGATACCACCTCACCGATGACTTCGCCAAGCTCAAGAAGCACACCATCCCCGGCGGGACCACCATCCCCGCCCGAGGGTGGCTTTCCTTCAGCGAGGCCCAGGTGGGGCTCGACCTGTCGATCGTTCCTGGGGTCAAGGACCGGGTGAGCATCGCCTTGACCAATCCCGCCGGCCTACGGGTGGTGGATGCGGTGATCTTCAAGCCCGAGGTCGACCAGAAAAGCGAGGCGCGGTTTCCCGATGGCGCCAGGAGTTTCGCCGCCGCCGCCGACCCGACGCCGGGAGCCGAGAACGCCGCGACGGTGATCAAGGAGGTCGTCTTCAACGAGATCATGTACCATCCCATGAGCCGCGATGACAACTATGAGTACATCGAACTCTACAACCGCGGCCCGGCGAGCGTTGACCTGAGCGACTGGAAAGTGGAGGGCGTGGGGCTTACCTTTCCTCCCGGCGCCTCCCTCGCCTCCGGCGCCTACCTGGTGATCGCCAGGAACCCCGACCGCATCAAGGCCACATACGGACTGTCCTCGAGCGCCGTCCTGGGCACCGCCTGGACGGGATCGCTGCGCTACGGCGGCGAGCGCTTGAACCTGGTCGATCCGAACGGCAACATCGCCGACACCGTCCGTTTCCACGATGGCGGCGACTGGCCGATCTGGGCCGATGGCGGCGGCTCCTCCCTCGAGCGCATCGACCCGATGAGCGAATCGGATGCAGCCGCCTCCTGGGATGCCAGCGACGACTCCGCCAAGGCGACCCTGCAAGTCATTGGCTATACCAACGTCCCCTACGGCGGCGGCGAGTCGGACTTCGGCATCATGCTGGCGGATGAAGGGATCGTGCTCATCGATGACCTCACCCTGACCAAGGCCGGCACGGGGACCAACTTGATCTCCAACGGCACCTTCGACGCCGGCACGTCCCCCTGGCGGATCGAGGGCACGCATATCCGATCGGGCCGCACCACCAGCCCGGGAGAGGTCCTGCGCGGCTCCGGGTCCCTGAAGCTGATCTGCTGGAACGGCGGCGGCGATTACAAGGTCAACCGCATCGAGACCGACACCGCCACCCAGACCACTGGCAATTACAACGTCTCCTTCACCGCCCGGTGGGTGGTGGGGAGCCCGAGGATCATCTGCATCGGCGATTACAACGTCAGCCAGCCCCAGAATCCCGGCCTGGCCGGCTCCTTGTCCCTCTACCTCCCCGCCCGCCTGGGGACCCCCGGCGCGGCGAACAGCGTCACCTTGCGGCAGATCCAGAAGACCGGCTCCGACAACCTCGGGCCGGCGATCGACCAGGTGGCCCACTCGCCGGGAGTGCCGGAGGCCAGCGAGACGGTCACGGTGCGCGCGCGGGTCCGCGATCCGGACGGCGTCAGCGCGGTGAGGCTTATTTACCGCAACGACACGCCCGCCGGCGCCTTCACCCAGGCCGCCATGGCCGATGCCGCCGGCGACGGCGTTTACACCGCCACGATTCCAGGCCAGGCCCTGGGCACGCGCGTGCTCTTTTACATCGAGGCCGCCGATGGCCAGGGCCGGCTCTCCCGCTATCCCGCCAACCCGTTCGAGCGGACCCATCCGCCGATCGTCAACCCCGCCTCCCCGCAGCCGAACGATTATCTTTACTGCATGTACCGCCACGACACCCGCAACGTCTCGACCGGCAACCTCAGCTACCGCTTTGTCCTCAACCAGCCCAACCAGGACTACCTGGCCACCCGCCGCGTGCTCTCCAACGAGATGGTCGATGGGACGTTCATCTTCGGAAGCTCCGATGTCTACTACAACACCAAGGTTCGCTTCGCCGGCAGCCCGTGGCTGCGTGGCGGCGGCGGAACCTGGGGCAAGAGCTACGGCATCGAGATGCCCAAGGACCATCTCCTCCACGGCCGGAAGGGAAATTTCAACCTCGACAACCACGGCAGCGACGGCCGCGAGCGGATCTCCCACTACCTCATGCGCTACAACGCCGGCTCCACCATCCTCCCCTACTTCGATTTCCAAGCCCTGGTGCGCTTCCAGCTGAACGATGTGTTCACCTCAACCTACGAAGCGCTTGACAAGCCCAACGCCGATTACCTCGAGTTCTGGTTCCCGGATGCCGAGGGCGGGCCGTTCTTCGAAATGGATGACCGCTTCAGCTTCGATGACAACGGCAACAAGACCAACAACGCCGAGGGCCATGTCCTTTATCCGCCCTACGGAGCGACCAGCGGCGGCGGCAACAAGGAGAACTACCGCTGGTTCTTCATCCCGCGCGGCGGCACGAACAAGATCTTCGATGATTTCCAGCCGCTCCAGGAACTGTGCCGGATCATGGATTCCCGAATGACCGCGGACAGCGCTTTTGACACCCAGATCTTTAACGTTTTCGATGTGGAGGAGGTGCTGCGGGTGTGGTCCATCGAGATGAACATCGACGACTGGGACACCTGGGCCGGCAACCGCGGCAAGAACTGCTACTTCTACCAGTCGCCGGTGGACGGCCTCTGGCGCTTGATCCCCTGGGACATCGAGCTGACTTATGGCGATACCAATTCCTTCGGCATGCCGGCGAGCGCGAGCCAGACCTACGCCAACCACTTCTCCGAAATCCAGCGCATGATCAACCGCCCGCGCGTGAAGCGCATGTATTACGGCATCCTGGCCGAGCAGGTCAACACCGCTTCCGGCTTCTTCCACTCCGGCTACCTCTCGCCGCTCCTGCAGCGGCTCTCTTCCAGCGGCGTGGGCAACACCAACCAGGTGAGCGGCTTCATCGACACCCGCGCCAACTCCATTCGCAACTGGATCCGGGGCGCAGTCTATCCGCAGGTGCGCCTCGCGATCACCACCAACCTCGGCAATCCCTTGATCGCCGCGGGCGTCACCGTGGATCTGGCGGGCGATGCGCCCGCCGACGTGTTTTACCTCAACGTGGCGAGGAACGGAGCGGCGCTCAACAGCAATGAATTGACGGTGGCTTTCTCGAACGTCAACATGACCGGCTGGTCGATCAAGGGCATCCCGCTCGTCCCCGGCGTCAACGCCATCGAGGTCTTTGGCTTCGGCTCCAGGGGGGAGCTGGTCGATTCGGACAGCATCCAGGTCACCTCGAACGTGAACTGGAACCGGCCGGCGATCGCCGAGGTCATGCCGGCGCAAGGGGCGGTGGGGGACTCGGTGGTCATCACCGGGGCCGACTTCCACACCGGCTTGAAGGCCATCTTTGGCTCCGTGGAATCCACCGATGTGACCTTCAACGAGGCCAGCGATCCGGCTCATATCACCGCCGTGGTTCCCAGCGGGCTTTCACCGACCATCACGGCCGTGGTGGTTCGCAATCTCGATGGCCAGAGCTCGCTGGCGGTCCTCTTCACGGTGCTGCCGCCGACCCCGAAGTTCATCCGCGGCGATGCCAACCGCGACAACGCGGTGGACATGAGCGATGCGGTGCGGATCCTGCTCCATCTCTTCAAAGGCGTCTCGGTGAGCTGCCGCGACGCTCTCGATGTCAATGACAGCGGCACCCTGGACACGACCGACGCGGTTTATCTGCTGCTCCACCTCTTCAGGCGCGGCCCCGCCCCCAACCCCCCTTATCCAGCGGCAGGGAGCGACCCGCCGGGGGACAGTCTGGACTGCCAAAACTAGTTTTTGACCGACATGATGAAATTCTTCCACTCCTTGTCGAACTTGCTCAAGTTGATCTTCGCGAAGCTCTGCTCGAAGGCCTTCTCGGGGTCGTGGCCCTTGGTGAGAGCGTTGAAATAGCCGCTCACCACATTTTTATAATCGTACTTGTTGTTTTCGAAGATGAAGTAGAACATCGCCCACGACTGGGCGTAGCAAACGCCGATGACCTCGGGGTCGTACATTTCCGCCTGGGTCATCTGCATCAGGTCCACCGAGGGGAGGGCGCGCTGAGCCGGGATGAAATACTGGATGGCTTGGAGCCGCCAGGAATTGGGCCGCGACACCATCCTGTCCACCCCGCCCTGGCGCTCGTGCTGGAAGGCGCCGAAGTAGTCGGCCAGCCCCTCGTTGAACCACGAGGGGGCCAGCTCCATGTAATCGTGCAGGAACTGGTGGAAGGCTTCGTGCCTCAAGACCAGGAAGGTGTCCTCCTTCTTGGGGTACTTGAAGAGGAAGAGGCGGCGGAAGATGGGGCTGTAGTGGCCTCCCGCCATGGGCGGTCCGCCGCCGCGGTGGTAGGCGGCCTTGTCCTTGAACACCCAGATTTCGTATTTGCGCTCGGGCCTCTTGACGGTGGGGAAGACGCGGCTGTAAGCGGCGCGCATCAGCTCCGCGATCTCGGCGACCTCCGCGGCGAATTCCTGCGACACGGGAGTCTGCAGCTGGTAGTTTTCCGTCTCCACCTTGAACGTCTCCCCCCAGTCGGGCCCCTTGATGCCGGACTGCAGGGCCTTGACCATCGCTTCGCGCAGCGGGGTGCTTTCCTTCGCCTCGACTTTTTCATACAAGGCTTTGGCCTCCTCCAGGCGGCCGAGGCGGATCAAGGCCCCCGCCTTCCTCTCCATGCCGAGGAGGTACTTCGACTTCAGTTTCAAGGCCTTGTCGTAGAAGGGGAGGGAGCCTTTGACGTCCTTCTGCCAGATATAAACGTCGCCGAGCTCCACGAAAGCCTCGTGGAAGTGCGGATTGAGCTTCACCGCCTTCTCGAGGGCGGTCTTCGCCCGCGGGAAGTTCTTCTTTATCTGATAGGCGACGCCGAGGTAGTAATGCGGCACCGGGGACTTGGGGGCGTTCGAGCAGGCGGTCTCGAGGCGCTTCACCGCCTCGATGACCAGGCGGTCGCGGTCGTTCTTGGAACCTTCCGCCTTCTTGAAGGCGGCGATCGCGTCCTCGACCGATTTCCGGCTCGCCTTCGGCACCTCTTCGCCGAGGAGGAGGTTATCCGAAGGTGGGGCGACGGTCTTGCCAGCGCCCTTCTTATCTTCCTCGGCGAGGAGCCTTGGGTGATGGGGCGTGAGGAGGCCGGTGGCCAGAAGGGCCAGAAACAACGGAAAGATCTTGGTTTTCGAAATTCTCATGGGAGACTCTCTTAGTGCCGGCTTTCTTAAATCTTTGTATGGCGATGCCGGCGCTTTTGTCTCCTGGCGGCGTCGGGCACCGACCGCGAAGCGGTTGGTCGCGCTCGTTGATACTCCGTCCCGTATCAACTCCGCTCGCGCGCCTTGCCAGTAGCCAAAATCGCTCGGCCTGACCCTACAATCTTTTGCGAAAGACGGCACTTAGTATAAAACCGCCAGATCTCCTTGCACCAGTTTTTCATTGTAAATTTTGGCCGCGGGCGGCCAGAATTTGCAATGAAAAAGAAAAAAAATTATGGCTGCTGAAGGCACCCTGTTTTTGACCTATCTTGACCGCCAGCGGGACCTGCTGCTCGTCTACGGCGATCCGGCGCCGCTCCATCGCGACCTCGAGCTGCATCTCCTTTCATGCGGCCTCCGCCACGACCGCCGGACGGCCGGCCTCCTCAAGGATGGCTTGACCGCCATGGCCCTCTACCTGATCTCCCGCCCGCGCTTCGAGAGCTTCGGCTGGACCATCAGCCTGCAACGTCCCCGCCTCAACTTGTTCTTCGCGGGCTCGGCCAGGGAAAACACCGTGGTCGGCCGCGCCTTCCTCGAAAACGTGCAGCCGGCGCCGCGCCACCTCTTTTACGCCCAGATCAGCCGCCCTTTCGGCGAACTGCAGACCTCCAGCGTCGAGGTGGAGGGGAGCGACATCTTCAAGATGGTCGAGCAGTTCTGCTCGCGGTCGGATCAGCAGCCGGTGCGCTTCTTCCGCGGCAAGGGCCCGCGGGCGGCGCTGGCCAGCCCCTTTCCGGGAGCCGACCGCAACTGGTTCCGGAGCGCCGGCGCGGCCGAGGTCATGGAGCTGGAGAATTCCGGCGGCCTCAAGCTGATCGCCGACCGCAGCGTCCTCTTCCGCTGCGGCTGCGACCGGAAGATGATCACCGCGATCGTCGTCAAGCTCTACCGCCAGGATCCCGAGGAGCTGTTCCGCGGCGATCCCGAGGTCGAGGTGGAGTGCCCGCGCTGCGGCGCCAAGCACGCGGTGACGCGCGAGCAGTTCAAGGAGAGCAGCGCGGCCGCGGGGCCATGACAACCGCCTGAAAACCGTTGAATCTCTGAATTGCTCGGGCACAATGATCTGGCATGGATTCTCTCAAAGGATCGTTCTTGGTCGCTTCGCCCGGCCTGGTGGACCCGAACTTCGCCCGCACGGTGGTGTTCATTGTCGAGCACAACGCCGAGGGGGCGTTCGGCCTGGTGCTGAGCCGGCCGCTCAACCTCACGTTGTGGAACCTTTGCGGGAAGATCTTTGAAGATCCCGGCGAGCTCTCCTCGAAGGAAATCCTCGAGAAATACACCGTTTACACCGGCGGGCCGGTGCAGCCGTCGGCGGTCTTCTTCCTCCACAATCTGGTCGAGACCGGCAAGGAAGCGATCAAGCCGGGGGTCATCCTGGGAAGCCAGCCGGAAGACCTCCGCCTCATCCTGGCGCGTCTGGGGAAGGCCAACGCGCCGCTCTTGCGCATCTTTTTCGGCTACGCGGGCTGGGCCCCCAAGCAGCTCGAGAAGGAGCTCAAGGCCGGCGGCTGGCTGGTCAAGCCGGCCACCCTGGAGCAGGTGTTCCATCAATCCCCCGAATCCCTGTGGAACCAGATGGTGCAGTCGTTCGGCGGGGCGCTGGGGATTTTCGGGATGATGCCGCCCCATCCGGAGCTGAACTGACTCCGGAGGGCGCAAAGAAAATAAATTAATTGAGAAGTTTCAGTGTTCAAAATTTTCACGGGAGTCATGAAATGGCAAGCAACTTCAAACCCTCCAAGAAAGACCAATTCACCTTTGGACTGTGGACCGTCGGCAACCGCGGCCGCGATCCCTTCGGCCTCGAGACCCGCCCGCCGATCGATCCGCTCGATTCGGTGAAACGGTTGAGCAAGCTGGGCGCTTACGGCGTCAACTTCCACGACAACGACCTCGTCCCCCTGGACGCCACGCCGTCCGAGCGCGACCGCATCGTCAAGGACTTCAAGAAAGCGCTCTCCGACCACGGCCTGTGCGTCCCCATGGCGACCACCAACCTCTTCACCGATCCGGCGTTCAAGGACGGGGCCTTCACCTCGACGAGCGACAAGGTGCGCGCCTACGCGCTGCAAAAGACCCTGCAAGCCATGGACCTGGGCGCGGAGCTGGGGGCCAAGATTTACGTCTTCTGGGGCGGGCGCGAGGGGGCCGAGGTCGACGCCTCCAAGGACCCGAGCGACGCCATCAAGCGCTTCCGCGAGTGCCTTAACTTCCTCTGCGAGTACTCCATGGACAGGGACTACGGCTTCAAGTTCGCCATGGAGGCGAAGCCGAACGAGCCGCGCGGCGACATTTATTTCGCCACCACCGGCCAGTACCTCGGCTTCATCGAGACCCTCGACCATCCGGAGATGGTGGGGGTCAATCCGGAAGTGGCGCACGAGAACATCGCCGGGCTCAACTTCTCGCACGTCGTGGCGCAGGCGCTCGAGGCCGGAAAGCTCTTCCACATCGACCTGAACGACCAGAAGCCGGGCCGCTTCGACCAGGACCTGCGCTTCGGCTCGGAGACCATCAAGCAGGCTTTCTTCCTGGTGAAGCTGCTCGAGGACCACCAGTGGCCGGGGATGCGCCACTTCGATGCCCACGCCTACCGCACCGAGGATGCCGAAGGGGTGTGGGACTTCGCCGCCGGCTGCATGCGCACTTACCTCATCCTCAAGGAGAAGGCGCGCCAGTTCAACGAGGACAAGGAGATCCAGGGCCTGCTCGCGGAAATCCATGAGGAGGATGCCAAGCTCTCGGCGCTGTGGAAGAAGTATGACCGCGCCAAGGCCGAGAAGCTGAAGTCGACGCCCTTCGACCGCCAGAAGCTCGCCGCCCGGCGGCTGCCTTACGAGCGCCTCGACCAGCTGGTGATCGACCTCCTCCTGGGAGTCCGCTGAGCGGCCAGGTGCTGCGGAGGCACGGATGGCTGAAACCTTTCTCATCACCGGCGGGCAGGGCTTCATCGGCGCCTGGACCGCCAAGGCGCTCCTCGATGAGGGGACGCCGTTCGTCCTTTTCGACCTGACCCCCTCGAACTCCATCCTTTCCCAGGTCATCGATCCCGAGCGCCTGCCGGAGGTGGAGCGGGCCTTTGGCGACATCGCCGACCGCGACACGGTTAGAAAAACCGTCGAGCGTCGCCAGATCACCTACATCATCCACCTTGCCGGCCTGCAGGTGCCGGCCTGCCGCGCCGATCCGGTGCAAGGCGCCCGGGTGAACGTCATCGGCACCCTCAACGTCTTCGAGGCGGCGCGCGCTTCCGGCGGGCGGGTGGCGGGGATCGTTTACGCCTCGAGCGCCGCGGTGGCGGGGGATCCGGAAGATTACGAGGGGCCGCTCCGCGACGACAGCCCGCACCGGCCGCGGACCCACTATGGCGTCTTCAAAAGCGCCAATGAGGGGAGCGCGCGCGTCTACTTCCTCGACCACGGCCTGCCCAGCGTCGGCCTGCGCCCTTACACCGTCTACGGCGTGGGGCGGGAAGTCGGCTTGACGAGCGGCCCCACCAAGGCCGTGAAGGCCGCGGTGCTGCAGCGCCCCTACACCATCCCTTTCACCGGCGGCACCAGCTTCGTCCACGTCGAGGACCTGGCGCGGATCTTCATCGCCTGCGTCCGGTCCAGGCCGCCAGCGGCGCTGGCGCTCAACGTCCGGGGCGAAGTCGACACCGTCGAAAATTTCATCGCCAGGCTCGAGGAGGTCCTGCCCGACTGCCGCGGCCGCATCACCGCGTCGGGCAACCAGATCCCCATGGCCTACGACCTCGACCAGGGCGGCCTGGAGAAGCTCCTGGCCGGGCGGGTCCCGAAAACGCCGCTCGCCGAGGGCATCCGCTTGACCGCCGAGAGGTTCCGGCTCCTCGCCGAGCAAGGCCGCCTCCACGACCGCGACCTGGCGGGGTGAATCCGTGGTTACAGCCTGTTTGCAGCTTCGATATTTTGGCGGATTGTCGGCTCAAGAGATCGCCGCGTCTCCGGGGTGTTCTCCGAGCGCCGTCAAGAGCCGCCTGTCAAAAATCCGGGAATCGTCAGTTATAAGGAAATAATCTTTTGCTTTGAGGATTGATCCATGAACGTTCAAACCATCCAACTCGAAGGTAAGCGTTTCGTGGTAGTTGAAGAGGGCTACTTCCGGCGCCTCCGCCGGCGAGCCGGAGAGGGCGATGATTTAGAATTGCCGCCGCTTCCCAAGCCGGATACCGAAGGGCGGATTCTTGCCATTGAATACGCCAGGGCTTCCATTGCCCGCGACATAATCCGGGAACGTAAATCATTGGGTCTCAGCCAGGAACACCTGGCAAAATTGGCCGGGATCCGCCAGGAAACGCTTTCCCGGATCGAGACGGGGAAGCACACTCCAACTGCCCGGGTGGTGAGCAAGATCGATCATGCCCTCCAGAAATTTCGAAAATGGCAAGCAACTTCAAACCCTCCAAGAAAAACCAATTCACCTTCGGCTTGTGGACCGTCGGCAACCGCGGCCGCGATCCCTTCGGACTCGAAACCCGCCCGCCGCTCGATCCGCTCGAGTCGATGAAGCGGTTGAGTAAGCTAGGCGCTTACGGCGTCAACTTCCACGACAACGACCTCGTCCCTCTAGACGACTCGCCGGCGGAGCCGGCGGGATCGGATGGACGGCATCGGGAGGGGCCGATTCAGGGGTGCCCCCTCCAAAAATTTTATCAAGTCCACCGCCAGCTCGGCCGCGGTCTGATAGCGGTCCTCCGGCGCTTTCGCCAGGGATCTGAGGACGATGGTTTCCAGGTCTCGAGGAATCCCGAGCTCGACCTGCCGGGGCGAGGGCGGCTCCTCTTCGGCGATCCGATGGAACAGCCGGCCGCGGTCGGGTTCACGAAAGACGGGCTGCAGGACCAGAAGCTCGTAAAGGGTGGCGCCGAGGCTGTAAATATCGCTTCTGGCATCCGACCGCCCCTCCAGACGTTCGGGGGGCAGATAGCGCAGCGTGCCGAGGATCTCGCCGCAGCGGGTGAGGTCATCCAGGTTTTCGACCTTGGCCAGGCCGAAATCCGTCACCCAGACATGGCCGTGGTTGTCAAGGAGCAGGTTCGCCGGCTTGATGTCCCGATGGAGGATGCCCAGCTCGTGCGCGTAAGCAAGGGCCTCCGCCACCTGCTGGCCGAGGCGCGCCACGCTCAGGTAATACCAATCGGGCGAGATCGACTCGTTTACCCCGAGGGAAATCCGATCGCCGGCTGGGGCCTTGAACTGCCCGCTCAAGAGCCCCATGGCCAAGGCGGTGCTGGATGGGTCGCTGGCGGGCGAGGAGCCGCTGCTGGGAGGAGTTTCCTGGCCGCCTTTGATCCGCCGGACCTCCTGGATGACCTTGTCCAGGCCCTGGCCTTGGACGAGCTGCATGGCGAAGTACTGGACGCCGTGCTCCTCGCCGACGCCGAAGATCGGCACGATGTGGGGATGCTGGAGCTGCGCCGCCGCCTGGGCCTCCCGGCGGAACCGTTCTAAATATCTGCGGTCCATGAAGGAGTGGAAGGGAAGGACCTTGAGGGCGACGCGGCGCTGGAGCGACTCCTGCGCCGCTTCGTAGACCACCCCCATGCCTCCCCGGCCCAGCTCGCGGAGGATGCGGTACTCCCCCAGCCTGGGTAGCCCTTCCGGTCTTGAGAGGTTTCCGCTTGCCGGCTCGGGCTGACCTCCCGCGCCGCAAGACGCTCCTCGCTGGATTTCTTCCAGAAACTGCATCGACCGGAAGCGGGCGCGAATCCTCTCCGCCAGTTCCGGCTGCCGGGCGGCATAATCTTCGATGGAAGGAGCCTCGCCCCGCCGGCAGCGCTCGAGGAACGACTCGACCAGCTCTTGATACCGCCTCTCCAGGCCGCTTTCCAGCGAATCGGGGCTGGTCTCGTCCGTCACGTTTCTTGCTCCCGGCCCGCTGGAGGCCATTTGAGGAGGCGGAGGATCTCCTCGAGCTTCTTCAGCGCTCGGGTGTGGCGCTTGCTGGCCGCGGCCTCGCGGATTCCCAGCGCCCGGGCAGCCTCGCAGTTGCTCAGGCGCTCGAAGTGGCGCAGGACGAGCACCTCGCGGTCGAGGGGGTCCATGGCCTCGAGAGCCGCCTGGACCTGCTCGCGGAGCTCGGCCCGGCGATCCCCCTTGTCCGGAGTGGCCCCCTGGCGAATCAGGGAAGCGGCGATCAGGGCGGAGCTGGCCTCGGGGAGGCGCTGGACCTCGAGGGGAACTTCCCGGCGGGCATCGCGGCTTTTGGCCCCGAGGTGCTGGCGATGGAGTTCCAGGAGCTTCTGGCCGGTGATGAGCCGCAGCCAGAGAAACAGCGGCAGGACCGGCTTCTGCAGGTACTCCTCGAGCCTTTGCGAGGCCGCCAGGAAGGCCTCCTGAAGAACATCGGAGGGATCCAGCCGTTTCCGGAGGCGAGGATTGAGCCGCAGCTCCACCAGCCAGCGCAGCCGCTCCCGATGCCGCATGAAGAAATCCCCCAAGAGCTTCTGGCGGGCGGTTTGGATCCCGCAGCGCAGGAGTTCTTGAATTTCACCGAAATCGTCTCTCATATCGCCGGCCAGGAGTTGAAAAGACCCAGCCCGATATTGTAAATCCCTGGCTTGAATGTTTTCAAGCCCACAGGACGTTCCGGCGCGCCCCGGCCGCCGGGGCCGATAACCGGCTGGAGGTGAAGCTCCGGCGTCCCGGCCGCCGATGACGTTAACTGGAGGAAGGTTTTTCGTTGGAACGGAAGTCATTGATCGATCCGAGGCCGTGTTGTTCCAGATAATCCGTCCGTTGAAAACGCTGTACCTGCGCGAGCTGAGCCATCTCCTGCGCGACCGGCACACCTTGATTTACTCCGTGGCCATCCCCCTTTTCCTCTACCCGCTCATCCTCTTCGCCCTCTTTCAGGCGATGGCGCTGGTGAAGGGCTGGAAGGAGCGCCAGGTCTCGAAAATCCTGGCGGTGGGGATCGAGGAGAACAGCCTCTGGTCGCACCTCCTGGGGCGGGACGCCAGGATCCAGCCCGTTCACCTGCGGCTTCCCGCGCCCCCCAGCTCGCAGCAGATCCGCGGATTGATTCAGGACAAGACCATCGATGCCGTGCTGGAGGTGAGGAGAAAAGGTTCAGGCGCCGAATCCATGGACATCGCCTTGCATTACGCCAGCGGCCGCGATGCCTCGGCCACCGCCCACGAAAGGCTCCTCGAGCTGGCCGGCAAGTTTCGGGACAAGCTGCTCCTCCGCAAGGTGCAGGACCTCGGGGAAAGCGAGGCGCTCTTGTCGGCAGTCGATTACCAGGAGCACGACATCGCTTCTGGCGAACGTAAGGCCAACTACATCCTGTCGTTGATCCTGCCCCTCCTCCTGGTGGTGATCCTGCTCATGGGCTCTTTTTACCCGGCCCTCGATGCCACCGCCGGCGAGCGGGAACGCAGGACCCTGGAAACCACTCTCCTCGCCCCGGTGCCAAAAATTTATTTGATCCTTGGAAAGTACCTGGCCGTCGTCACCCTGGGGCTCCTGGCCTTCCTCTTGAACCTGGCCAGCATGACCTTTTCCCTGAAGCACGTCCTTTTCCAGCTCAAGGTGCACGCCTTCCAGATCTCCTTCACCGCCCTGGCCGTCATCCTGGCCGCCGCGGTGCTGCTGGCGAGCCTGCTGGGGGCCTTGATGATGCTGGCCGGATTTTTCGCCCGCTCCTTCAAGGAGGGGCAGGCTTACATGGCCCCGCTCTACCTTCTCGCCATCCTGCCGGTGGCGGTGACTCTGGCCCCGGAGGTGCGTCTTTCGCCGGCGTTAATCGCCGTGCCGGTGGTCAACTTGACACTGGTGTTCCGGGAAGCCCTGCAAGCCCGGTTCGATGCCCCGATGATCACCCTGGCGGTGCTGATCTCCACCGTTTATTCGGCGGCGGCCATCGCGCTCTCCGCATGCTTCATCTCCCGGGAGGAGTTCTTGCTGGGAGAAAAAGGCATCCACGGCCGCCGGCCAGGGAGGTTGAGGAAAAATGAGTCTTGAGCCGGCGAGCGCGCTGGCGTCGCCTCCCCAGGACACGGCGGAGCTGCGGCGGCTAGCCATATCCGCCCGGAAGCTCACCAAGGCCTTCCCCGACCGCCGGCGCGGCCTGGTGGAGGCGGTCAAGGAGGTCTCGTTCACCTGCCGGTACGGTGAAATCTTCGGCCTCCTCGGCCCCAACGGCGCGGGGAAGACCACCACCTTGCGAATGCTGGCCACCATCCTGCAGCCGACCTCCGGCCAGGCAAGCATTGCCGGCTGGGATGTGGCGAGGCAGCCGCTCGAGGTCCGCCGCAGCATCGGCTACCTCTCGGCCAACACCGGCTTGTACCAGCGGCTGACGGCCCGGGAAACCCTGGAGTACTTCGGGCGGCTGCATGGCCTGCCGGAGGAAACGCTGGCGGCGCGGGTGGAGGAGATGCTCGACCTCTTCGACATGCGGAGCTTCGCGGACGTGCGCTGTGAAAAGCTGTCCACCGGCATGCGGCAGAAAGTCTCCATCGCCCGCACCATGGTCCACGATCCGCCGGTTTTGATCCTCGACGAGCCGACGCTCGGCCTCGACATCCTCATCGCCAGCACCATGATTCAGTTCATCCGCGACTGCCGGGAGCGCGGCAAGTGCATCATCTTCTCCACTCACATCATGAGCGAGGTGGAGAAGCTGTGCGATCGCATCGGCATCATCCACAACGGCAAGGTGCGCGCCATCGGCACGCTGGAGGAGCTGCGGCGGCAGACCGGCTGCCAGTTCCTGGAGGACATCTTCATGGCCCTTTTGACCGGAAGCGGCCCCGGCGCCGCGGCGTTAAGGTGGAGAACTTGAAAAGGATCGTCCATAAAACCTGGCTGCAGAACTTCCGCGCCCTCTTCGCCAAGGAGATGAAGGAGGTGTTGCGGGACCGCCGCGCCGCCTTCTTCACCTTCCTCTTTCCCTTGCTGCTCTACCCCTTGCTCTACGCGGGCTGGCAGAAGTTCAAGGCCTCTTCCCATCCCGGCATAGAGAATCGCGACGTTAGAATCGGCATCGATGGCGACGGCGACGATTTCTTGAAGACCATCGAGAAATCGGATGCCGTGGACGTCGGCCTGGGCGTGCCGATGGATGATGAACTTCTGGACCGGGAGGAGTTTGACGCGCTGCTGCGCATTCAGAAGCCCGAGGGGAGTGATGGAAAGTGGACCCTTCAGTTGCGCTTCGATGGGTCCCGGTCGATGTCCAGGGAGGCGGCCCGGCGGGCCGGCGAGCTGGCGAATCGCTTCCGCCTGCGCCTGGCGGCCGGAAGGCTTCGGGAGCGAGGCGTGGCGGTGGATCTGGAGCAGCCCTTAACCATCAGAAGCGCTGATGTCGCCGGCTCGCGGTCGCGCGGGGAGGCCTGGCTGGGCCGGCTGATGCCGGCGATTTTCATCCTCCTCTTCTTCACCGGAGGGGCCTTCGCGGCCATGGACCTGCTCGCCGGCGAGAAGGAGCGCGGCACGCTGGAGACTTTGCTGGTCCAACCCGTATCGGAGGGCTGCGTGGCCGCCTCCAAGTTCGCGGTGATTCTCTTGTGCTCGCTGGGGGCGGCGGTCATGAACCTCCTCGGCATGGTCCTCGCCCAGGAGGTACACCTTCAGGCCGGCGCCAGCGCTTTCCCGGAAATCGCTCTCCCCTCGTTCGGGCGGCTGGGGCTGGCGCTCCTCTTCCTGCTCCCCCTGGCGTTCCTGGTGAGCGCCGTCCTGATGGCGATTTCCGTCTGCAGCCGGTCCTTCCGCGAAGGGCAGACGCTGCTGATTCCGGCCATGGTCCTCGGCCTCCTGCCGGCGGCCCTCGCCGCCTTCCCGAACTTCGAGCTCAATCCCGCCACCGCCTGCATCCCGGTGGGCAACGTGGCCCTGGCCATCCGGGAAGCCATGGCCGGGGAGCGGCACGCTCTCCCCATGCTGCTGGCCTTCGGTTCGACGGCTGCTTACGCGGGCCTGGCCATGGGATGGTCAGTGCGGCTCTTGAAGAGGGAGGACATCCTCCTGGGCCTTGAGACTCAGCCCCTGGCCGGGATCGGCCGGCCTCGGACCCACGCCCGGCGCGCCCTGGCTTTCGCCGCCCTGATGCTCCTCGCCTTGTACTACGGCGCCACCCTGCTGCAGGCCCCGGACGGCTGGCTGGGGAGTCACGGGGGGCTGGCGCTGACCCTCTGGGGCCTGGTGCTGGTCCCTGCCCTGGCATATCCCCGGGTGTGCCGCTTGCCGTTCCAGGCGGCGCTGGGCTTGAGGCGGCCGGCCTTCAAGGACCTGGTCCTCGCCGCCTGCTTGATTCCCGTGGTGTTGCTTCTGATCACGGCCTACATCCAGCTTCAAGATCGCTGGCTCCCCTTCCCGGAGGGGCTGGAAAACGCCTTCAGAAAATCCTTGAGCCTGAAGAGCCTGCATCCCGCGGCCGCCTTCCTCCTCTTCGCGCTGTCGCCGGCGGTATGCGAGGAGGTCCTGTGGCGGGGCACGTTCCAAGGGGAGCTGGAGCGGGAGTGCAGGCCGTGGCTGGTGATTTTCCTCTCCGGCTTGTTTTTCGGCCTCTTCCACCTGAGCGTTTACCGCCTGATGCCGACGGCGCTCCTGGGAGGATTTCTGGCGTACCTGCGCTGGCGCACGGGCTCGCTCTTCCCGTCCATGCTCTTTCACGGCGCCTACAACGCCGCGGTGCTTTGTCTCGTGGCGCCGCTGGTCGAATCGGGCGATCCCGTCATCGAGGCGCTCTTACATCCCGCCACCCTGGCCGCCGCAGCGGGGCTCCTCTTCCTCCTCGCCCGGAGGATCGGTATAATTCCCCCTTTGCAACCAAATTTGCCACTTTTGCAACCATTTTTGCGAAAGGAGATGTCGTGAAAACTGCCGCCCTACTTTCAGTGATTTCCCTGATGCTGGGATTGACCGGTTGCGGCCCGGAGCGGGCCCATGCCCCTCCGCTCAAGGAGATCGGCGCCAAACCTGCGCTGCCGCCGCCCCAGCCGGAGTCGCCTCCGCCGCAGCCGGTCACGCCGGCGGTCACGGCAGTCGCTCCCGTCGCGCCCCCTGCGGCCGGCTCCGAGTACGGCTTCCTGGACCCCCTGGTCAAGAAGGCGGCCGAGAGCCTCGCCAGCCAGCAGGCGGTCGCGGTGGTCCTGCCCGCCTTCCATTTCAACGCCTTGTTCCAGCGCTTCGAGGTGAGCCAGCTGGGGGAGGATCTGGCCGACGAAATCCACCGGCGCTTGAAAGAGGCAGCCGGGGATCGGGGCGGGGCGCTGTCGCCGGAGCAGTTCAAGATCCAGCTCAAGTCGACCAACCGCTCTCTCGCCGACCTCGAGTCGCCGGCGGCGGCCTTGCAGCTCGCCGCCCGGCTGGGTGCCCGGTACCTTCTTCGCGGCGCCATCAGGGACGCTCCGGACGCCGTGACCATCCAGTACGAGGGCATCGACGTCTCGGACGCCTCGGCGTGGATCCCCCCGGCGCAGAAGACCTTCCGGCTGGGGGAGCCCTTCGGCGAAGCCACCTTTCGCCGGTTCAAGAGCGCGAGCGGCCAGGTGGCGCTGGCGAGCGGCTTCCGCATCGGCGCGCTCGCCGATCCCGAAAAACCGGCGCTCCAGCGGGAGCTGCAGTGGATCATCTCCCTCGCCGTCGACGGGCTGATCGTCGAGGGGGGGGCTAATCTCAAGGAAGGGCAACTAGCCGTCCTGCCCACCCAGGTTCCCTCCCAGATCAGCTTCCAGAAGCAGATGCTGGCGCTGCGCCGCGCCGTTGCCGCCGAAAAGGAGCGGCTGGCGAAGGCCGGTTTTGATGAGGCCAAGGCCCTCGAGCAGGGGCCGGTCCGCATTTTAGGCAGGACCTACGGCAGGCTCCGCGACGCCGAGAACGCGGTGCGCGAGCTGGAGGCCGAAAACACCTTGAGCGAGACCGGCGAGCTGCGCTCGACCTTGAGCCGGATCATCTTCGACCGGGCGGAGGCGCTGGGGGAGAAGGCGGGGGTCGAGGTCATTCCGCACGACCAGCTCGTGAACGAGGTCATGGCCTTCAGCCGCGAGGAGCTGGAGAAGATCAAGGACGGCGTGCTCGATGAGAAGACCAAGGAGTACTTCCAGACCAAGGGCGCCAAGACGCTTCTTTTCAACGAGCTGATCGAGTCGGGCGACTCCTTCGAGTTCGTCTTCCAGATCCGCCGGCTCGACAATTTGAAGAAGGTCGCGGGGCCGCTGCGCGGCTACCTGGAGCCGCGGTTTGCGGAGGAGCTGAGACAATTTATGAAGAAGTGAAAGGAAGATGGATGAACCACAAAGACGCAAAGGACGCAAAGTTTAAGAAGAGAATATAGAATTCTTTCTACAATTCTGGTGATTTTTTAGCCCATGTGGAAGGAGATTAGAGGATTTGGATATGAAGAAAATAAATTTGCCGAGAGGTGTTTTATCGATTTTGGGTTTGCTGATATTTTGCGCCTGCGGGGGGCCGAGCGGGCGGATCAAGGAGAAGGGGGAGGCGAGCCTGGTGGGGGACCGCCGGGCCGGCACGGTCGTCTACCGGCGGCTCATCGACGGATCCCTGAAGGAATTGTCTCTCAAGTTCCGCCTCGCCGCCCGGAACAGCAACGCCCCCAAGATCCGGGTCGCCTTCTTCGGCATTGACAATCGCACCAACGAGGAGCTGGGGAGCTGGCGCGATCAGCTCAATGACATCATCAACGGCGCCATCAACGAGTCGGCCGATTTTCAGGACGTTTCATTCGAAAACTTTGTCAAGCCGGCGCTGGAAACCGCCGGCGTCAAGCCGGATAGGCTGGTGATCCCCGCGGAGGCCCGCAAGCTCCTGGCGGTTCTGGAAAAGAACAATCAAGTGCTCGATGCCTTTTTGTTCGCCCGGCTGACCCAGGGGGACACCACCCAGGGCAACCTCAAGCAATCGGATTACATCCTCACCTTCGAGCTGGTCAATCCCTTGGACGGCATCCGCCTGATGTCGAGGGAGGAGATCAGCAAGGAGTACACTCGGTAGTTCGCTCGCGGGCCGTTGGCGATTGTCATCTTTAATGCCATCTCCGAGTCCGATCCAAACTCTCCTCGGTTTGCTCCTGGGGCTGGCGCTGGCTTCCTGTTCGGCCACCTACAGCGGGAAGCTGGCGCCGGTCCGGGAAGCCTACTTCGCCGCCAACCTGACGGCTGCCCAGGCGGAGCTGCAGGGGATCATCGAGGATGAGGGGGAGGGGAGCAAGGAACGCGACTGCCTGCTTCTCGAGGAGGGCCTCTTGCAGCTGGCCTCGGGCGACAGCAAGGCCGCGGAGGAGACCTTGCTGCGGGTGCGCGACTCCTTCGATGCCCTCGAAACCAGGCGCGCCAAGGAGGTGATGAGCAACATCCTCTCCTACTTCGCCGATGACCGCTCGACCGTCTATGGGGGGGAGGACTACGAGAAGATCATGATCCGGGTCCTGCTCGCCTTCGCCAGCTTGATGCACGGCGGCGCGGATGTCATCGCCTACACGAACCAGATCCTCGAGAAGCAGCGCGCCATCCTCGACGAGCTGTCCCCCGACCGCAGCGGCCGGAAGTACAAGGACAAGTACAAGAAGATCGGCGCCGGCGCTTACCTTTACGGCATCGTCACGGAAGACCGCGACCCCACCGCCTCAAGCGAGGTCAAGATCAGCTTCGGCCGCGTCAAGGAGTGGGAGCCGCAGTTCACCTCGATCGACGCCGACCTGGAGCGGGTCGAGAAAGGAGTGCACTCCCAGCCCGGCAACGGGGTGCTTTACGTCTTCACCTTCGTCGGACGGGGGCCGGACAAGGTCGAGGTGGAGGAGGCCGATCTTACCTTCGCCTCGGAGATCGCCCTCCAGTTCACGCGCTTCATTCCGGTCCTTCGCCACTTCGGCCCTACGCTGGACCTCAGCCCGTTGAAGACCTGGCGCCTGCGGCCGAGCTTGAACAACATCGCCGCCATCGAGGTCACGGTCGATGGCCACGCGGCCGGCGCCACCGAGACGCTCACCGATGTGACCTTGACGGCCATCCAGCAGTACAATGCCGTCAAGGACTGGGTGCTGGCGAAGGCCATCCTCCGGCGCATGCTGAAAAAGGCCGTCGTCACGGCGGCCAAAGGCGCCGGCCGGATGGCGGTGGACAAAACCAAGCGGAAGGAGAAACGGGACGAGGCCTGGGCGCATCTCCTCATCGAGCTGGGGGGCATCGCCGCCAACACCATCTGGAGCGCCGTCGAGCGGGCGGACACGCGCTGCTGGTCCCTGCTGCCCGACAAGATCCAGGTCTGCCGGGTGGAGCTGCCGGCCGGAGAGTACGAGGTGGTCCTGACGCCTCGCTTCGGCGCTGGTCTAGGAGGGCTGCCGCGGTTGGCCCGCGTCAAGGTTCATGCCAATGAAAACACTTACATTCTCGGCTTCATCCCCACTCCCGGGCCCGGCCCGGCGCTGTTCGCCAGCGAGCCGGCCGGCCCGGCGCCGCTCGTCGAGCAGTGAGAACGAAAGTGAAGGACCGTAGTCATTTCGACCCGGCACCCTAAATTCTTTTCCGCCCTCGAGCTGATCCTGGGGCTCGGCCTCCTGGAAGTCCACCTCTGGTTCCTGGCGGGGTTTTCGAGCCCGATCTGGCCGGTGCTCAACGTGGCGGCGCTGATCGGCCTCTTCCTGATCTCCTGCCGGCGCCGCGCCGGCAGCCTGCGGTTCCGGGAGAGGGAGTCAAAGACCTCTGCCGACGTGGCCTGGAGGGAGGCCGCTCTCGCCACGCTTCTCCTCGCCGCGGCGTTCCTCCTGGGGGCCGGGCTGGTCGAGGAGCCTTACGAGGGCCTGAAGAACTTCTTCGCCGAAAAAACCTCCTGGGAGGTCTGCCGGTGGACGGCGCAGAAGCTGTCGGTGGTCCTGGGGCAGCAGTTAGCGCTTCAGCTCTTTCTCGCGCCGCTCGTTCGGGAGCTGATGCCCGCCACCGGGCGGTGGCCGGGGGCCGGATTGGCGGCGCTGATCTTCGGGCTGATCCACTTGCCATCTCCGGCCTTGGTTGGGATGACCCTGGCGGCGGGCCTCGTGTGGATCCGGCTCTTCGATCGCGGCCGCCGTCTGCTGCCGCTCTTCTTCTCGCACCTGGCGCTGGCCGTGCTGGCCCACGCCGCCCTGCCCGAGCGCCTGCACTACGACATGCGGGTGGGGCGGCGCGCCCTCGACCGGATCGAGCAGTACCGCTTCCTGGACGACCCGGGGGTGCGCCGGCTGCTGCGCCAGCTCTCATCGAGGGACTACATGGTTCGCCCAGGCCTCGAGGAGAGGGGATTTCTCGACGCCCTCTTCCAAGATCTCCTCGGCAGGCCGCCCGCCCCCGAGGAGAGGCGATACTGGAGCGAGCGCCTCCAGTCGGCATCGCGCTTCGAGGTCGCCAAGAAGATCATCGCCGGGGAGGAGTTCCGCGCCAGCTGGGCGGGAAGGGGCTTGAGGGCCGATTCAAATTTCCAACAATGAATGGGTCCTTTTAACAACATAATGCGGGCTTCGCCCTCAACGAGCTAATTTTCTGGCAGGTTAATTGAAATGGTTTGCGAGGCGCTCCAGCCTGAGGCCTCGAGGGAAACGACCCGCTCCTTTTCTTGGCTGGCGAGGGCGAGGACTCGCACCTTATGGGTACCAGGGGATAGATCCAGGGGAATATAGCGCGAGTAGAAGTAGGGCAAATCCGCTGAATTTCTCGCTTTTCCCTTGAATGGTGGCCACATGGTCAAGGGATTTTTTTCAAGGATCACGCGACCGTCCACTTCCAGGCGGAATTTTTCCAGCGGCGTCGGGCTTTTGATTTCCACCTGGAGACGAGTGGGATCCTCGGCTGCAAGATGGATGTCGACGGGAAATGGAAGGGGCGTGTTTTCGAGAAACCGCAACAAATACTCCTCCATCTTTTCTTCAACCAAGGGCGCGAGCGATGAGGGCACTTTGGGCCCCTCATAATATCCCGGAGGAGTGATGAGGGCCGTCCAGGTCCAGCCCTGCTCGGAAACGCTCACTGGTTTCTCTTCCAGGAAAGGCTGGTAGGAGCTCTGGATGATTTTTCGAGCGGGGACGGAGGAGATGGTGAAATCCACATCCCATTGGACCTCATAAACGCTGTCGCGGACCCACCAGCTGGGAAAACCGACGAAAAACCATAGCAAGGTGTTGGGGATGAACCAGGCGGTGCGGCGGGAAAAGCGGCAGGCAGGGAGCCTGGGAAATCTGGCCTCCAATAAAAGATCCGCGCCCAGTTCCTGAGCCTCCTGGAAGGCCTCTCTGGGATGGGATGGATTCTTTCCCAGCTCTGATGATTCAGCCTCCGAGACTTCGCCGGCATTTTTCAGCTTCGCCACTTCAGTGAAGATGCTATTTCGCTCCAAGGCTGCGCATATTTTCTGGCCCAGCCGGTCCAGATCCAGCTGGATTTCCTTGATCTCCTCTTCGAGAGCGTTCTCGCTCACGGCGATGAATGGCGTTGAAACGCAGAGAAAATAAGGGCGGGATGGATTGGATCGCTCTGGGCTATGGCCGGGATTCGAGCTGAAGCTGCATCCCCAGAAGGGGAGAACGAGCAACAGGAATAGGGAAGAAAAGGGGAGATTCATGGCTTTCTGGGGATAGCGTTCACGGCGCAGCGAAAACCGATCCAAGACAGGATGGCATCGAGCTCTTCGCGGGCGCCGCTTGAGATCTTGAGCCTGCGGTCGCACCGGAGGTAAGCGGGATCGCCGGTCGCAGCGCTGCCGCCCATGAGGTAGGCCTGCCCATCTCGAGATACGGTCCATTCGGCGGCGTTCCCGGACATGTGGAGGCAGCCGCAGGCGCTCGCCCCCTCCGGCAGGCTGTCTACCGGCAAAAGGCCGGGAACGTCTTCTCCTTCCTTTCCGGCGTTGACTTTTCTTGGATCGAACTCGTCGCCATAGGGAAAGATCCGCAGCTTCCCGCTCGGGCCCCGGCGCGCCGCCAGCTCCCACTGCTCCGTGGTCGGGAGGAGCTTTTTCCGGAAGCGAGCATAGGCCTGGGAATCGGCAAGGGGGACGCCGATCACCGGCAGGTTAGGGTCCTCCTTTTTCTGCTGCTCCCAGCCTAGCGGTTCGTGGCTCCGGAACGCAGCGGCCTCCGGGGGGCAGCAGCCGACGTGGCCGTATTTGCTGACGTGCCGGAGAAACCGGTCGTATTCGCCGACTGAAACCTCAAAGCGGTCAAGGTAAAATCCCGGCACCTCGAGCGCCTGGAGATTTCCCTTTTCCACCCAGACCATGTCTTTCAAGAGCGCTTTCGCCTCCCTGGAGAAGTCGGCGAATCGGCCCTCTGAGCCGGTAAAGAGCTCTTGAGCAAGGGCAAAGTTCTTTTCTTGAAAATTGCCCAGCCCTTCGCCAAAGAGTTTCAGGGTGGCCTCCCAGCTTTCCTTCAAGGCTGCGGGCATTTCTCCGGTGGACCAGGACGCTGCCGCCGCGCTTTTTTCCTGTTCAGCCCTTGTGCGGGCGCTCCGAGCCGACTCTTCCAGCTTTTGGGCTCGCTCGAGAGCCTGCTCCAGGAGCTTGTAAAACTTCAGCAGGCGGCCCTGGCAGCCGGGGAAATCCTCCTTCTTGAAGTCCGCCTCGGCTTCCTGAAGCAAAGAAGGCAAGCCTTGGAAAAGATCGGGAGCGCTGGCGCGGAGCCAGCCGTTTTCCTTGGCGCTGACTGCCTCCCTGGCGCCTTCGAGGAGGGTGTCGAGGGCCGCCTTTTCTCTTTCAGCCCTTTCCTGGGAGATCCTCATCATGGTCTTCGCCAGGCCGGCGGCTTCCTCGAATCCTTTTGCCGCTTGTAGGAACAGCTCCTCCGCCGTTGTAAAACTCTCGGTTTGGAGTTTCGATTGAGCCCGTTCGAGGATTTGATCGGCGTTGGCATAAAGCTCTTGAGCCTCGGGGGAAAACCTGAGATCTTCCTCCGCCACTTGGGATTTCTTGACCTTGGCGAAGACATCCGCCTTCTCGGCTGCATTTCTGAGTTGTTTCTGCTCTTCCGCAAGCCGGATGGTCTCCTCAAAGTGCCTTTTGGCGCTGTCGAAATGATGATAGGTCTCCTGGCTGGGAGAACGCCCTTTCCCCTCGTCCAGGTGTTTGTTTCCCGCAACGTATTCCTCAATGGATTTTTCGCCAACCAGCTCCCGCACCTTTTTATAGGCAGCTTCTGCCGTTTGTTGAGCGCTCGCCGCTCGTTTCGCCCAGAATTGGCTCTTCAAATCCTTGAATTGCTCTTCTGCCTCTTCGAACTCATTGGGCCGGCCGTTGGCCGCTCGCAGGCGCGCCAGTGCTTCTCGAAGGGCGGTGCTGCTTTCGGGCTCGACCTGCTCGACCTCCTCGATTGCCTTCTCAAAGGGGTCGAAATCTAGGGCGGGCGAAACGGGCGGCTGACTTGTTTGGCGGCGGCCGGCATTGAGGGCGAAGAGCGCTCCCATGAGAAGCACCAGGAGCAGGCTGGCGGTCGCCACGAGGCGCGGGATTCTCCCCCGGCGCCAGCGCAAGAAATTGTCCAGCTCTTCCGCCAGATGCTTGGCCGTCAAATAGCGCTCGTCGGCGCGCTTTCTGAGGCAGCGCGCGATGATCTTTTCCAGCTGAGAGGGGATTCTCTCGCCTTTGGATCTGGGGAATGCCGGGGAGGAGTTCAAGGTGCGCGAGAAAATTTCTGAGACGCCGCCGCTGGCTGAGAAAACTTCCTTGCCGAAGACCAGGTAGTAAAGGACCGCTCCCAGGGCGTAGATGTCGGCTCGCGGGCCGATGGGCCCGTAAGGCCCTCGCGGGTCGATGATCTCCGGAGCCATATAGTGGGGGGTGCCGGCCTGGATGACGCGGCGGCGGGCGTCTGCGGAAAACTGGGCGATGCCGAAATCGAGTAGCTTCGCCGTCCCCTGGCGGTCCACCATGATGTTGGGGGGCTTGACATCGCGGTGGATCACGCCGTGCTCGTGGAGGTAGCTGAGCGCCCGGGCGACGTCGCGCCCGATTTCCACCTTGCGCTCGAGCGCCAATTTCCCTTGAACAGCTACCTCGGAGAGCGGCTCGCCGTCGATGAGCTCCATGGAGAAGTAGTAGAGGTCGTCCTTGATCCCGGAGTCGTAGATCGGCACGAGGTATGGATGGCTGAGGCTGGCGAGACCTTTGACCTCGCCGATGAAACGCTCCCGGTCCTCAGAGCTCCCTTCCAGCCCCCGCAGCATGAACTTCAAAGCGACCTCGCGAGTGAACATCGGCGATTCCTGCCTGGCCTTGAAGACGATGCCCATGCCGCCGCTGGCGATTTCTTCCAGGATGTGGTAGCTGCCGAGCTGCGCCCCCAAAAGCTTCCCTCGCATCTCCTCCACCCGGCGCTCGAGGTAAGTGCGGAAGACGTCATCGCGCTGGTCGATAGTGAGCTGGCCCGCTTCAAAAGCGGCTTCGTCCAGGGATTTCACATTCCCGGAACGCTCGCGGCTCTGGCGGATCGCCGTCAGGTCCTCGGAGGTGATTTCCATCATGTCCCGGAGGATCTCCTCGAGGATCGCGTCATCGCTTGCCAGGGAGCCGCCATCGCCGGCGGCTTGGCCTGGAGATGTATCTTTTCCAGGATCCTCCGGACACGAAGCGAGCTGCATGCCAGAATCATGGCTGACCTCCAGCATGTCCTTGAGAATCTCGTTGTCGATGTCGTCGTCTTTAGATTTCATGGATCAAGGACCCGGATTGCCGACTCCGCTTCTTTCGCATCACACTTCCAGGTATTTGGCTGTCTTTGAGGTAGATCTCATTTTAACCATGAACCTGAGTTAATCCTATCTTTCTCTCATAATGGATCTTGTTTATAATAGCCCTCACTAGGGTTGTCCCTCATGGCCAAAAAAATCTCGACCACGGGCGAACTTGTGCGCAAAGCTCAAGACGGCGACCGGGAAGCTTTGGAGACTCTTTTCGCCAAAGCCTATCCCGATCTCCTCCAGGCAGCGCGATTCCGCATCGGGGCTGCGCTGCGCACGCGCATGGAGGCCCAGGACCTCGTCCAGACCGCCTTTTACGAGGCCTTGTGCGACCTCTCCCAGTACCGTTATCTGGGAAAGGGCTCATTCTACCGTTGGCTCCTCAGCATCCTCGAGAACAAGATCCGCAACCGCTTGTCCTTTCTCAAGGCCAAGAGGCGGGACTTGCGGCGCGAGGTGGCCTTCGATCCCGAGCGCCCGATCCCGGCACCGACGAGCTCGCCCACCGTCAAGCTGGTAGCGCGGGAAAACCGTGAACGCCTTGAGAGAGCCATGGACCAGCTTCCGGAGGGCTACCGCAAGGTGATCATTTGCCATTATTACCTCCGCATGCCCTGGCGCGAAATCGGCGAGCACATGGGGCTTAAAGAAGAGGCAGCCCAGATGCTCTGCCGCAGGGCGCTCCTCAAGCTCAAGCAAATTTACGAGCGCAAGCTTTAGCCAAGGTTCTCGAGGGGCAGATCCACAAGCAGGCTCTAAAAGAGCTCTGGCCCAAACTGGCTTTCTCCAAATTTTTAAACAGCGGCGGTCGAGAAAACCAACATATAACCCTCAAAAGTCTGGAATTGAAGGCAAGGGATTTTGTGGTATCGTGGTTGGTATTCCTACTGTTTGGAGGAATGTGAGTTATGTCCTTCCGTAGTCAAGGCGATAGCGACAGATTTCGGGGAATTTGGGGTGAACTTTCCTCAAGGGTGCTCCTTTTTGCTTGCATCTTGACTGGAATAGCCGTTAGCCCCGGCTGCGGTCTCGGTGGACTCATCACCGGCGCCGTCGTCGCCATCGTGGTAAGCTTAAATGAGGGCTCTTCCGAACCGGAAGTCGCTGTGAACCAGGCCTTCCTGGTCAAAAGTCCCGATCGGGACGACTTGCGGGCCATCGGGGACGCCGGCCGCGTGCCCATCTGCTACCAGCTCCGGGACGGCTCCAACGGGTCGGCCGCGGTGGAGTACGCCCGCGGGGCGGAGGACTACTCAGTCTGGTACCCCGCCACTCCCGCCGATACCGCGCCGCTGAAGCTCCCTTGCGGGCAAGAGGCCAGAATCTTTTGGTGGGACGCTGGAGATGATTTGGATCTCGTGAGGAAGTCCGAGTCGGTGAAGGTGCGGGTCTTTTCAGGCGGGCGCTCAAGCGAAGGGTATGTCTCCGATCACTTTCTAGTCGGAAACACGACTTCGGAACTCATCTGGATCGTCCCCATTGAGGCGCAAGGCGAGGTGAAGATATTGCTCTTCGCCCGGGATGCCGAGGGGGATCCCCTGGAAATCGTACGGCTGGAGTATCGGGTCCCGGGCGAGATGCGCTGGGAGCTCATGGCGCTCGACCAGCCTCTGGAAGGGATCCTGCTGGCGCGCGAGCAGTGGGTTAGCGACTCCCGGACGTGGAATTCGGTGAACGCGTTGGGGATCGGCAGTCACAACCACCCGGACTTGAAGATCCGATTGAGTGCTTTGGATGCTTTCGGGGAGCTTGTGGAGCTCGTTGAGACCATCTCGCTCCATAACAACCATCCACCCCAAGCGAGTTTTGACGGAAGCGCCAAAGAATTGGATCAAAGTTTTGAAATCCCCATCCCTTTTCAGCTGGTGGATGTGGACGGCGACGACCTCGATGTCATCATCCAGTACGATGTGGTGGGGAGCGGATTCCCGCCCCTGGACCTCGAATTTGAGGATCCCGAGGTCCGCCGGCTGGTTCTTCAGGACCCTGGCGAGGCTCCGAGGCGGAAGGAACTTCGCATCGCCACCCCTTCCAGCCGCCGCCCGGAGGCGGCTCAAGTCTCGGGCCTAAGGGCCTCTCCCCAAGAGGAGTTTCATGTTTTTCTCTGGGACAGCCTTCAGGATATCGGCCTGATCGCGGGCCAGACGGCCAGCCTCCGCATCACCCCTTTCGATGAGGAAAAGGGCCAGGAAGCGGTCCTGAGCGGCCTCGAGGTCCACAACGACACCTTTCTTGGCGCCATTCCTCTCCTTGAAGATCAAGGGGCGGTCTTCGGCGCGGGAATGGGGGACCTCGATGGCGACCGGCGCTCGGACCTGGCCCTGGCGCTTACCCAGGCAGGCCGGGTGGAGGTTTTTCTGCGCTCGGAAGATGGCTCTCTCCCCGTCCAGGCAAGTTACGTCTTGGGCTTGGCGAGCTCGCAGGCGAATCCCGCCGATCTGGCGCTGGCGAGCTTCAACCCGGAGGAGGACGATTTCCTCGATCTGGCGGTCCTCGACACCCAATGCCCCTGCAGCGGAGAGGGCGCCTGCGGCGGCCCCTGCAGCCAGCCGGGGCGGGTGGCGGTGTTCTTCGCCAGGGCGGGCGCGGGCGGGAAAATCTCGTTTTCGCAGGCGCCGGACCTCGTCCTCGAGACGGGAAAAGACGCCCGCTCGCTGGCCGTGGGAAATTTCGACGGCCTCCGCGGCCCCGACCTCGCCGTCTCCAATCATGACGATCTGAGCGTGGGCTTCTTTTTCAACGAGGGGAATAGCCGGTTTTCACCCATGAAGAGCCTGCCGGTCCGGGCGGAACCGGGAATCCTCCTCGCCGCCGATTTATTGCAGGGGAACGGCCAGGATGAGCTCGCGGTTTGCGAATATGACACCGGGAGCGTGGCGGTGCTTTTAAGGGCGGCGGAACCCCCGCAGCCCTCGGATTGGCTCCGGCTCGGGGCCCATCAGCCGCGCTCCCTGGCGGCGGTAGACTTTAACGGCGATGGCTTCACCGACCTCGCCGTCGGCAAGGGGGACCAGAACTCCGGCTCGGTGTCGATTTTTCTCAACCAGGCGACTTTCGGCGCCGCAGTCCCCTTTGAAAAGCTCGATTTGGAATTTCTCCTCCCCAGCGCCCCCAGCCGCCTGGCGGCGATCGAAATTCTCCACGCGCCGGCCGGCTCAAGAGCTTTGCTGGCCCTGGAGCCGAGCTTGAATCACCTGGCGTTTTGGCTCGTGGAACCTGCAGAGAGGGAATGCTTCGAAACCGCCCGGTGCGCCTTCAAGGAGATCCCGTTCCTGCAACTCCCGACCCTGGATTCGCGGCTTTCCCCCAACCTGGTGGTGGGGGATTTCGACGGTGATGGCCGCGGCGATTTCGTCCTCGGAAGCAACCGGGGGGTGCGGCTCTATCAGGCGGAGGGTCCCGGCAGCTTGGAGCAAGCTCCCACCATTTCCATAAAGTTCGGGCGGCAGGATCGACTTCAGGGTTTTTTGGTGGCCGATTTCAACCGCGACCGGCTGCCGGACCTCGCCGTCGCTAGCGCCGCAAGCGGCGATCGTCTCTACCAGATCTCTCTCTTTTACCAAAACCAGATAGGGACGTTTTCCCCGTCGCCCAGCCTGAGATTGGTGGCCCAGGCCGAAAGCGATTTTCAGACCATCGGGCTTTTCTTGGCGAAAGGGGCGACCAGCGGCGACGGCGTTCCGGATCTCCTGGCCTTGAGCCGCCAAGGGGGGGTGGAGCTCTTTCTCCTCAGAAACGGGAACGGGGCCGGCGGCTGCGAAAATCCCGCGGCGTCTCAAGCCGGGGAGGAATGCCCTGCAGGCACCCTTCGCGACGGCTTGACCGGCGGCCCCATCCTCCTAGGCGACTTCGATGGCGAGGGCGGGATCGACCTGCTGCGCCTTGACCGGCGTTCCGGGCTCCTGATCCTGGCGCGGCTTCTGATCCAGGACCGATCGCCGCGCCGCATTGAATTTGAGCAGAACCCTATCCATCTCGACAGCCCAAACGGCCCATTTTATTCCATGGCCGCAGAGGACTTTGACGGCGACCGGCTGTCCGATCTGGCGTTTTTCCTCCTTAATGGCGGCGTCGAGATCCGCCTCCAGCGGCCGGGGCTGAAGTGGCCCGAGAATTTCGCCGAGCTTCACCAGCTGCCCCCCCTCGAAGACTTCAGCCTCGGGGACATCCAAGCGACCCATTTGAACGGGGACGGGCTCTGGGATTTATTGTTGACCGCCTTCGGCCTCAAGAAAGTGGTGGGCTTCGTGCAGGAGAATCCACCGGAGCCGGGGAGCTCCCTGGAGATGAAAAAATTTTTCGAGCTGGATTTGCCGGCGGGCGCCTCGAGCGGCGGCCTGCTCTCCGCCATGGCTTGCGACCTGACGGGCGATAGGTTGCCCGATCTGGCGGCGGCGGCCGGCGGCGAAGGAGGAGGAAAGATACTGGAATATTACCAGAAGGCGGGGGAAGGTTTCAGCGGCTTCCCGTCCCGCGCCATTTCCCTGGGATCCGGAACTTTTCAAGATGTTTATCTGGCCGGTCAAGATGTCAGCGGGGACTCCCGGCCGGAGCTTTTGATCCTCCAGCAGCACAATTCCGAGCTCAAGATCGTGAGGACGCGATGAGACCACCCATTCGAACTCTAGCGGCCGCGATGTTGGCGGCCATGCTTTCGCCCCATACCCTGGCGCAGGACTGCCCAGGGAATATTCCTCTCCTCTTGAACGAGCTCGACTCCGGCGGCTCGAACGAGTGGGTGGAGCTTTACAACCTCTCCGATTGTCCGGAGCCCCTCGACCATTATGTCCTCGAAGTTCAAGATGTGGAAGGCGACAGAGCCTCCCAAGGTCTCGACAAGAGCGTGGTGATCAGCGCGCAGAAAGGGAAAACGGTACCGCCGCGCGGCTACCTGGTGGTCTGCATCGACTGCAAAACGGATTTGCCCGCCGCCGACTTTTGCGATGTCTGCCTGCGGTTCGACTCAAGCGAGCTTGAAGGTCTCGACCGGGACGGCGGCGTCGTCTCGCTCTACTGGCAGCCTCCTTGCCAAACTCCTGTGCCGGAAATCCGCAAGCTCTGCTCGGTGCGATTCCCGCCGCTCCCCTCGAGCACTTCATATGGGAATAAGGGCATACCGAGTAATTGTGACCAGGATTGGTGCATCCTTGATACCCAGACGCCGGGCGGGCCGAACTGGCCGAACTCTGCTTGCATACCCGATTTGAGGCGGGTGGTCATCAACGAGATCTCGAGCTCCGAGAGCCAGGATTCGAGCCGTTGCCTTTATACCGACTGCCCTGATTGGGTGGAGCTTAGCTGGCTGGGGCCTGAGCCTGTGGACTTAGGCGGCTACCGCTTGATCAACCGAGGAAAGACCTTGGTAATCCCACCGGGTGTCGTGTTGAATGAAAATAACCGATACACGCTTATCATCCTGAGCAGCGCCACAGTGCGGAATTCCGCATGGCCCCCAGATGCCCTCCACGCCCAGTTCCAGATCAAGGCGAAGGGGGACAGCCTCGAGCTCGTTTCCCCCGATGGCCAGGATTGGGACCGGCTGTCTTTTCCGGCGCTGCGGCCCGGGGAATTCTATGCTCGCGCTCCCGATGGCGGCGACTTTTCCGTGGTGGCGCAAGCGACACCAAAAAGCCCCAATCCTCCCCCGCCCGCAAATCGCTCTCCCTCCTGCAAGATCATCACCTACTACCCGCTGGGGGCGCAGGCTCCGCTAGTCGGCGCGCGCTCCATCCGCAACGACCTCCGCGTCCTCCCGGGGGATTGGCTGCGGGTCATCTGCCAGGCCGCCGATCCCGATGAGGAGTTCAGTCCGGAAAATGGGCTGGATCTGTCATCCCTGGAGCTGTGGATCAAAGAAGAGGGCTTTCCGGACCGGACGTTTCCCCTCCTTCCCGGGAAGCTCCTCAACTGCCAGGAGCTGGAGGAGCCGGGAATATTTCAAAGGGATTTCCAGATCCCGGCGCGGTCAACCGATCTCGTTATTCAGGCCTGGGTCAATGACAAAAGGGGTCTCCAGGTGGAATCGCAAGTCTTGAAATTCTTCGTTCAAGTTCCGCAGGCCGTTACATTGATCGAGCAGCTCCGCATCAATGAAATCGCCGCCAACGAGACCGACCAGAGCGGCGATTGGGTCGAGCTTTTCAACCCCACCTCCCAGCCCGTGCTCTTAAGCGGCGTTTACTTGAGCGACAATATCCTGGTCACCGAAGAGCGCTTGATCCCGGAGGTGATCGTGCCGAAGAGGGGCTTCGCCATCATCTGGTGCGACAACAAATCGGGCCTCATTGACGGAGCGCCCCACCTCCCCTTCCTCCTCGACAAGTGCCGGGGGGAGATTTACCTCTTCGAGTACGATGCCCTCCTCGACCGGAAGAAGGTGATCGATGGCGTCCCCTTCCAGAAGGAGCGGCGGGATAAGACCCTCGGCCGCTATCCGGATGGCGGTCCTCAATTCTCCTTGATGGAAAGCACCCCGGGATCGCCAAACCAAGTGCAGTCCTGTTTCGATTCCAAGACAGAAGATGGGGCCGCCGTGGTCATCAACGAGATCTGCGCCGACAACTGGAATACCGTTAGCGACCGCCGCGGCTCCTTCGGCGATTACCTGGAGCTTTACAACCGCGGCAGTCAGCCGGTGTCCTTGACCGGCTGGAGCTTGGCGGACCACGTGGTGCTTAAAAATGCTGAGCGGATTTGGCCATTCCCGGAGGGCCTTTGCCTCCTGCCCAAGAGGTTTCTCCTGGTCTGGTGCGACGCCGACCCTTGCGAAACACAGTTTTTACGAGGCTGCGAGTTTCAAGGGGAGCTCCACGCCAGCTTCAACATCAACCATCTCCGCGACTTCCTTTTCCTCTTCGATCCGCAAAGGCGGCCGGTGAGCTGCCTGGCGGTCCGCTACCAGGCGCGGGACATCGCCGTCGGCCGGTTTCCTGATGGCGCCGAAGCGTTCGACTTCATGGAGCCCACTCCCGGGTTTGCGAACCGTCCCAAGGGAGGCAAAGCCGCCATCCTCCCGACCCGTAGCTGCGCTGCGATCGAGGACCTCCTGGGGTTGGGCCGTAACCCTTGCCTGCCCCCCCCTTTTTTTAAGAGGGGGAATGCCAACGGCGATAAGCGTTGCGAGGTGGACATTGCCGATGCGGTGTTCATTTTACTGTACCTTTTCGCGGGCGGCGTGGCATCGGATTGCCCCGACGCGGCCGACATCGACGACAGCGGCGCGCTCGACGTCGGCGATCCCATCCGCCTGCTCAATTATCTCTTCCTTCGCGGAGCTCTGCCGTCGCCTCCGTTTCCGGAGCGTGGAATAGACCCAACCGAAGATTCCTTGAAGCTTTGTATTGAGATGACCTGCGAATGAGACAGGTTTGGATCGGTTAGGGATTTGAGAGAAATTCAGCTCCAAGACCGAAATTCCAGCGAAAATTTCCGTTGGCTTTTTCTTGAAATCCTTCTTAACTCATCGGATAAAAGGCGGAGGATCGTTGTTTTCTTCGCGGTTTCGACGCGATTCAGTAAAAAACGGCAAAAGCTTTTAAAGGAGACCCTGGCATGATGCGCTTCAGGCGATTCAGGGAAATCGGGTTCGTGATGATGGCTGCTTGGGCTGCGGCCATGGCGCCGAGGCGGGCCGTGGGGCAGCTTTTTGACAACCTCCGGGCGTTCGGGAACCGGCTCGATGCCGGCGATCCGGAGGTGTCCTCGACCTGGCGCGGGGGAAATGAGGGGCCGAAAGGGGTCGCCGCAGGGGACCTGGACGGCGACGGCGACGCCGATCTCGCCGTCGGCAACCTCGACGGCACGGTGACGGTTTATTTCAACCGGGGCGGTCTGGAGTTCTCGGATCCCCTGCACCTGAGGACCGGCATGCAGACGCTCCGGGAGGTCATCGTCCAGGACCTAACCGGCGACGGGCGGCCGGACATTGCCGCCGCGGCGCTGCTCGATGAAGCCACAGTGCTGTTCCCCAACCGGGGAGGGGGCGTTTTCGACTCCCCGATCCGCATCCCCACCTGGCTTTACGCCCGCAATCTGGCCGCCGGGGATTTTAATAGCGATGGCATCCTGGATCTGGCAGTGGGGGGCTCCGGCATCGGGGTGCGGCACTACCGCGGCGCCGGCGGAGGCGCCTTCGAAGCGGTCGCAGATCTCAAGGAGCTCGATGCTGGGGGGTACTCAAAACCGGTTTACGTTCTCAAAGCCTTCCGGCCGCCGGGAGCGAACCGGGATGAGCTCGCCGCGACCCACGCCTGGAGCAAGCAGGCCTGGATCCTGGCCGCCGGGGCGAGTGGCGCCCTGGAGATCAAGGCGGCCATCCCCGGAGTCGCCGATGTTTTTGCCATGGACATCGGGCCGGTGGCGCGAGCGGCCGCCAGCGGCCGCGCCGACCTCGTCACCGCGCACCGCAACCGCGGCATCGTCCAGGTTCGCCAGGGGCTGGACGGCCCGGCGCGGTTCGCCGCGGCCATCCACCAGGAGATCCCCATCCCAGGTGGCCCCCGCGCCCTCCGGATCGCCGACCTGGACGGCGACGGCTGGAACGACCTGGCCGTCGTGATGCGTTACCTCGACCGCGTGCTCGCCTACAAAAACACCGGCGGCCAGCTGGCGCTGGCCACCGAGATGCCGGTGGGGCGCAGCCCCCGCGAGCTGGTCACGGCCGAGTGGAACGGCGATGGGCGGCCGGACCTCGCGGTCATCAACCGCATCTCCTCGGATGTCAACGTCCTGACCGCCTATCCGGGCCAGGCGGGCTTCGCCGCCCTGGACCAGTATTATCTCGTCGACGGGGAAGTCGCCGGCCTGAAGATCGCCGACTGGAACCGCGATGGCCGGGACGATGTCATCCAGCTCCATCGCGCCTCGGGTGATGTCAGCATTCGCCTGGCCGGGCCCGAAGGCAAGCTCGGGCCGCCGGCCTTTTACGTTCTGGGCCTCGTGCCTGCGGATCTGGTGACGGTTGACGTGAACAACGACGGCAATCCCGACGTGGTGACGGCCAACCTGGGGAAGGAGGGGGAGGAACCCGGCTCGGTCTCGGTGCGCCTCGGGGATGGGAAGGACGGCCTCGGACCCGAGCGCCGCTTCAAGCTGCCCCCGGACCTGGTGGAAGGCCGGCTCTTCGCCCTGGAGGTCGCCGACTTCGACGGCGATGGCATCGTCGACCTGGCGGCGGGATTCTTCGACTGCCGGCTGTCCTTCTTCAAGGGCACCGGGGATGGAGCGTTCGTCTTCACCTCGATGCACTTTTTCCTCTTCGAATCGCGCGCCATGTCGGCCGGCGACTTCGACCAGGACGGCGACATCGACCTGGCGGGGGGATCGTTCACCGGCGCCATGGCGGTGATCGAGAATCGCGGCGACCTCCTGACTACGCCCGTCCTCGACCGCAAAGACTACCCGCCGCCGAGCGCGGAGAAGTTCGGGACCAGGGACATGGTCGCGGTGGATATCAACCAGGATGGGGATCTCGACCTCCTCCTCGGGAGCGGCGAGGGGGCCATGGTTTACCAGGGGGTTCCGGGCATGGGATTTGTTCTCTCGTCGCAGGCGCTCCCCGGAACCGGCGGCATCCCCGCCACCTCCATCGCCGCCGCCGACTTCGATGGCAACGGCAGCCCGGACGTCGCGGTGGCCTGCGCGGTCCTCTCTTGCATCACCCTTCTGACCCAGGGCGGCGGCGGCAAGGGGCTCCTGCCGGCGATCACGGTGGATGTGCCCGCGGGGAGATTCCTCGCGGCGGGCGACCTGGATGGCGATAAATACGCCGACCTGGTCGGCTCCGGAGAGGTGCTGTGGACGGCCTTGAGCAGCCGGAGGGCCAAGCCCGCCCCGCCGCCGGCGCTCGAGGGCCTGCGGGAGAGGCTGGAAAAGCCGGTCATCAACGAGATCCTGGCAGTCAATAACGACCTCCCCCTGGCCAGCGACGGGGGAAAGAAGCCCGATTGGGTGGAGATCTTCAACGGCTCGCGCGGCGGCGTCTCCCTCGCCGGCTGGCAGCTGCTCCTGAAAAGTGCGAGCATGCCCAATGGCGCGGCGCCGCTCAAGTACCAGTTCCCCGGAGATGCGGCTCTACAGGCCGGAGAGCACTTGCTGGTGGTTTTTGCCGAGGCCCGGCGCACGCCGTACCACACCGGCTTCCGCCTACCCGGAGACGGCGGCTCCCTAGTTCTCCTCGATGCCGCGGAGGTGGAAGTGGACCGGGTGAGTTATCCGGCGCAGCGGGAGAACATCTCCTACGCCCGCTACGGCGATGGCCTGCAGGCCTTCGTCTTCAACAATTACCCAAGCCCCGGCCGCTCCAACGACGACAACGGCCCGGTGACGCCGATTCTGAGTCTGGATGCCGCGGTCCCGGCTTGGATCGCTCCCGGCCAGCCCTATCAAGTGCCCGTGGCCGGCGCGCCGATTCGCTTCTACGCCACCGGGAAGGATGACGTCGGCATCGTCAGCGCCAGCATCCTCTACCAGCGCCTGGACATCCCGGATCCCCAGATCCGCCGCGCCATCCTCTTCGACGACGGCATGAACGGGGACGGCGGCATGCAAGATGGGCTGTTTTCCGGAGTCCTCGAGCCCGGCCTCCCGCCCGGCGGGGAGATCCGCTTCCAGGTGGAGGTCCAGGATTTGAGCGACCTCGTGGTCCTCCTTCCCGAGAGCGGCAGCCCGGCCATCGACGGGGAAGAGGCCGGCTTTTACACCCTGGCGGTGGGAAGCCGCTGGCCAAAGCTCGAACTTTCCGAGGTGGTGGCCCTGAATGAGACGGGCCTCCGCGATGAAAACGGCGGCACTCCCGACTGGGTGGAAGTCCGCAACTGCGCTGCGGAGACCATCGCCCTGGACGGCATTTCCCTGGGAAAGACATTCCCCGCCAATGAAGAGTGGTTCTCCTTTCCGCCCGGAATGAGCCTGCCGGCGGGCGGGCATGCGTTGGTGTTTTGCGACGGCAACTCCGGGCAGGGCCCGCTCCACGCGCCCTTCACTCTCAAGGCCGAAGGCGGCCGCTTGCTGCTGATCGGCACCGCCCCCTTCGGCGCCTGCGGAGTCATCGATGTCCTCGAGTACGGCCCCCAGGCGCCTGACACCGCGCTGGCCCGCTCGGGCTGCGGCGGGCCCTGGGCCAGCGCCGCCCCCACTCCCGGAGCTGAAAACGCCCCTCCCCGCATGGCGCGTTTGGGCGATGCCGACGGCAGCGGCAGGCTCGAATTGCTGGATGCCATACTAACCCTCCACTATCTTTTCCTGAACGGCGCCTTGCCTTGCCGCGAGGCCGCGAATGCGAATGGCGATGACAGCCTCGACATCAGCGATCCGATTTATTTGCTCATTTACCTCTTTGCGGCCGGCTCGCCCCCGCCGGAAAGGCAGGTGCCTTGCGGGTAACCGCGCCAGCTCGAGCTTGCGCTCGCTCCAGCGCCATACACCGGGCTTCGAATCAATGGATCGAAAGGCCCCGTTGGTTATTTGGGGAGATTACCCTTATTGGAGATGAGGTTAGAAAAAATAAATTAAAAATTAAACGAGGTCTGGGTGGTGGTCTCACCAGACAGGATACATCAGCCAGTATTTTTTAAAGGAGGCAGATATAGATTGAATCATCCGCGTTCATTAAGGGTACGTTCACGGAAAATCAGGTTGAATTAAAGCCTAATATCTGTTGGTTGATTTTAGGATGAGGAGGGTCAAAACATGAGAGGCAACTTTTTCGACTCACTTTCCACATTTGTCCGAGCCGGCGTTTTATCAATGCCATGGTTGTTGCTGAGCTCGCCGGCCGCCGCGGAGAGCGACTCGGAGAGCCTCTATTCAGGTCTGCCGATTTTCCTGAACGGCGACTTGAACGGCGACCGTTCCCGGGACGTGAGCGATGCCATTCACCTTTTCAGCTACCTTTTCCTCGGCGGCTCGGCCTCGGTGGAAATCCCCTGCGCCGTGGCGGAAGGGGTGGTGCGAAACGGCGACGTGGACGGCAATGGAGCGATCGAGCTGACTGACGGGATCTCGCTGCTGCGCTGGATTTTCCTGGGCGGGGAGGAGCCTGCGCTGGCTTGCAGCGCCGTGATTTGGAGCGGGGAGGGATCGGGAGGATCAGCCCATAAGGTCTTCATCATCGACACCTCCAATCCCACCCACCGGATTTACACCGACCCCAACACCGGCAAAGTCATCACGCTCGGGGGCTTCTCCGGGCTGGTGCCCTTACCCGGCGATCCCTCGAACCAGATCTTCTATGCCATCACCGACCGGGGGCCGAGCGTGGACTTCCCCCCGCCGCCCGCGGAAGCGACCGGGAAGGCTTTCGCCGACCCGGGTTTCTCGCCGAAGATCATCACCATCCTCTTGACCCGGAGCGGCCGGGGGCAGATCCTGCGGGTCCTCGACCTCAAGAAGCCGGACGGGGCGCCGCTGACCGGCATCCCCAGCTCCTGCAACACCGCCGAAGATCCGATCGTCGACCTGAAGGGGAATCCGGTCGAGCCCCGAGACCCCGATGGCGCGGACACGGAAAGCCTCGCCTTCGTGCTCGGCGGCTCCTTCTGGTTCAGCGATGAGTATCTCCCCAGCGTGGGGCATGTCACCCCGGACGGGACGGTGGACCTCCGGCTGGTTCCCGTAGGAAATCCTTGCCCCGGCGTGATCCCAGCTCTGGAGGTCATTCCCAAGGTTTACAGGAAGCGGCGTCCCAATCGGGGATTCGAGGGCGTGACGGTGACCCCGGGAGGGAAGCTCTACACCATCCTCCAGCGTCCCTTGAGCAACCCCACTCGCAGCGCCGGCGACAACTCCCGCAACATCCGCCTGCTCGAGGTGGATGTGGAAACGGTCCTGGGCGGCGGGCCGGGAGGGATCCGGCAGCTCCTCTACATCACCGAGCCTCTCCCGCCGGGAGCCACCTTCCGGCTGAGGGACATCTTCGCGAGCGACCTGTTCGCCCTCTCCGACACCGAGCTCCTCGTCTCGGAGCGGCGGACCGACACGGTTTTCAAGATCGACCTGAGCGCCGCGACCGATATCACGCCCTTCGAGGATGTGGAAGGATTGCTCCTCGCCCCGGTGGGGACGAAGACCACGATCGAGCAGCTGACCCTGGCCGAGCTCGCCGGCCTGGGGATCCAGCCGGTTTCAAAGACGGTGGTCTTCTCGGGGCTGACCGGGCTGGACCCCGTCCTGGACAAGGTCGAGGGCATGTGCATGGCCGGAGGGAATCTGGTCGTCTGCCACGACAACGACTTCGACATCGCCGCCGGCGACTTCAGCACGACTCCGGCCACGCTCATTTTCCAGTCCCCGCCGAACCTCTCCAAGATCTTCACCGTGCCGCTCCAGCTCGATGAAGATGAGGATTAACGGCCGCTCCGCTCGCGGATTGGGCTTTTACAAGTTTATGGAGGTCTGGCTTCGGCCGGACCTCCATGAAGTTTCCGGCATTGCCGGCTCAGACTACGAGTTTCAAGCCGTTAATTGAGTGAGAGAAAAACCGGTGATTCCGTTTGGCGGCGGCGGTAGAGGTGCGCTCCGGAAGCGCAGCAGGGCTGCGGCACGAACCCTCGCCACAAGGTGTAAAGCCCCAAGAGCACCATGAATCCTCCGGAAAATTTCACCAGGCGCTGGCGGAGGAGCGGCGAGAGGGGATTCCTGTGGCCGCTACGGCGAGGAGTGCGGGGATGGTGCCGAGGCCAAGGGCCGCCATGGTGTAGAATGCGATGGCCAAGGCGCCGCTCGCCGCCGCTTTGGCGAGAAAGGCGTAAACGAGCGGGCAGGAGAGGAGGCCGTTCAAGGTGCCGAGGACGAGGGCTTTCAAGGGGCCGCGGTAAGCGGCGGCGAAGGCGCCGAGCCGCTGGGCGGGAGCCAGGCGGCCGCCTGAAGATGGGGCCGCTAGCTTGACCGGTTTTTGCATGGAAAGCCACCCCATGGCGTTCAAACCGGTGGCGACCAGAAAACTTCCCGGAGAGGGAAAGCCGCTGGAGGGCTCCCCACTCCGAGCCAGCTTAGTGCTCGCTTTCTTAATTCCAAATAAGGTTATAGCGGATCTTTTGCCTCCCTGCGGCGTTGCTCGGCCTCAGC
>JACQVS010000244.1 GCA_016209605.1 Planctomycetota bacterium
ACCCCTTCGGGGTGCCCGCCTCCTCCGGGCGCTCGAATCTGCGCGACTGCTCGATTCTCGCCCTTGTCTGGCGCCTTCTCGCCGGGCACCGCCCGGCGAAAGCCGGGTGGTCGCGGGCCTCGGAGCGACTTTCGGGACAGGCTCTTGGCCGTGGAAGTGGTGAGTCCGGACAGCCGCGAGCGCGACCGGGTGGAGAAGTTCTGCGAGTACGAGCGGGGCGGGGTGCGGGAGTACTGGCTCATCGACCCGGAGGAGAAACGCGCCGACTTCTACCAGCTCGGCGAGGACGGCAAGTGCCGCCTGGCGCCGGCCGGCCCGGACGGGATCTACCGCAGCGCCGTCCTCCCGGGGCTGTGGATCCGGACAGACTGGCTCTGGCAGGAGCCGCTGCCGCCGGTGATGGGCATCCTCAAGGAGTGGGGGTTGGTTTAAGACTCTTCCTCCGCAACTTCTCCGCAGGTTGCGGAGAAGTTGCGGATAGCTCGGTTGCGGGCGAAGCCCGCATTATGGTCTCACCGCACCTGGAGCGTCTCGCCTTCGAAGTCGATCCCCAGCGGGACGATCTCCACCGCCTGGCGCGCCCCCTGCTTCGCCACCACGCCGGCGCGCCAGGCGTCGTAGCCCTGGCCGCGGGCGATGGCCACGCAGCGCTCGGCGCCGGCCGGGTCAAGGTAAACCGCGAAGCCCGCGCCCATGTTGAAGGTGGCGTAGGCCTCGCGAGGGTCGATGGGTCCCGCCTCGCGGAGAAACTTGAAGATGGGGGGCGGCTCGCGCACCGACTCGATCCTGTAGACGAACGGCTCCTCGAGGCGCATCAATTTTCTCCAGCCGTGCCCGGTGATGTGGACGGCGTAGTGGAGCTTGAGCCCGGCCTCCTGGCAGGCGGCGATGAAGCGCGCGTAAATCACCGAGGCGTCGAGCAGGGCCTCGCCGTAAGCGCGGCCGCCGGGGATGGGAGTGAGATAGCCCTGGGGCAGGCGCTCGGCGAGGGCCCGGCAAAGGGTCAAGCCGTTCGCGTGCACGCCCGAGCTGGCCAGGAGGATGATGGCGTCGCCGGCGCGGATGTCGCCCGCGATGCGGTTCGACTTGGGGAAGATGCGACCGAGAGCCGAGCCCGCGAGGACGATCGCCCCCGGATCGACGATCCCCTTCAAGGCCGGCGTCTCGCCTCCGCCCCAGACGGCCCCCGCCAGGCGGCAGCCCTCGGCGAAGCCCTCGGCGAGATCGCGGGCCCGCTCCTGGTTTTCAAACCATTTGGCATCCCCCACCGCGGCGTGCATGGCCACGGAGATGGGCAAGGCGCCGCAGGTGATGAGGTCGTTGGCGATGGCGGCCACGGTGTCGATGCCGATCTGGCGGTAAAAACTTTTTCCGGTGAGCCGCAACATGGCATCGGCGACGAGGTTTTTCGTCCCCAGGCCTTCCTCGACGTGGGCGAGGTAATCCGCGGGCGACTCGATGAGGTAGCCGCTCTCGCCGCGCACCGAGGGAGGCTCGGTGAGGCCGTGGCGCTTCAAGGCGTCCGCCGTGGAGGCCGCGGCGCGCTGGCAGGCGCGCTTGAAGGCGTCAAGGAAGTCGTAGTTGACGCCGGACCGCTCATAGCTGAGGCCGGGGGGCTGGGAGTCGCCGGGCGGAGTCTTCATGGAAGCCGGCTCAAATTCTGGCCCGGCGGCGGAGGGCCATCAAGGGATTTTTACCGCCGCGGGGCAAGCTCCTTGCGGAACTCATCCCGCCGCAGGCCGATTTCCTCGAACGGGATCCGCTGGAAGCCGAGCTTCCAGGCCGGGGAGTCGTCCCGGAGCTGGAAGTTCATATGATCGCGGTCGATGAAACGGGGATCCTCCCCCACCAGGTTGTCGCGGGCCTCCACCATTTCCGCCCTGGCGTGCCAGCCGATCTCGAGCCACTTCCCGCCCGCTGAAATATTGCGGCGGACGATGTTCCCCTCCGGCGGAACGCCGGCGTCCTTCTCGTAGTAGGCCTCCAGCTCCTTCAGCTTGGGATAGCGATCCCTGTAGGGCGGCTCGCGGTGGCGCATGGCGAGGAGGCTCGACTTCATGGTCTTGTAAACCATATCGTGCCAGACCGGGCTGCGGTCGAGGCCACGCCCGTCCACCCACACCGCCGGCGCGCAGTCGACGAAGATGTTGTTCTCGACGAGGTTGTCTCGGCCGCCGCCGATGAAGGCGGCGCGGGTCACCTTGTAAAAGACGTTCCCGGAGACGGTCTCGCCGCTCACGCAGTCATCGAGGTAGACGCCCATCGACCCCATGCCGACGCCGCCGGTGTGGTGGATGAAGTTGTGCTGGATCCTGTTGCCGCGGTAGGTCCAGTCACGGCCGGTGTAGATGGCGCCGACGTCGCCGGTCTCGAGGCAGACGTGGTGGATCTCGTTCAGCTCGATCACGTGCTCGTTCCCACTGAAGAGGATGGCGCAGTGAGGGTGGTCATGGATCAGGTTGTGCGAGACGCGGCAGCCGACGCCGCTCACGAGAAAGGCCGGCTGGTAGCACTTCGACCAGCGGGCGAGGTGATGGAGGTGGTTGTTGTCGCCGAAGTGGCCCGCCGGCGCGAGCGTTGCCCGGTCGCCGCCGTGGAGCTGGACGCCGCCGTCGCCGGTGTTGTAGAGGTCGCAGCCGCGGGCTCCGCTTCCCGAGCCGCCCTGGATAATGACGGCGTAATTCCCCAGGTTGCGCAGGGTGCAGGCGGCGACCAGGTTCTTCTCGCCGCCGCTCATCTGCACGGCGCTGCCGCGGGCGCACTCGAAGATGATGCCCCTGAAAACGACGTTGGAGGCGTCTTTCATGGATACGAGCGGCGCCTCGAGGAGGGAGACCAGGACGTCGCCGTCCTTCACGGGCTCGGGCGGCCAGAAGTAGAGCATCCCTTTCCGCGGATCGACGTAGTACTCGCCGGGCCGGTCCAGCTCCTCGATGACGTTGAGGAAGTAGAAGCGCTGTCCGGCGCGGAAGCCGTAGAGGCCGTGAGGCGGCCGGGTCTTCACCAGGCGGCTTTCCACATCGAGCAGCGCCACCTCCTCGTAAGAGTTGGCCCAGTCCCAGGCCCAGTAGCCGTGCACCCAGATGTTCTCGGCGCTCTTCCAGCGCCGCGGCCGGTCGCCTTCGTATCGGAAGCCGGCCTCGAGCTTGCCGATCTTGCCGCCGTGGCCGTCGCCTGCGGGGTCCACTTCCGCCAACGCGGCGATCTTGACGAAGCCCTCGTCAGGCCAGCGAGCCAGAGTCATCGGCTTCTCCTTGAAGAACAGCTCGAGGTGCGACGGCGCGGTCGAGCGGCCGAAGCCGCGAGAGCGCAGCCGGCCGAAGTCCTGGATCCCCTGCGCCCGCAAATCAGCCTCGAGGACCTGTGCGCGGGCCTTCTCATCGAGGCGCTCGAGGACTTGCGGATCGCTCACCGGCCTGAAGCCCGCGACCGCCTTGCCGCCGAGGAGGCGCGCCTCCTCCCCTGCCGCGGCGCGGTACACCACCAGCGCGCCCGGGGCGCCGGAGTCCTCGGCGCCGAGCTCGAAGGAGGCTCCGCGCGGGTAAGCGCCACCGCGCAGCCATACGCTGGCGCCGCCCGGGGGCAGGCCTCCTTGCTTCTTGAGCTGGCGGAGGGCCTCGCGCGCCCGCTCCAGGGTGGCGAAGGGTCTCTCAAGGGTGCCGGGATTTTCATCGCTCCCGCCCGGCGCAAGGTAAATCTCTAGCGGCACGGCGTCCGCCCCCCCCGCCTTCAAGGCCAGCCACATCCACAAAGAAAAAAATCCAACGCTGCGACCGATTTTCCAGGCGTTCATCTGGCTCTTCCTGCCAGTAAGGTTAAACTGATTCCATGCCTATCAAACACGGATGCATCCATACTATCGCCATTCTCCTCCTGCCGGTGATTTCAGCCTGTGAATCAGACAGAGGGGGGCGGACTGAGCCAGGCCCGAAAGACTATTTCAAGATCAAGGTCATCGACGAGGCCACCGGCCGCGGCGTGCCCCTGGTCGAGCTGCGCACCACCAGCCAGATCCTTCACGTCACCGACAATAACGGCATCGCCGCCTTCTTCGAGCCGGGGCTCATGGACCAGACGGTGTTCTTCCACGTCAAAAGCCACGGCTACGAGTATCCCAAGGATGGCTTCGGCTTTCAAGGCAAGACGATCCCGGTGGCGCCGGGAGGCTCGGCGGTGCTGAAGGTGAAGCGCCTCAACCTGGCCGAGCGCCTCTACCGCGTCACTGGCGGGGGCCTTTACCGGGACAGCTTGCTCACCGGCGAATCCGCGCCCCTCCGCCAGCCGCTCTTGAACGGCCTGGTGCTGGGGCAGGACAGCGCCGTCAACGCCGTCTACCGCGGGAAGATTTACTGGTTCTGGGGCGACACCAACCGTCCCGGTTATCCCCTCGGCAACTTCAACGTCCCGGGCGCCGTCTCGCTCCTCCCCCAGGACGGCGGCCTCGACCCGGAGGCCGGCATCGACCTCACCTACTTCCTCGACGGCCAGGGCTTCGCCAGGCCCATGGCCCCCATGCCGGGCCCCGGCCCCACCTGGATCGATGGGCTCATCGCCTTCTTCGACGAGGCCGGCCGCGAGCGCCTCTTCGCCGCCTACGTCAAGGTGCGCGGCTTCCTCGAGGTCTACCAGCACGGGCTCGCCGAGTTCAACTCGGAGAAGGAGCAGTTCGAAAAAGCGGCGCAATTTGAAGAGGGGGCGCCGGTCTACCCGGGCGGCCATCCCTTCCTCCACCAGGCGGGCGAAATCCGCTACGTGTACTTCGCCAATCCCATCCCCCTGGCGCGCGTCCCCGCCGCTCCCGGCGATTTGAAGGACCTGTCGCGCTACGAGGCCTTCACCTGTCTCCTGGAAGGGAGCCGCCTCGACCAGCCGCGGCTCGACCGCGATGAGGCCGGGCTCCTGCGCTACCGCTGGAGGCGGCACGCCCCCTTCCTCAGGCAGCAGGACCAGAAGCAGCTCGTCGAGAAGGGCCTGATGAAGCCGGAGGAGGCGCTGCTCGCGCCCCGCGATGCCGCCACCGGGAAGACGGTCCTCCTCCACAACGGCTCGACCTACTGGAACGGCTTCCGCAAGCGCTGGGCGCTGATCTTCGTCGAGTCAATGGGGACCTCCTTCCTTGGCGAGGTGTGGTACGCCGAGGCGGATGCTCCGGTGGGTCCGTGGGTTTACGCGAGGAAAATCGTCACCCACGACACCTACAGCTTTTACAATCCCAAGCAGCATCCCATGCTCGCGAAGGACGGCGGGCGAACGATCTTCTTTGAAGGCACTTATGCCACCACCTTCTCCGGCAGCCAGAGCCCGACGCCGCGCTACGACTACAACCAGGTGATGTACAAGCTTGACTTGAGCGATCCGCGGCTCGCCCTGCCGGCGCCGGTCTATCGGGCGCCGGGGAGGGAGCGGCCGGACCGCTTCGGCGCCGCGAAGGATTTCAAAACCGTGCCGCCGCCCGCGGCCATCGCTTTCTTCGCCCCCGATCGGCCAGGCTTGGGCACGGCGCCCGTTTACGCCGTCGAGGCGAGCGGCGGAAAGAACGCCCTCGCCGTCGGCCCCCAGCCCGGCTTGCCGGCGGGCGCGGCGCCTCTTTTCCACGCGCTCCCCGCCGACGCCAAGGAGCCGCCCGCCGCGGCGGCGCCGCTTCACGAATTCGTGAACTCAGAGAGCGGCGAGCGCGCCTACTCGACCGACGGCGCCTGGTCAGCGCCCGGCTTCAAGAAGGCGGAAAAGCCGCTCTGCCTGGTGTGGCGCAATCCGCTGGGCGCGATCGCCCTCGAAAACTAAAATTGACAGGTTGTTCAAAAACGACCGCCCCCTGGCCTCTTGACTCCTGAGAAGCCGTTTGCGAGAATTCTTATCAAACGAACCTGATTGGGTCAAAGAAGGAGCCGTTCCCTATGTCTGCTGATCTACCTGTGGATTTCTGGGAATACTTCGATGGTGGCCCCCTGTTGGAGAAAGGAACCGACTGCATCTTGTTCTTTGGCGGATTCGGCCAAGAGGACGCCGGTAAGCCTTTTCGCCCGGACAAGGAACCCAAGGACAAGGACGCCATTCCAGAATTCAAACTTCTTCGCGAGATCTACAAGATTGATCCGAAAACGCTGGGCGGGAACAAGTTGAACATCGCGTCATTCTATGGCGACCTCAATTTCGAGTCTGCCGCGCAAACCGGCATACATGCCATCCGGAAGCATTTTGAGCCCCAGGGTATTCTCATCCTCTACGGGCTGAGCGTCGGGGGGATCAACGCCTTGAGCGTCGCCCGGCGAGTTGATTCCGAAATGAAGTTTTACGGCTACTCCTCGAAGCGGCTTTATGCCGTTTCCGATGAACCCGAATTGCGACGCCGGCAGGAGCCTTACGGCCGGGTCCGCATCGATCTCCTGATCACCGTGGATGCAGGAGCCGGCCGGAAAGGGATACGCGGCGGCCAGGACGTACCGCCATGCGTGAGACGAAACCTCAATTTCTACCAGGAACCTTCACCGGACCTCTTGGACCTTGCCGCGGACACCATCCAGGCCGTCACAGGCGGTCGGCGCAAAACGTGGGGTGGCGCTAACGTTGGCGATTCCAATTTCACCGAGATTGAGAACGTGGATATGTCAGGCCAAGCGGACCACGGGATGATGGCAAAAATGACCACCGATCGCGTTCTCGGGGCAATCCGGGACGCCTTACACCGACAGCCGATTGATTTTTCAAGCGGCTCTTTGGGAATGGCCCGGCGAGGGCGGGACCGGTGAAGACGACATAAATCTATCCCACCAGAATGCAATCCACCATTTTGGGTTTTATTATTGCCAATTGCCATGATATAATGGCAAAAGAAGATCTATCCATGGAAACAGCTTTAGATCGCTTCGGCAGAGTTTTGATTCCCAAAAAGCTTCGCGAGGAGCTTGACCTGCAGCCGGGAACCGTGCTCCGAATCGAGGAGAGCGGCCAAAAAATCGTCCTCCAGCCGGTGCGAGGAGAACCGCATCTGATTGTCAAGGGGGGCGTGCTGGTCTATTCCGGATCTCCGCAAAGCGATGTTTCCAGAGCTGTCCAGAGGCACCGCCAAGAGCGGCTGAAGAAGTTGTCGCCGTTCGGAAAGAAACGATGAAGGTCTTGCTGGACACCTCGGTTCTGGTCGCCGCTCTCGTGGAATCCCATCCCATGCATCCTCGAGCTCTCCCCTGGCTGCAGCGCGCCAAGGCGAAAGAGTTCGAGCTGGCAGTTTCTAGCCACACCTTGGTCGAGCTTTATGCCGTTTTATCCGCCTTGCCGGTCCAGCCGCGCATCGCTCCGGGAACCGCATGGCGCATGATCCATGAGAACCTGGAATCGGTCGCCGAAATCGTGTCGTTATCCGCTAAAGACTATTCCAGGACTATCAAGAGGCTGGCCGACTCAGGCCTCACCGGCGGCCTGGTTTACGATGCCCTGATCGCCGCGGCCGCCAAAAAGTCTTCCGCTGGCCGGCTGGTGACCCTGAACCTCGCCGATTTCCGCCGCTCCTGGCCGGAGGGAGCCGATATCTTGTGCGAACCTTGAAGTTCCGGACCGCTCCGGTTTCTCGCCGGATTAAGGATTTTCTGCTCGCGCCGTGGCTCACTCCCGCGGCAGGCCGGCGAGGGCGCGCAGGTGCTTGCAGAGGGCCGCGCCGATGACCTCCAGGTTGTAGCCCCCCTCGAGGGTGCCGGCCACCCGGCCGGGCGGCATGCGCTCGCAGACCGCGCGGGTGATCTCCCAGAAGTCGTCGCTTTCCAGGGCGAGACCGCCGAGAGGATCGCGTCGATGGGAGTCGAAGCCGGCGCTGATGATCGCCAGGTCCGGCTTGAAGGAACCGATGATGCCGTCCAGGTCGCGCTGGTAAAGGCTGCGATAGCGCTCCGCCGGGAAGCCGTGCGGCAGCGGGCGGTTGAGGGTCGTCCCGGCCCCCCGCCCCCAGCCTCGCTCATCCTCCATGCCGGTTCCGGGATAATGGGGATGGAGATGCAGCGAGTAGTAGAAGACGGAAGGGTCCTCGTAAAAGATATCCTGACTCCCGTTGCCGTGGTGCACGTCGAAATCGATGATGAGGATCTTCTCCGGCCCGCGGCTTTGCGCATGGCGCGCCGCCACGGCGGCGTTGTTGATGAAGCAGAATCCCATGCCCCGCTCGGGGCAGGCGTGATGCCCCGGCGGGCGCACCATGGCGAAGGCCGCGCGATCCTGCCCAGCGAGGACGAAGTCGACCGCCGCCGCGGCCGCTCCGGCGGCGTGCCGCGCTGCCTCGATGCTGTGGGGCGAGAAGACTGTGTCCGGATCGAGGCGGCCGCGACCCCCCCGCGCGCTCTCCAGGGTCTCGAGGTATGCCTTCGAGTGGCAGCGAAGGATGGCCTCATCGGAAGCCGGCTGCGGCTCGAGCGCCGAAATGTGACGCGACAGCTCGGCGTCCTCCTTCAAGGCCGCCTCCATGGCTACAAGGCGGGCGGCGACCTCGGGATGAGACCCGGTGTCGTGCTTCGAGAAAACCGGGTGGGTGATGAGGGCGAGCTTCCTGGGCATGCCTCTCCATCAATCCGGCCGGCACGCCAGCTTGTCGGCGGTGGGATCCGTTCCCGGCGCCGTGTAAGGAGGGGCGGGCGGCAGGCCGCTCAGGAAGAGGAACTCCAGGAGGCGGATGGCGTCGGTGAGATCGACGGCGCCGCTGTCATCCACATCGGCCGAGTCGAGGCAGGGAAGCGTCGATCCGGAGAAGAGGTAGCGGAGGATGCGGATGGGATCGTTGATGTTGAGCTTGCCGTCGAGGTTGGCATCGCCCCGCCGGAAGCGGTAGGCGTTGAAATGGCCGACCGCCAGGGAGGTGAACTTGCGGAAACCGTTAGGGGGACGGAAGTCGGTCTTTTCGGGGAAGCCGCCGCTGCCATCGCCGAGGAGGAGACTCATGGTCGAAAGCGCCGGATCGTCCAGGCTCCAGTTGGCCACCACGAGGTCGGGCTTGCCGTCGAGGTTGAAGTCGGCGCTGTCGATGGAGTTGGGCCGCGGGCCGGTGGTGAAGTTGACCGGGCCGGTGAACGCGCCGTTGCCGCCGTTGAGGAAGCGGGAGACGTAGTCGGTCCCTCTTCCGGCGGCGACGGCGAAGTCCTGGGCGCCGTCGCCGTTCAAGTCCACCACGGCGAGGTCGCGGGGCTGCCCCCTGGTCATGTAAGTCCTCTGCTGGGTGAAGTCGCCGGCGCCATCGCCCAGGAAAATCCGCACCTCCCCCCGGCTGGTGTTGGCGATGAGGAGATCGAGGTTGCCATCGTCATCGAACCGGCCGCTCTTCACGGGCTTCGGATCGTCGCCGCAGGGGATCTCCTTCTTCAGCTCCAGGACGCCACCGCTGCCGGCGTTGAGGTAGACGGTGAACGAGTCCGAACCGTTGTTGGTGACCGCCAGGTCAAGCCGGCCGTCGTTGTTGAAGTCGGCCAGCTCGCCGTTGAAGGGCTGGTTGCCGGGATGGAGCACCTGCAGCTCGCCGAATTCCCCCGAGCCGTCGTTAAACCGCACCTCTACCGCCCCCGGATCGTAGTTGCAGGCGATGGCCAGGTCGAGGTCGCCGTCCTGGTCGAGATCGCCCAGGTCGACATCGTAAGGCGAGGGATTGGTGGGAAGGATCGTCCGGCTCAAGAAGGTTCCGTTCCCCTTGCCGAAGTGCAGCGAGACGTGGCTGGCGAGCCGGTTGGCTGAAACGATGTCGACCATGCCGTTCTGGTTGAGATCGCCGGTGGCCAGCGCCCACGGCTCCGGGCAGTCTCCAGCGCAGTCTTCCACCGGCTGGAAGAAGGCATCGCCGAACTCGCCGGCGCCGTCGCTGAGAAAGGCCCACAGCCCATCCAGATCGGTGGTCACCACATCCGGAAAGTCATCAAAACCGTGAAGCTGGAGCGTCAGGAAGGCAAGAAAAAACCCGATCGTAAAATGTTTCATCTCGAGCATGACTTTACTCCCGGAAATAAGCTGGGCATCCCTGAAATTTTATCCCATGGCGGCCCGAGTCTAGAGAAAAAAGATTGGCGAGGAGCCGGCTCTGGCGCATAACATTAAGGCATGGTCCTTTCACTGTTAATGGACTTCGGCCGCTATCTGGCGGTCGGCGTATTGAGCGCCGCCGCCGATTTCAGCGTCTTCAGCTTGCTCACCCGCCAGCGGAAGCTCCACCCCCTGGCGTCGCACTCGATCAGCCGCCCTCTGGGCGGCCTGGTCTGCTTCTTCCTCAACAAGTACTGGACCTTCAGCCAGGGGGAGAAAGGCGCTCTGGCGGGGCAGTTCGTGAGGTTCTGGTGCGTCTTCGCCATGAGCCTGGGGATTTCGACCGTGCTCCTGTGGCTTTTCCTGAAGCTCTTTCCCAGCATACCGGAAATCGCCAAGGCCTGCGCCGAAGCCATCGTCGTGGCGTTCAACTTCCTGTGCCTCAAGTACTGGACCTTTCAATGAAAATGGAGCTGCTGACCGCAACCGGAATCTCAGAGCACCTAACAAAATGCCTATCGGCCGTCTTGCGGCGGCGGCTGGCCGCCTGCTGTGTCGCTCGGCCTCGGCGATACTCCGTCCCGTATCGCCTCAGGCCTCGCTCCTTGCATCCGGCCGCCGGCGCTCGCAATCCGGCTCAAAATTCATTTTGTTACGCGCTCTTGTTCTCCCTGGCCGGCTCCGCCTTCCCCGAGCCTCCGGCTGACAAGCTGAAGGGCGAAGACATCGCGCCGGGGCTGGTTTACGCCCTCTATCAAGTGGAGGGGCTGACGGCGCACGTCCTGCGCTTCACCTTGAACACCCCCGCTCTTCACCTCCGCAGCTTGAAGGCCTCGGGGAAGGAAACACTGCGCACCATGATCGACCGTCTCAACCAGTCGGGCGAGCGCGTGGTCGGCGCGGTCAACGGCGACTTTTTCCGGCGCGAGACCGCCGCCGGCGTCCCCATCGGCGTCCAGGTTTCCGATGAAAAGCTCATCTTCGGCCCGGTGAAACGCTCGATGATCGGCTTCGGAAAGGACAACACGCCGTACATCGGCATCGTCGAATGGAAAGGGCTGCTCTACATCGGCGAGAAGAAGGATCCCAAGAAGGACGCCTTGCCCATCGACGGCGTCAACATCTTCGCCACGGAGTTCAAGAAGCCGAGTGGCATCATCCTCTACACTCCAGCCTTCCAGCAGCTGGAGGCAACCCGCTACACCGGGCTCATCGTCACCGTCGACAAGATTGCCCCGGCGCTCCAGGTCGGCGAGCCGTGCCAGGGGACCGTCGCCAAGGCGGCAATGGGCGAGCAGTCCTTGTCCGTGCCGCCGGAAGGCTGCTTGCTATACTTCGTGGGCGAGGCGGCCCGCGATGGCATGGACCGGCTCAAGCCGGGGATCAAGATCACCCTCCAGCTCTCGCTCCCCCCCATCCTGGGAAGCGTCCCGCAGGCGATCGGCGGCGGGCCGCGGCTCGCACGCGCCGGCAGGAAGTCGGTGGAGTTCGACAAGGAGGACTTCACCCGCCTCGAGTCCCTGGAGCTCCACCGCAAGCGCCATCCGCGCTCGGCGGTGGGATACGACAAGGCCCGGAAGAACCTCTTCCTGGTGATGGTGGAGGGCCGCCACGATGGCAGCATCGGCATGACCATGGATGAGCTGGCCGACTTCATGATCAAGCTGGGCTGCTTCGAGGCCATGGGCTTCGACGGCGGCGGCTCGGCGGCCATGTACGTCCTCGGCCGCGGCATCGTCTCCAGGTCGATGGGCGGCGGCGGGCAGGAGGAGGAGCGCGAGATCGCCAACAGCCTGCTCATCACCATGGAGTGGAAGTTCCCCCCCCGGAAGCCCGCCGAAGAGAAGACCGGCAAGGCCGGCGAGAAGACCGGCCAGTGAACCCGCGGCCGGCATTCCCCCCAGGCAAGCTGCGGCTCCTCGGATCCCTCTTTTTCGCGCTCGGGGGGCTGCTCCTCTTGAGCATCGTCTTGCCCTGGGGGCTGCCGAACACCTACCTGCCGGTCCTCCGCGATGACCTTGCCCCGGCGCTCGACTACGCCGCCGATGGGAAGTGGCTCGAGGCCGCCTACTTCGCCGGATGCGCCGCTTCCCTGGCCGCGCCCGCGGCGCTGGGCCTGACGCTCTGGGGCCTCGCCGTTTTCGCGGCGCGGCCGTGGGCGAGGACGACCGCGGCCGTGCTTCAAACCGCCCTCCTCGGCCTCCTCGCCGCCACCGCCTGGATCATCTTCTCGATCAATTTCGCGGATCGAGAAGTTGATCCCCGCTTGCACCGCCTCCTCCTCGGCGGCGGCCTCTTTCTGGGGCTTTGCTCCGTTTTGCAGATCGCCGCCGCCGGCCTCGTATCCAGAAAGAGGCTCCCCCCCGCCGCCGCCTTTCTCCTCCCCCCGTTGGTGTTCTTCCTCATCAGCGCCGGCGCGGCCGCCCGCCTCTGGAAAAACACCCACTGGCCGATCCAGGGCCAGCTCCTCGCCATCGCCGCCGGCTCAGCGCTGGGGCTCGCGGGGGCGATCCTCCGCCTGAGGTCGTCAAGGGCGCAACCAAATTCTAAAGACGCATGAAATAGAGAAGAAGAAAATATAACCGCCATGACGCCAAGAACGCCAAGGTAAGACGCCAAGCGAATCAGAGAGCGGTCCTCCGACACCAAGATATCTCTGAAGCCTGAGGAGAAGATTTGATGGAACAATCAAAGATCAGGGCGGCGGCAGGAGCCCGGAGGATTTCCTTGCGGACCGGGATTAACGCTGGTAATTTCTAGGCATGCAAGAGAACCAATTCAACTGGCAGGATGCCGTCTTATGGCGCAAGGTCCACAACTTGTGGATCAGCGAGCTTTATCATGCCGTCAAACCGCAGGTCGCCGGCCGGCTGACGCTCTCCATTGATCAAGAGGTGACCCTCATCGAACTCGAGGAGCCTCCCTTGCGAATTCGGCCCGATCTCCATTTGAGCGAAGGCGCTCCAGCAAAAGATCAGGCTCCAGCAGCGAAAAAGGCCACCGGCGCCGTCGCCTACGCGGAAGGGGTGGAGGCCTTTTCCACGGAGTCGAGGCACTACCTCGTGCTCCGCGACCTGAACGACAAAAAAGTCGTCGGGTTGCTGGAAATCTTATCCCCCACCAATAAAGGCTATTATTCACCGGCCGATTTTGAAGCCTTCAAGGAGCGCCGCCAGCGACTTCTGGCGACCCAATCCAGCACCATGGAGATCGATGCCGTTCCCCTGGGAAAACGCTGGCTCCCCCGTTGCCTCGAGGAGTTATCCTCCCATGCCGGAGTGGCCTGGACTTCCTTGCCCGGTCCCACCGGCAGGCATTTCAAAGGCTGGGCCTGGAAAGAGGGCGGCCCCCTGCCGCAGATTCCCTGGGAACTCCGCCAGCACGGATCCATCGAGGTCGATCTGCAGGAGACCTTCAAGGAATCCTTGAACGCCGCCGGATACGCCTCAAGGTCTTGAATTCTTCCCCACCATGGCTTTACTTTTAACTCTGGACGAAAGGGAGATTTTATGCATAATTTGGAACTTTTGGATTTCCGGGAAGGAGCTTTTGGGCTCCCAGATTTTGTTCGTTTGAATCGGAGATTACAGCCTTGGACCACGCAGCGACCTTGACTGAACCGGCGGTGAAATCGAGCCCCCTGGGGGTGACCTGGGGAAAGCTGATGATGTGGCTATTCCTGTGCTCGGACGCCATGTCCTTCGGCGGCCTCCTGGCCATGTACGCCGCCCTGCGGGCCGCCAGCCCCAGGTGGCCCGAGCCGGGCGACATCCTCAACATCCCCCTCACGGCTGTGAACACCTTCATCCTCATCTGCAGCAGCGTCTTCATGGTGAAGGCGTTCGTCGCCGCCCAGAACAACGACAAGAACGGCACCGTGAAGTGGCTCCTCGCCACCGTTCTCGGCGGGGCCTCCTTCCTCGGCATCCAGGTTTACGAGTACACCCATCTCTCCATGCATACCAGCGTCGCGGAGATTCCGAAGCTCCAGGAGAGGTACCTCGACCTCTTTCCGGCTGACAAGCACATCCGGCCGTGGTCCAACAACTACTGCGCCACCTTCTACGCCACCACGTGCTTCCACGGCATGCACGTCTTCGGCGGCGTGGTTTACCTCTCCATCATGGCCTTCCTCGCGGCGCGGGGGCGGTTCCTGAACGGCAACCACAGCCCTGTGGAACTCGTCGGCCTCTACTGGCACTTCGTCGACCTGGTATGGATCATGGTGTTCACGTTCATTTACTTGATTTGAGCGAGGGATGTGGAGCATGTCGAATCAGCAGTCACACGCACACAAAAACCCCAACTACTGGATGATCTGGCTCTACCTCCTCATCCTCACCATCGTGGAGGTGGGGATCGGCTACGCTTACATGATCTACAAGAACTCCCACCCCAACGTCAAGGTCTTCGGCATCGTATCGCTGATCTTCCTGGCTTCCTGGAAAGCCGGCCTGGTCGGGGCCTACTTCATGCACCTCAAGTTCGAAAAGAAGACCCTGATCGCCATCGTCCTCACCCCGTTCGTGCTGCTGGTCATCCTCGCCTTGGCCCTCCTGCCCGACGCCCTCAAGTGAGCCAGGAAACTCCCCCCCAGATCGAGGATCAACCCGAAAATCAGCCTGAAGACGTCCGCGCCCTCATCGTGGTTCTGGGGGTGCTGCTTTTTTGCATCCTGGCGGGGATGGTGATCCTGGCTCTTTCAGTGGCCGTCGACTGGCACTCCAACTGAACAGCGCCAGCCTCGCCATCTGCATCCCGATCTGCAAAAAATCCCGCACCGGCCGGAAGTGGGACACCCTCCCCCCTTCCGGCTGGTAGGAGACCTGGATGGGGATCGAGACGATCGGCACCCCCCGCCGCGCCAGCCTCACCAGCGCCTCCAGCTCGAGGTCGAATCGCCGGCCGCGCAAGTCCAGGCGGCGGACCTCCTCCAGGGGATACGCCCGGAAGCCGGTCTGCGAGTCGGCCAGGCGCACGCCGGTGAGCAGCCGGAGCGCGCGGTTCGAGAACCACAGCCCGAAGCGGCTCTTCCCCGGCGAGCCCGACCCGATCATGTCGCGCTGCCCCAGGATCAAGGCCCCCGGCTGCTGCGCCATCGCTTCGAAGAAGCGCGGCAGGTCCTCGGGAAAATGCTGGCCGTCGGAGTCCAGGGCGATGGCGTAAGCGAAGCCCTGCTCGCCGAGGATCTCGAAGCCGCTCCGCAGGGCGCAGCCTTTCCCTTGGTTGCGCGGGTGCCGATGCGCGCGGATGCGGCCGCCGAAGGATTGTAAAATCGCCGGGGTATCGTCGGTCGAGCCATCATCCACCACCAGGACGTCGGCAATCTGCCGCAGCGTCCTCTCCACCACGCTCCCGAGAGTCCTGGCGTTGTTGTAGGTCGGAATGAGCGCGGCGATTTTGAGCAGCAGCGGGCCGGTCATCGGGTAAAATTCCAGAAGTTCCTGTGATCTTGAGGTCAACAAGCTACCAGCAGAGCCCATGAAAAAGCTTTCATTCATTGTAACGACAACCGCAAGCGTTGTTGCAATATTTCAAACGGCCTTCGCCGACAGCACCGTCGTCTTCAACGAGATCCTGTACCACGCCCCCGCCGGCGCCGGGGAGGTTGAGTGGGTCGAGCTCTTCAACCAGATGGGCGTCGACATGGACGTTTCCAACTGGCGCCTGGCCGGAGGCATCGACTTCCACCTTCCCGAGGGAACCATCGTGCCGGGGGGCGGTTTCCTGGTGATCGCCCGATCACCGGCGGCGCTCGAGACGGCGACCGGCTACGCCGGAGCGCTGGGGCCTTACACCGGCCGCCTGGACAACCGCGGCGACCTCCTCGAGCTGCGCAACAACAACGACCGGCTCATGGACAAAGTCGACTACAAGGACAGCGGCGCCTGGCCGGCGGCTCCGGATGGCTCCGGCGCCTCGCTCGCCAAGACCGATCCCGACGCGGCCAGCGCCCCCGCGGGGAGCTGGAGCTGGAGCGCCCAGGCCGGCGGCACCCCCGGCAAGCCCAACTTTGCCGGCGGCGGCGAGCTGGCCGCGCGCGTCCTGGCGTTCAACGAGACCTCCATCGCCGGCGCGGACTCCTGGATCGAGATCACCAATCGCGGCCCGGAGGCCGTCCCGCTCGAAGGACATGTCCTGATGAAGGCCGGCGGCGCCGGCGGCGAGTTCATCTTCCCGGAGGGGACGCTGGCGCCTCTTGATTTCCTTGTCCTCACCGCCGCCCAATTAGGCTTCGGCCTCGACGCCGGAGACCGGCTCTTTCTCTTCTCGCCGCCAAGAAACTCCATCCACGATGCCATCCGCCTCGAGAACGACCTCCACGGGCGCCAGCCGCAGGCCACCGGGCCGTGGCTGGTTCCGGACCAGCCGACCCCCGGCGCCGCCAACCGCTTCACCTTTCACGATGAAATTGTCATCAACGAAATCATGTACCACCAGCGATCCGCTCCAGAAGTCCCCGCGCGGGTGGAAGAGGTGGCCCTGATCCCCCTCGAGAGCGCCTGGAAATATGACCCGTCGGGCAAAGACCCCGGCCCGCAGTGGCTCGATCCCGATTTCGACGACCGCCAGTGGGCCAGCGGCCAGGCGCTTTTTTACAACGAAACCGCCAGCCTGCCCGCGGCCAAGAACACGCCGCTCGACCTGGGGCCGGTGACCTATTACTTCCGCGCCGAGTTCGAATTCAAAGGCGATCCGGCCGCCGCCCAGCTCGGCCTCCGCTTCGCCGTGGACGACGGGGCGGTTTTTTACCTGAACGGCGTCGAGATCTACCGCTTCAATCTCCCGCCTGGAGAGGTCGGCGCTTCGACGCTCGCCACCCCCAGCGTCGGCAACGCCTCCCTGCGCGGGCCGTTTCCCGTCTCCTCCGAATTTCTCAACCGCGGCCGGAACGTTCTCGCCGTCGAGGTCCATCAAGCCGCCGCCGAGAGCGATGACGTGGTCTTCGGCGCCGCCTTGCAAGCATCCGTCACCATCTCGACAGCCGTCCCTTTCCGCGAGTCGCCGGAGGCGTGGCTCGAGATCTTCAACCGCGGCGCCGCGTCGGTCGACTTGACCGGCTGGCGCCTGGACGGCGGCATCGAGTTCGCCTTCGAGGACGGCACCCGGCTCGCTCCCGGCGAGTACCTGGTGGTGGCGAAGGACCAGGAGTTCCTGCGGGCGCGCTATCCGGACGGCCGCATCGCCGGCGACTTCAAGAAACGGCTCTCCCACAAGAGCGATTTGATCATCCTCCGGGACGGCCGCGGCAATCCCGCCGACGAGGTGCGCTACTTCGACGGCGGCCGTTGGCCGGAGCACCCCGACGGCGGCGGCTCGAGCCTCGAGCTGCGCGATCCGCGGGCCGACAACTCCAGGGCCGAGGCCTGGGCGGCGAGCGATGAGAGCGCCAAGTCGAAGTGGCAGTCCTTCACCTACCGCGGCCCGGCCGTGGCCAACGTCGGCCCTACCCGCTGGAACGAGTTCGTCCTCGGCCTGCTCGATGACGGCGAGATCCTCATCGATGATCTGAGCGTCCTGGAAAATCCCGATGCCAATCCGGCGCAGCTCCTCCAAAACGGCGCCTTCGACAAGGGGATCGAAAGCTGGCGCCTCCTGGGGACGCATCGCCTGAGCGAAGTCGTCCCGGATCCCGACGATCCCGCGAATCCCGTCCTGCATCTCATCGCCACCGGCCCCACCGAGCACATGCACAACCATCTCGAGACCACGCTCGCCAACAACCGCCTCATCCAGAACGGCAAGGAGTACCAGATCTCCTTCCGCGCCCGCTGGCTGGCGGGGTCCAACCAGCTCAACACCCGGCTCTACTTCAACCGCCTGCCCCGGACGACGCTGCTCGAGACGCCGGAGCGGACCGGCACGCCGGGGGCGCGCAACTCCAGCCACCAGGAGAACATCGGCCCCACTTACAGCGATTTCCGCCATGCCCCCGCCGCCCCGGAAGTTGACCAGGAAACGATCGTCTCCGCGCGCGCCGACGATCCCGACGGGGTGCAGTCCTGCGCCCTGTGGTGGTCCGTGAACGGCGGCGGCTGGTCGAGCGCCCCCATGGCGCTCGGAGCGGGCGGCCTGTTCACGGGGGCCATCCCCGGCCAGGCGAAGGCCGCAATCGTCCAGTTTTACGTCGAGGGGACCGACGGCCGCGGCGCCTCCTCCACCTTCCCCGCCGGCGGCCGCGGCTCGCGCGCCCTCTACAAGGTAAACGATGATCAGGCCAGGCCCGGCGCCGCCCACAACCTGCGCATCGTCATGACGCCCGCCGATGCCAACTTCCTCCATCTCGAGACCAACGTCATGAGCAACGAGAGTTTGGGGACGACGGTGGTTTACGATGAAAAAGAGGTTTTTTACGACGCCGGGGTCAGCTTGCGGGGGAGCGAGCGCGGCCGGTCGGTGGACTCCCGCGCCGGCTTCCTGATCAAGTTCCACCCCGACCGGCTTTTCCGCGGCGTCCACTCGTCGGTGTCGGTCGACCGAGCGGGCGGCTGGATCTTCGGCCAGCAGTTCGGGCAGGATGAAATCGTCATCAAGCACATCATCAACCACGCCGGCGGCATCCCCGGCATGTACGACGACCTCATCCGAGTAATCGCGCCGCGCCAGGTGCACACCGGGCCGGCCCTCCTCCTCATGGCCAAGTTCGGGGACATTTTCCTCGACTCCCAGTACCAGAACGGCAGCGACGGAACGACCTACAAGCTCGAGCTGATCTACTATCCGACTTCCACGATCAACGGCAAGCCGGACGGCCTCAAGCGGCCGCAGCCCGATGACGTCCTCGGCACCGATCTGCGCGACCTCGGCAACGACAAGGAGGTCTACCGCTGGAACTTCCTCATCGAAAACAACCGCGCCCGCGACGACTACAGCCGCATGATCGAGCTGTGCAAGACCCTGGGCTTGACGGGAGCCCAGCTCGAGGCGCGCGCCCAGGAGGTCATGGACGTCGACGAGTGGCTGCGCGCCTTCGCCATCTACGGCCTCTGCGGCATCAACGACACTTACACCTTCGGCAACAACCACAACAACATCTATTACGTCCGCCCGGAGGATCAGAAGATGCTGGTCTTCCCCTGGGACATGGACTTCGCCTTCGTGCGCGGCGCCACCGACTCGCTGATCGGCGACCAGAACCTCTCCAAGGTCCTCAACCTGCCGCGGTTCCAGCGGCGCTTTTACTGGCACGTCCGCGACATCGTCGAGACGACCTTCAACGGCGATTACATGGACCGCTGGACTGCACACTACGGCGCCATGGCGGGCCGCAGCTACGCCCCCATCCTGAACTACATCAAGCAGCGGCGCACCTTCGCCCTCGGCCGCGTTCCCAAGCCGGTCGCTTTCGCCATCACCACCAACGGCGGGCAGGACTACTCCGTGAACGAGTCGAGCACTCTCGTCGAGGGGAGCGCCTCGATCGAGGTCGCCCGGATCGCCCTCGCGGAGCGCCCGGCGGAGCCCCTCCAGGTCGCCTGGGTGAGCTTGACGCGCTGGCGGGCAGCGATCCCCCTCGAATTCGGAGAGAACGCGCTCACCTTCCTGGCCTTCGATGAGACGGGTCCGGCGCCCCTCGCCTCGGCCGCCCTCAAGATCACCAGCACTTCCGGCTGGCCGCGGCCGGCGATCGCCGCCGTCGATCCCCCCGCCGGGATCGCCGGCGGGCCGGCGACCATCGGCGGCACCGAGTTCCACGCCGGCATCCGGGTCTTCTTCGGCAGCCGGCCGGCGCTGTCCGCGGCCTTCGATGAGGCCCACCCCGAGTCGATCACGGTCACGATCCCGCCGCTCCCGCCCGGCCTCAGCAGCATCACCGTCCGCAACGCCGACGGCCGCGCCTCGAAGCCCTATCCGTTCACGATCGTCCTCCCCAGCGGTCCGCTCTTCATCCGCGGCGATGCCGGCCGGAACGGCGCCGTCAATATCAGCGATGCGGTGCTGATCATCAGCCACCTCTTCCGCGGCGCGCCGCTCTCGTGCCTCGACGCCGCCGACGTCGATGACAGCGAGGCGATCGACCTCACCGATGCGATCCTGCTCCTCGACTTCCTTTTCCTCGCCGGAACCCCGCCCAGGCCCCCCTTTCCGCGGCCAGGTCCTGACTTCAGGGGAGCGGCCATCGATTGCAAAAACTAGTGACTGTCACTAGTTTTTCCGGTAGCTTCTTAGCCATGCTCAGCGAATTGTCAGCCCTGCGCCCTTCCAGCCTCCTCGAGTCCCTGGAGGCGGTCCGCCGGCTGCTCTCGGCCTGGCGCCTGGCGCGCTTTCGGGTGCACGGCCTGGCCGGCGGCGCGATCGAGGCCCGCTTCACCGGCTCCTTGATCCGCGGCGCTTTCGGCTCGGCGCTGCATCGCCGGGTCTGCATCCGCAAGGGGAGCCCCTGCCGGGGATGCCCCCACTTCGACCGCTGCCTCTACCCGCTTCACTTTGAAAGGCCGGAGGAGGGGAGCTTCCCCGCCAACCGCGGCGGGCTTCCCCATCCCTTCGCCCTCTCGCCGCCGGAGCGCCTGGCCGCCGGCCCAGTCACCTTCGATCTCAAGCTCTTCTTCCCGCCGGCGGAACAGTTGCCGCACCTCCTCGCGGCGATCGTCGATGCCGGCCGGGCCGGGCTCGGCCGCGAGCGCATCCCCTTCGCCGTGACCCGCATCGACAGCCTCGGCGCCTTCGGTCTGAAGGCGGAAGCGGTTTTCGAAGAGGGCGGCGACCTGGCGCCGGAGCGGACCCAGTTCATCTCCGGAGCGTCCTTTTTCGAGACACCCCCCGCCGGCGATCCCCTCGACCTGCGGGTCCGGCTCCTCACGCCGCTGCGCATGAAGGAGGGGGGGCGCTTGCGGCAAGGATTCCCCTTCGAGCGGCTGGTCCGCGCCGCGCTTCGCCGGCTCACCGCCCTGGGAGCCCTGTGCCGGCAGGAGTGGCCGCAGCGCTGGCCGGACCTCCTCGAGGCCGCCCGAGGGGTCGAGACCGCTTCGGAGCTCCTGCGCTGGCTCGACTGGAGCCGCTACTCCCTCCGCCAGGGCATGGGCATGCGCCTGGGAGGAGCGGTCGGCGAGGTCCTTTACCGCCGCGCGCCCGCGGCCATCCTGCCGCTCCTCCGCGCCGCGGCGTTCGCGCAGCTCGGCAAGAACGTCACCTTCGGGCTGGGCTGCATTCACGTGGAGGAAGCCGCCCCCTCATGAACCTGGAGCCCTTCGCCCTCTCCGTCCTTCTCCACGACCTCGGCAAGTTCTGGGAGCGCTCTTCAGATGCGCCGCTCCCCGGCTCCGATGAGAAGCAGCATTTTTGCCCATACCATCCGGAAAGCGGCCTCCACGCCAACCTGCACGCCGCCTACTCGGCGCTCTTCATCCGGGAGTGGGTGAAGATTCCCGGCGCCGAGCGCTGGGGGGCCAAGCATCACCTTCCCGACTCTCAGAGCCGCGAGGAAGTCTGTGCCTGCCTGGGCGACCTCCTGTCGTGGGGAGATGCGGAGGCCGATGAAAGCCGCGACTCCCACGCCGCGGCGACCACCCCGCTCCAGTCCATACTGGCGGGCGATGCGGCCACGCTGCAACATCCCCTGGTTCGCCTCGACCAGGTCGAGGAGGCACTCGCCCCTCGCGCCCACGCGCCGCTGTCGCGGGAGGACTACCGCCATCACTGGCACTACTTCCTCAAGGCCCTCGATCAACTGGGCACTCCCCTCACCTCTCTCGAGACCTGGGTGTCGCTCCTCGAGGTCTTCACCGCCCGCATTCCCGCCGCCGCGACCAACCGCCAGATGAAGCTCGCGCCGCAGATCAATCTCTTCGACCACTCTCGCGCGGCCGCGGCGATCGCCGTGGCGCTGTGGCAGTCGCCGCGTTCGCTCGATGAACTGAACCGGTTGCGCGCGGAGTTCTTCCGCGCCGAGCCCGGCCAGTTCCCCGAGCTGGCCGCGCTCGCCGGAGTGAAGCTCCTCGGCGGCGAAACGATCCTCCAATCCGGCGGCTCCGCCTCCCCGGCGAATATGCTGGGGAGGAGAATCTTCCTGGATTTTCTGGTCGAGGCGCTGGCGCGGCGCTTCCTCTACCGGCTCGAGCTGCCGCTCACCTCCTGGATGGCTCGAGGAGACGGCGCCTTCCTCATCCTCGCTCCGCCTCTCCCGGAGGGGGCCATCTCCTCCATCGGGGACGAGCTCGAGGACCTCTTGTGGGAGGAGGGCTGGGTCGATCTGGGGATCGAGACGGCGTGCTTGCCCCTCGGCCTGGCGGAGTTCCACGGCGGCGCCGGAGCCGCCGCGGCGGCGCTCGCCAAGAATCTGTCCGCCGCCGAGGCCGGCCACCTTGCCCGGCGCGCCCGCCGGAACTACGATCAGGTCTTCGGTTTTCTGGACCGGGCGAGCGCTTCCGAAGACTGCCCCGCCTGCAGCGGCTCCGGAGAGGCCATCTGCGAGCGCTGCCGGGATTTTGAAAGCATGGGATTGAAGTTCAAGTCGGCGGGGGCCATCGCCCGAAAAGCCGTTCCACCGGAAGAGCTGAAGGGATGCCAGCGGCTCCTGGCGCGGATCCATGGCGCGGTGGAGTTGGTCGATGCCGGCGAGGCAACGCTCGAGACCAGCGGCCTGGAAGCGGTCTTCACCACTGGCAAACTCGACCTCAATTTCCTGTCGGCGTTCAAGGGCTCCGGCCGGGCCCTGGGCTGGCGGATCGTCAGCCCCGCCGCCGGGGCCTCCTGGCTCGACGGGAGCGCGGCGGCTTTGCACGCCCTCAGAAACTTCTCCTCGATCGCCGCGCTCAGCGGAGAGCTGTGGCGGCAGCGGGCCCGGCATAAAACTGCCGGAAGCCAGCCTCCTCCCGAGGTCCAGAGGGCCATCCTCCTCCTGGAAAAGGCCCGGCGCGCCGGAGTTTACCAGGAACTCCTCGCTGGCCTGAGCCGCGCCTGGGAGAACTGCCGGCGCGAGCGATTGAAGTCGAAATCGAGCCCGCCGCCCGCCGGGGCGGAGGCGGAAGCTGCGGCCGGCGGCTGGAAGCGCTGGCAGTGGAGCCTGGACCTGGCGCTCGAGAAGCTGGCGGTTGAACGGGGCGATGAAGCCCGCCAGGCCATCTCCACCATCAAAACGTGGATGGCCAATGGAAAGCTGGATACATTGATGGCCGCGATCAAATTATTGCAACCTCAAACGGAATGACCCATGACACCAGAACAGAACCCGCCGGAAGCACCGCCGGCCGCGCCGGATAATGCGACCGCCTCTGGCGCCGCGGCGCCAGCCGCGCCGGCGCCAGGGCCAGGCCCCAAACCGGAGTCCCCCAAGGCCGACAGGCAGCCCGGCCAGCCGCCCAGGCCGCCGGCCGGCCCGAAGCGCCCGCAGCAGCGCGGCGAGCGGCCGGGCGGCGTCCCGAGCGGACCGCCCCAGCGGCCGGTCTGGGAGAAGACTGCCTTCCTCGCCGAGGCGGTCGCCAAGGGGATCGACCGGGAGTTCATCCAGACCGCCCAGCGCTTCGCGCGCGAGGCGGGCCGCGCCATCGCCTTGAGCTCGGTCCGCGGCGTCTACGGCGAGGTGGCGCGCCTGGACCTGCGCGGCATCGAAGGGGCCGCCGACCGGCTCCTCCTCTTGAAGCCGCGGCTGGCCTGCCTGGCGGCGCGGGAAGGAGGAGCGGGCCTGAGCAGCTTCAGGAGGATCCTCGAGGAAGGCATCGACAAGGTCCTGGAAGCCGAGGGGGCCGAAAGGCAGATCCGCTTCGAGCGCTTCCGCGACGGCCTCGAAGCCATGCTCGCTTACCAAAGAGTCCACGGATCGAAAGGAAGGAGTTGAATGAGCGCGACGGATCAAAACCAGGCCCAAGTCCAGCTTCTCGGCCGGATTTCCATCCGCGCCAAGCTGCGCGCCCTCAGCGGCCTGTCGATCGGCGGCGGCGATCTTTACTCCGGATGCAGCGGCCTCGACCAGACGGTCGTCCGCGATCCCATCACCCGCGAGCCTTACGTTCCCGGATCGAGCTTGAAGGGGAAAATGCGCTCCTTGACCGAGCGGGCCCTCGGCTTGAATCTCAAGGAGGTGGAGCGGCCCCAGGATCCCCGCCAGCAGCGCTTCATCCACCTCTGCGGACGCGCCGAGGATTATCAAGGGTCGGGTGTTCTGCCGGGGTACAGAGGCTGCCCCGTCTGCCACCTGTACGGCAGCTCCCCCAGGAACTTCGCCGTCCTGCCCACCCGGCTCCTCACCCGCGATGCGTTCCTCCATCCCGACTCGAGGGTGATGCTGCTCAAGAGGACCGCGGAGCTGCCGTTCACCGAGGTGAAGACGGAAACCCTGGTCGACCGGATCTCGGCCGCCTCGACGCCGCGGCAGCGGGAGCGCGTCCCCGCCGGCGCCGTCTTCGAGGCCAGCTGGTCGCTGGCCTGCTACAGCCGCGGCGGCGAGGACTTGCAGGACCACAAGCTCCTGGCGCTCTTCTTCGCCGGCCTGGCGCTCCTCGAGGATGACTACCTCGGCGGCCAGGGAAGCCGCGGCTACGGCCGGGTCGCCTTCGAGGAGGTGCAAGCCTCGGTGCTGCAGACCCGCGCCTTGTCGCCGGAAGCTGCGCAGCTCCTCGAGGGCTTGAAGGGAGCGCGCACCGTCGCGGAAGTACTCAAGGTCACCGGCAATCCTATGCAGAAAAGCTGAAAGCGCCAGAAGAAGAAAATAAAACCGCCAAGACGCCAAGACGCCAAGAACGCCAAGATAATACGCAAAGCGAAATACAGAGCGCTGGATGATCACAAAAAATCTCCGCACCCTGAAGATAAGTTGTGATGGATTAATTTAAAATACATGGCCTCCTCGACCCGCCTCCTCACTCTTCAGCCGGCGAGATTTTTTTCCGCAGGAGCCCGCGACCCGGCGGCCGGCGCGTGGATCCACTCCGACACGCTGATGGCGGCCCTCTGCTCCACCGCCATGGAGACGGGAGTGCTGGCCGAAGTATTCCAGGACGGCGCTCCCCCTTTCCTGGTCTCTTCGGTGTTCATCGAGATCGGCGGCGTGCGCCTCTATCCCCGGCCGCTCGGACCGCCTCCGGGGCCGCTTCCGGAAGGTCCAGAAAATTCTCCGGAGCGCCAGGACTTCCTGCGCGCCTGGAAAAGCACCGCCTGGATCAGCGAGGGGCGCCTCGAGGCGCTCTGCGAAGGGCGGCGGGTGCGCTACCAGCCTGCCGAGGCGCCGGTCTGGTGCCTGGAGTCGGAGAGGGCGACGGTCGATCCGCTGCCGCGGACTTTTCTTCAGGCCGGCAACCGGGTCGACCGCCTGGGAGGCGGAGCGGATCTCCTGAAGCTTTCCTTGATCGCGCTCCCTGAAGGGGCGCGCCTCTTCTTCCTGACCCGCCTGGCCGATGAGTCGATGCGGCCGGACTTCGACGAGCTGGTGACGCTCCTGGGCCAGGCCGGCCTGGGCGGACGGCGCTCCTCCGGAAAGGGCCAGTTCGAGCTGGCCTGGTCGCGTCCGGCGCCCGGATTTCTCGAGGTCGAGGGTGAGCGCGGCCAAGCTTTTCCCGAGGAGCGGAGCGAGGGACCTTCGCGCCGCGGCTCCGGACGCTGGGTCCTCCTGTCCCTCTATCTCCCCAGCCGCGCCGAGGTGGAGCGGGGCGTCATCGAGGGCGCGGCCGCCGAGACGCTCTGGCGAGTCGGATGGATCCACTCGAACGGCGGCCCTCAGGCCTGCCGCAAGCGGCCGGTGCGCATGCTCAAGGAGGGAACCTTGCTTTCCGGCCTCCCCGGCGACATCTCCGGAGAAGTGCGGAATGTGGCCCCCCCATCCTTCACCCGCCATCCGGTGTGGCGGGACGGACGGGCCTTCCTGGTCCATTGCCCCGGCGCCGCCGCTCCAGCCGCCAAGGAGGAGCCATGAAAGCGAGCCGGCAGGTGGAGAGCTTCACCCTGCAGATCCGGCCCTTGACCCCGTTCCTGGTGACCTCCGGGAGGAAGCTCCAGCCCTTCGACTACGTCCTGGCGCATCAACCGCGCACCGGAACGCCGCTCATCCGCGTGATCGACTTCGAACGCCTCATCGAGGATGAAAAAATCCCCCTGGAGAAGAAGATGGAAGTGGTCGAGCGGCGAGGCAGCTGGAACCTCGATCGCTACTACCGCTACACCCTCCTCTGCGCCTTCAAGAGGATCGAGGAGAGGGCCGAGCTGCTCGAGTGCCTGCGCGATGCGGGCGGCAGCCCCATCCTCCCCGCCTCGTCGATCAAGGGAACCATCCGCACCGCCCTGGCTTTCTCTTTGCTCAAGGACCGGCGCGACCTCCTGCAAAGCGAGTTCGGCCGGATGCGCGACCGCCGGGAGCGCCCCGGCCTGGGTCTGGAGAGGCGGCTCTTCGGGGAATCCCTCGGCGAAAATGCTCTGCGCTGCATCCGCGTTGCCGAGCCACCGTGCGGGCACAACGCCGACATCCGCGCTTACGAGGTCGGATTGATGACTTCCGGCAGGACCGGCTTCCACAGGAAGTATTCCTTTTACGCCGAGGCGTGGGATGCGGCGATGAAAGATCCAATCTCCGCTTCCGTATCGCTCGAGCTTTTTCCAAACGTCAACCGCGCCGGTGGGAAGGAAAGCGAACCGCTGGCCACCAAGGAAAAGCTGCTGGGAGCCCTGAAAAGCTTCTCGAATGCCCTCATCGAGTCGGAGAAGCGCTTTTACGCGGCCTTCTCGCCCCGCGAGCTGGAGGGGCGGTGGAGCCAGCTCGTCCACCGGGCCGAAGGCCGCATCCTCCTTCCGCTGGGATTCGGCTCCGGCTGGCATGCCCGCACGCTGGGGCTCCTCTTCAATAAAGATGACCTCGCCCGGCGCCTCAAACCCTTCTTGTCGCCGGATCGCCAGTACATGGAAAAGGGCGGCGCCGTGTTTTACCCGAAGTCGCGCCGCTGGATCCTGAGCGCCGGATGGCCGGAAGCCCCCCTCGGCTGGACGCTCTGGTCGATCGCTTGATTTTTTTACCGGCTCTTAAAAATTTTTCACCAGGCCTAATTTTTTTTCGCGGTTCGGTCGATATCGTGGGGCATGAATCCATCTCCAAATCAAACCGATGCGCCCAAGACTTACAAGCGGAAAAAGAAGCTGATTTTTCCGGACATTCAGTTGAAGATCATTCTGGGAACCTTGTTTGTCGGGGTCATCGGCATCTTGATCAATTTCCAGATGGGCCTCCTGGGCTTGTGGGCCATCAATCAAAACGCCTCTTCAACCATCGAAGGGACGCTCGAGCAGATCAAAGGCCTGTTCCTGAAGGAGTTCCTGGTCTCCTTGTGCATCCTCATCCCGCTGTCAATTTCCGTCGGGGTGGTTTACTCCTTCCGCTTCTGCGGCCCGCTTTACCGCTTCCGCAAGTTTTTTATGGAGTTTCCCGAGGGGCGGTGGGACGCCGCCGTGTCCCTGAGAAAAGGAGACCAGCTCCACGACCTGAAGGATTCCATCAACCTCACCTTGAACTCCCTGCGCGACAAGATCTGCAGCCAGAACGAGGTCCTGAGAGAGGTCCGGAAGGTTTTCGAGACGGCGGCCTCTCCGGCCGGCGGCTCCGAGCCGGTCGAGAGGTTGAAGAGCTTGATCGACGCCGAGATCCGGCACTTCGAGGCCAAGCTTGGAAAGGGAGCGCCGGCGGCTCCGGAGGGCGCCCGGCCGTCCGCCCCGGTGGAAGAAAAAATCCTCACGCCCGCGTAGCGACTCTCTTGACCGGGGCAGGCAGCTCTCTCTCGATCTCCTCCAGCCGATAGCCGAAGCCCGGCCCGCGGATCGACGACAAATCCACCTTGCCACCCCGGCGGCGATAAATCCCCGGATGGATCTTCGCCTCCGGCGCCGAGGCCTCCGGATAGAACTGCATGGCGTTGGTCTCGACGCCCATGATGGTGCCGGCGTGGGCCGCCAGGAGCACGTGCGGGATTTGCGCCAGCATCGGATTGGTGAGGTCCTGCACCATCAAGGTCATGCCGTGAGCCTTGGCCCACGAGAGGCTGAGCAGCGCCCCCGTCTGCGTCTTGCACGTCTTCAAGGCGACGCCCGTCCAGCCGAGTGACCTTCCCAGCCTGATCCGCTGCCAGTCATGGGCGCTTTCATCCATGAAGAGCGGTTTGCGCGCCGACACGCTGCGCACGTCGATCCGGAAGCGCTCGAGGTCGTAAGGAAACGGCTGCTCGACGTAAAGGAGCATGCCATGGAGGCGCGGCTCCTCCTCCAGCAGGCGGTCGAGGATGGCGTTGACGTAAGCCGGATCGGTGACGGTGCAGTTGAAGTCGGCCGAGAGCCAGCGCGCCCCCTCTTCAACCGCGATCCTGCCGGCGCTGACCAGGCGCCCGTAGTCCCAGGCCGCGTCATCGCCTCGGAGCTTCACCTTCAAGCAGCGCAGGCCATCGCGGCGGATCCAGTCGGACAGGAGGACCGGATAGCCATCGCGCGGCTCGCCGCCGGTGAGCTCCGCGCTGGCAAGCGGGTCCTTGCCGCCGACCAGGTGCCAGGCGGGAAGCTCCCGCGGGCGGGGAAAGGCCAGGAACTCCTCCGGGTACTTGCCGGCGAAGGAGACCTCGGATCCTTCCGCTGGCGTGAGATAAGAGGCCAGATCCCTGCTCATGTACCGGCCGTTGTAGGTCTCGTAGACGGGAAGGCCGTTCAGCTTGCCGAAGGCGTCATGAAGGGCGAGGTCGAAGGCCGAGCACGAGACCAGGGCGGCGAGCCAGGGCATCGGCTCCGAGCCGCGCCGCCGGGCGTTGAAGGCCTCAAGCAGATCCGCCAGGCGCTGCTTCTGAAAATCGTGCCCCACCTCGAGAGGATGGCCGGCGGCTTCAAAGCGCGGCCAGGCCTCCGCCTGCTCCATGCAGAAGTCCACCAGGGCCCGGTGCCGCTCCTCGTGGGGAAGAGCGCTCGGCCAGGCCCACTGGACGCTGAGCGGGGTCTCGCCCCAGCCCTCGGCCCGGCGGCTGTCCATTCCCTCGACCGTGAGACCGACGCGCGCGCAGGTGACCGAGGTCAAGGTCTCCGCCCCGAACTTGAGCGGCACGCGGGTGGCGATGGGAAGGAGGTAAAGCGCCGCGGCAACGGGCCGGGCGTCGGTGCTCTTGGACATGATCCATTCAAGGCCGTCAATTACTTCGGCGCCGGAGGGCTGGCGCTGCCTTTCAGCCTGCGGGCGCGGAAAGACATCACCAGGTCGGCGTAGATCTTGGCATCCTGGTCGGTGGCGAAGAGGATCTGGCTGATGATGGCGTCGTCGGGGGCGCGCAGGAAGATGTAATGGTTCTCGTAGATCTCGAGGCGGGCGATGTTGGCATAAAAGATCTGCATGAAGCTGGGCGTGTATCCCATGTGGACGCCGTAGGGTCCAATGATGGGCTGCTGCCAGTGGTAGTTGAAGAAGTCCTCGGCGACGTTGACGGCGTTGATGCGCGGCGCCGAGGCCCGCGTCATCACCTCTTGCAGGCGCTTGCCGGCCTCCTCGAAGCCGAGCTCATCGACCATCTTCTCCTGCGGCTGATAGTCGATGACCGCCACGCAGCCGCCGCTCAAGGCGCTGAAAACCCCACCCCCCACTGCCGCCAGCCAAGCTCCTCCGACCATCGCACGACGATTCATAGGCATACTCCTCTTCCGGAATGGTTCTCATCGAAAGTCCGGCGCATCCGGCTCTGGAGAATGCTTATACTTTTCAGAGGGAAATAGTCAACAGGAAATTCACGGTTCTGCTCTATCCTTATCCTTCTTTTACTTCTGATTGCCGGCCGCCACGGCTGAAATTGCTGTTGCAACCGGGCTTCGTTTCGGCCCTAAGGGGATGGGGTGGCCCATCACCTGCCCATCGTTTGGGAATTTTGAAGCATGGTCCAAGGAAGTTCCAACAGCGCCTTCGCAAAGCGCCTCGCCAGGGCCAGGGCGGCCAGCGATCTCGGCGAATTCGGCGCGCTCATCGCCGATTTCCAGCACTGGCTCCTGCTGCTGGCCCGGCTGGAAATCGACCAGGGTTTGCGGGCCAAGGTCGATCCGGCCGACCTGGTCCAGGAGGTCCTGCTGCAGGCGTGCCGCGATCGCGCCCAGTTCCGCGGCGCCACCGAGGCGGAGCTGGCCGGCTGGCTGCGCAAGATCCTCGCCCACGTGCTGGCCCACGAGGTGCGGAAGTACAAGGGGACCCAAAAGCGGGATGTGGAGCTGGAGCTGGCCATCGACCAGAACCTCGAGCGCTCATCGGCCCACCTGCGCGTGCAGATCCTCGATACGGGGACCTCCCCGAGCGGGCGCGCCATCAAGGAGGAAGAAGGGATTCTATTGGCCCGAGCGCTGGCCCGGCTGCCGGATGATCGCCGCGAGGTCATCGTCCTCCGCAGCCTCAAGGAACTCCCTTTCGAGGAAGTCGCCAGGCGTCTCGGGAAATCCACGGGGGCGGTCCGCATGCTGTGGTTGAGGGCCCTCTCGCGCCTGAAAGACGGGGTGAAAGCATGGAACCCTTGATCGATAAAAACGAGCAGCTTCTCAAAGCGGTTGAGGAGTGCGAGAAGCGCATCCGGCTGGGGGAAACCCTCGACCGGGAGGAAATCCTCGAGCGGCACCCGGAGATCCGCGAGGAGCTGGCCTCGTGCCTCTCCGGCCTCGAGCTGGTTCACCAGGCCGGAAAGGTCGTCGAGTCGAAGAAGACCTTGGAGACCGCGGAGGTTGAAGCTTCCATACCGCTCCAGATCGGCGACTTCCGCCTCCGCCGCGAGGTGGGCAGAGGTGGCATGGGTATAGTTTATGAGGCGGAGCAAATTTCTCTAAACCGGCGGGTGGCGCTGAAAGTGCTGCCTTTTGCCGCGGGGCTGGACCACAAACAGATCCAGCGCTTCAAGAACGAGGCGCAGGCGGCGGCGCAGCTCCACCACACCGGCATCGTCCCGGTCTATTCGGTGGGCTGCGAGCGCGGCGTTTACTATTACGCCATGGAATACGTCCTCCACTCCAAGGAATCTGTAAACCCTGAAAACACGCGAACCTCATGATTTCAGGGAATACTCCCCGTGGTAATACGTCCTCCACGAACTCTGCGAGATCCGCGAGGTTACCGAAACCGAGGGCGAACTACCAGGAGGAATACGGCGTCCATCTGAAACCTCCTGGAATTTGTCTCTTTCAAACGCGCGCATTGGACTTGAAGTTGGTGGAGAGATCAACGGGGTAGGAGAGAAACAGTCCGATAACCAAAGCTTCGAGATTATTGTGGTGTCCCGGTAGCTTCAGTAAACGCCGTTTTGATACTTCCATTGTATATTTAATCAAACGCCGCGATTCTAGCCTTCCGGACAAAAGAAAACCGGTTGTCCTTAATGGGAGGAGGGCATTGTTCGTGCAGTGCGTGTTCCCGGCGTGACGTAGCAACCGATTAAGAAAACAGGTGGCAGCAATGGAAATCCTCATTCTCATTGTCATAGTGGTTTCGGCAATCTGGGTCGCGGTGGATGCGAAGAACAACAAAATTCCCATCGATAAGAAACCGTATTCCGCCAACAACGGGGCTTTGGCATGGCTATTGACCACACTCCTATTTTGGATCGTTGGTTTCCCTTACTACCTCATAAAGCGATCCCAGGTCATGAATCAAAGACAAGACGATAGCAAGAATGTCGGCTCGCAGAACCATCCGAAGCTCAGTGCCAACGTGGAAGAACTTGAGAGGCTAGCGGTTCTTAAGGAAAAGGGGATCCTCAACGATGCTGAGTTCCAGGCCGAGAAAGCCAGATTACTAGGGGGGAGTGTCTTCCCACTTCCACTACTTAATACGATATCTGAATCCTCCCAAGAAATTTGTAAAATTCCTTACAAGGCCGCTGTACCAGCTATCGGACTACAAGATTGTTCTGACAACAAAGTTAGACTTTCTCCAATCCACTTGGTTGGAATTACCGTAGGGATCTTAATAGTTGGGTTGTGGATGATTTCAGATGATGGACCTTTGCCACTATTTAAACAACAAAAACCATTGAAACAAGCATTTGCTCAAGATCAGAGACAAGCAGACAGGTCAAAGGAGAATCCCAACTATAAAGCCATTGATCCGGCTCAGCCTTCTAAAACTTACGACATGCCGTCGTTTATTGCCGGAATAACCCACATAAAATCTGCCACGCTAACCAGTGGAAAGAGCTTAACAGCGAAAAGAACACTTTATATTTATTGCAAGTCTGAAAACGATGCCCAGCTAATGATAATATCATTAAAATCCGGTTTGTCAATGGATGGCTGGACGGTTGTTGGAGGTATATATAAAAAATCGGATGAAGTGTTTTCCCATCTGTTCAAGCAACTTTTCTACAAAAAAAATAGCATGGACCTCCCTTTCCTGTCATTTATGGATGCTCGAGGCCAAGAATGTCGACTCGTCTGTCTTAACGAAAGCAGAGACGATAAAATTGCTGTATTGAAGGACAGCTTGACCGATGTCAATAGAATTCCAAGTGTCCGCAACGTCGAAGAACATTATTAGAGTTTACCCATTTCGTGGGAGAGCCAATTAAAAGAAGGGTTTCCAATGGCTTATTATGGGCGGGCGCCAGAATAACGTGCACTTGAAGGAGTACTCGAAGAAGGGCACCAACTTCTCGATCGAGACTATCTTCTCGATCGAGACTATCCGCCCGCTCCTCGACGGAACCACCAACGGCCCGCCGTCATCGAGGCTTTCGACAAGGCCGGCAACATGGGCTATCTCACCTTCGAGTACTTCCACCCGTTCCCTCCCTACCCGAGGCGTTCTTTTCAATAGGGCTAACCTTTTCATCCCAATATTATCCCAAAAGCCTCAACGACTAATCATCTTTCCCCAGATAGCCTCCTGTGCCACAGGGTCATTGCTGAAGTCAAGATAGCCCCCTCCGCCAAGCGGGATCCCATCTGGGCCTATCTCGCCATCTTCAGTTGTTTCTTCTATCGTCACTTTTCCTAATGGAGTTTGTCCCTTGATTGGATTTTTGATAGCCACATCTTCTTGAGGATTCGAAAACCGTAGTTTTGGAGACAAGCAGCTGGACATGATCGCAAGAGTAAAAAAAAAGAATACAACTACTTTACATTTCATAGATACCTCATATCTTTATTAATCACCCAACGTCGTGAAAGAACGCTCACTCTTCAGTGATTGTCATTCCCAGTCATTCTTGACCCAGGATGCCGGTCAATTTGACCCACCACGTTGCCGCAGTACTCGATTTCATTCTTCTTCCTATCCTCATGCCAATGCTTGCGTTTCATTCCTGGGGGTTTCATCTACCCCCTGGGCCAGCCAGACCGGCAAAATGGTCTCCTTTGAACCGGCATTGATAGTGCTGAAACGACGTGCAGACACTCTGAGCATATTATCGAGCGGGGCTGCGATGGTGACGATTAAATCTAGTAATTCGCACCACTCGTAAGATCAATTGCTACTTTCCACCGGTTCCCTACCATATCTATAACTACCGATCGTTCATCATACTTGGAATCTCCTGCCTTAAAATCATTAAATTGATCAACCACTGTAATTCTAAGATACACCTTTACCGCTGATTCTGAGTACTTTTCCTTTAACCTTTCAACTTCTACCCGTGTCCCTTTTCCATAAATTGCCTCAACCGCTGGTCTCATTCTCGTCCCATGAAATTCCATCAAACCTGCGATACAGGCTTTCACTGCCAATTCAGCACTAGGGGCATTAACATTGAGCGTCACATCTCCGGGCTTATCAATAATATGATAATAATTTGTAACATCCGCCTCCCACTTCGCATAATCCCTCCGAATGTCAGCGTCGTGTGATGCCAAATAGAAATCTATCTTAGCATTGTCCCCTTTCTTATGTGTCAAAAGAATGGGGTACTGTTCTTCGATCCTCAAAGCCTCAAAAGTCCTTCTGAAGGCCAGAAAGCTGCGAGTCTGCTTGAACCCATCGAGGCTCTTATCTCCTATGCGAATAAGCGAAATTATGTCGTACGCCTCCAAGGCATCGGGGTCCTTCTCAGTTAAGTGTCCACGAAGCGCTCTGAGCACTTGGCTATCCTCTACAACATCGCACTTCCATTGCACAATCTCCCTAATGTAGTGAAATCGATCCTTATATCCATCGGCTACAAAACGGGGGCTCCAAGAGCTCTCGAAAGCCACAGCCAGTTCGAAGTAGGCCGACACAAAGCTGCCGTAATACTTCTGGCCACAGTAACTGGCCATATCTCCACGACAGCACAGGTCTTTGAAGAGTTTCACTGCCCCGTCACCAAGCGACCAAGCTTGGCCTTCTGCGGCCTTCCTGAGTATACCCTCGAGCCGTCTACTCAAAACGTCTACACTGCCGGCAGCGTCGTACTGTGAGAGAACAGAAAACGCGCCTTTTAAGGTTTGGAGGTCATTGGAGCCCTCCATGACCTCGGAAGCCTTTTTCAAGAAACTCGCCTTCATTTCCTGAATTCGCTTTGCCCTGCCTTCCGATGAAGAGGCTCCCTCTTCGCGATCAAACAGCTCCTTAACGCCACGAGCCTCTGCCGTTTTCAGAAACGAGACAAAGTCTCGAGACTTCTCCTCGGTGACCGCCAGCCGGGCATCTCCAACGCATTCTTTCCACGCAGCACTATCCCCCAGCGCCGCCAATCGCTGTCCGACGGCAATGCACGCCTCAGGTGTCTTTACGGCAAGCACGGCCCCTTGTACTTTTGCAGACAACTCAATCAAGTCTACAAGCCTTTTTTTCCCCTCCACACTTGCGTCTACTTGACAAAGATCTGACAATAGATCCACAGGTGGAGACGTGTTTTTCCCGATAAGTGCTTTTGCTTCTTTTAGACCCGACTCGAACACTTCAGCTTTGAAAGCCTGCACAATCTCTTCTACGTTCTCACATGCCTCTTTCGATATAGCCTTCGTAAATTCTGAGATTGCTAAACTACAACGCCCTGCAGCTCGATGCTTCATCGCATCCATCCTTGCTACTTTCACTAAAAAAGCGCATAGTTGAACCCTAAGACGCGGTTCGTTGCGTAGGAGGATTAGGGCTCGGCCCTTTACAGCATCGTACCCGTCTTCAGAGTGATACAAGATCGCCACTTCACTCACGGTTTGCAATGAATCAAGGAACTTATCGTGCAACACATGAATCGGAAGGGCTCTAAGCGCCTTTACAATGCTGGAGAACCTGTGGCTTTCTTCTTTGGTAAGAATAACTTTGCCATCGAGAAAAGAGTTTTCAAGCTTTTCCAGGGCGTTCCACGCAGTCTGTTGCCCAGAGCGACATTCCGCAAGCCTTCCCGCTACAGTGAGGGTACTCAACCAGTTCCCCCCTTGATTTTCCACGGATAACCAGTTTGTCAAGCAGCTGGCCATGATACTTTCCCCAGCGTCATTGATTTCGAAGCGCAAGCGGCCAGTGCCATTATCTAGTTGCTTCGATACCGATACGCAGTAGTGCACAAACCCTGCTCGGTAGTCACGGTCCGGGCTAATAGCCATCAGGTCTTCTTGGTGTGCTTGCATCAATTCTCCACAAAAATCAATTGCCAATAAGTCTCTGAATTCATCAATATCCCACTTAACAAACACACTAGTAAACCTACTGGCTTGCGATAGGTAATCAAGCGTTTGAAGTGCCCCAACGCTTTTCATGAGAGAAGATATTGTTTCGTCTATTTTGTCGCTAAGAGTGTCGATTGCGTCTGTTTGGGACTTCTGTAGAACAAGGTGCTCTTTGAGTCGCTCCTGGAATTGCTGGAGAGCCCTTGTAGCGTCAGATGCCACTGTGAGGATCTGGCTTGTGTTATTGTTGATGAAGTCGTAGTTGGATGTCTCTTGTTGCAACATCGAGCAGATGAGTGCGCAACGGTAGATCCACACATCGACTACTGCTTGTGTGGAGGATGCTTTCTCATTGGTATTTGCCGCAGCTATTCGAGCTTCAGTCTTTGCCTTCTCTAAAAGGAGATCTTGTCGTATCCTATAGAGTTCATGGCCAGTGGGTTCCAAATAGTTACGAGTAGCTATGCCTTGGACGATTACTTGAGTACGATAATCACTCCGGTCTCCC
>JACQVS010000245.1 GCA_016209605.1 Planctomycetota bacterium
CAGGCCACCAGGAGATCCGGGGCGCCGTCGCCGTTCAGATTGGCCACGGTGACTCCGCGGGGATCGTCCAGGGTGCGATAAAAATGGATGCTTCGATCAGCCACGCCGGGATTCAACAGCACCGCCACAAAATCCTCGATTAGATCGATTCTTTCCGGAGGAGTTCCGATGATCCCTACGGTGATGGGGATGATGAGATCCGGGAGGGAATTCCCGGCATCCATGGACGCGATCGCCATGACGCGAAATCCGACCTCGCTCCCCCCTTCGAAATTTTGCAGTTCCGGTGGAATACGCAGATCCAAAGGCTCGGCAAAAAAATCGACGAGAGCGGAGGCTTCTTTTTGAAACCTCGGCGAAACACTACCCTGGTTGGAGAAAAGGAACACCTTCCCATCTTTGGCTGCGGCGACGATGAGGTCATCTCCCCCCTGCCCATCAAAGTTGCCGGCGACGATGGAGCGAAGCCCTTTTCCCAGCTGGCGGTAGCGTTCGATCTTTACAATCTCTAATTCGGCTGGGTTTATATAAAAGACGGCAATCTCGTTGCTCACCCGGCTCACGGTGGCCAAAAAAGGTTTGGTTTGATCTCGGCCCCCGAAACCAAAGGCGATCCCAAGGCCACCTGGAGTGCGGAGCGGATCCTCGCCGGCGGTGCTCCCGGAAAGGTAGTGGAACGGGTCCGACTCCACGTCTTCAAAAGGGGGATTGGCGAGCAGCACCGCGAGCATGGCCGGTTCGGCGGTGACGACCGCCACATCCTCAAGGTCATCGCCATTGAGATCTCCCACCGCTAGAGCCTTGCCTTCGCCGGGGAGGAAATAGGTGATGGGATCTTCGAAGCCCAAGGCATCGCTGGAGGTGTAGGTGCAGGTGATGGCGCGGGAGCCGAAATCGGTGGTCACGTAATCGAGAATTTCTTCGTTAGAGGTGGACCTCTTCGGTCCGCCTGGCAAATGGATGAGCTCCACATCGCTGGGTGGGCCGGTGAGCGATACGGCGCGCGGGTGCCGGGCCAGACCCCATTTGCCGCCGTCCACCGGCGGGAGGATCAAGACCTTGCTAACCTCATCGCTTGCCAATGCCACCAGAAGGTCGGGAAACTCGTCCTCGCTGAACCTGGAATCATCGCTGGCGGTGATGGAACTTCCGGCTTCGTTGATGGCCAGGGATTTCTGCTGAACAAAATTGCTCTCCGTGAACTGGGTCACACAAACTTCGCCGGGGGAGGAAAGGAACAGGAGGAGGGTCGGGGCTCTCTTATCATCAAACAGTTCCTCGGCCAGGACCACCAGATCGCTCCGACTGCAGGGGTCAAGGTCAAAATTCGCCGCCGCCAGAGAACGAGGAGAACCGGCGCGCAGCGGTTCGCCCCCTTTCTTGAAACCGATCAATCTCCCCTCCGACTCCTGCCCGTAGAACAGGTTCACCTCCGAGCGGGAGGGCCTGGTGACTGCGGCATCCGGAAGCTGATCGCCGTTGAAATCGGCGATCGCCATGGACCGGCCCGTTTCCGATTCCAGGTTCTCATCGATCACCAGGTTCTCGAATTCTCCGCGGGAGCTACCCGGCAGGATCAGCTCCAGGGTGGATTCGGTTGCTACCAGGATGGCGTCGCCGCCACCCTTGAGTGATACGGCTGCTACTGCCAGGGCTTTTGAATTTTCCGCGCTCAGAGGGACCGGCCAGGAGTCAGGAAAACTTCCGCTCCCATCCCCCCCAAAAATGATGACCGCCGATGGGTTGGTGAGTTCAGTGATTACCGCCACATCGAGTTGTGGTCCAACGTTTCCTGGGAGATTTTCCCGATCCGGAACAAAGTCGCCCACGGCGACATCGATCGCATTCGCGGGCAAGGGATAAAAGGCTCCAGTGTATGGACCGATTGGCAGAGGTGGGGGGGGCGGACCTATGGTTCCCCTGTCATCCGAATCCGAGGTGGCGACGATGGTGGCTACGGTGACCGCTGGGATCCAAAGACATCCAGGGATCAAGCCGAGACTTGCCAACCCGGCCAATAACTTGACCTTCTTTATTGCCATTAAGGTCACTTCCCTCCCGCCCAGGACCTTAAATCTATTATATCCAAGAGAAAATGGCATCATACATCATAATAGTAAAAGACGCCGGGATTCCCCAAAGCGGACGGAATTATTTTCAATGAGCCATCGTTGAGAATTGTTCCCTGGCAATTCCCCGCGCTCGTGAGTTTTTCGGCCAATCCCTGGCCACCCTTCCCCGCAATTCGCCGCTTTCCGGCGATTTCCCGTTACGAGTGATCACCCTGTGGTCAAAGTTTTGCCGCCACCAAGTCGCATTAGGGGAAACTTGGAAAAAGGCGATTTGAGTGGGGGGTTTTTGCTTCTGGTTCATGAAGTGTCAAGGGTTGCCAATTGAACAAAATCCTGAGGAATGGGTTCGCCCCGTTCAAATCTGGCCACACAAACCAGCTTTCCGCGCTTGCATTTCGGGCACTGGGTTAACGCCTCCGCTTCATTCCCTAGGTGTGGATCAAGATCTCTTGGAACTCACCAAGGAGGTCGCCCGTCAGCACGACCTGCGCTACCAGGTCGTCATCCGGCTTTGGATCGAGGAGGGGCTCCGTCGGGCGATCCGAGAGGGTGGTGAAGACCCGGAGCGTTCTCCGATCCCGTAGGGACCATCTCATGGAAGCGCCGCCGAGGATCCACAGGGTCCTCGGCGGCGCTGGCCATGCGCCGAGGATCGCTACTTCTCGTCGTCTTCATCCCCCTCGCCGTGCTCGCGGTTGATGAGGGACACCTCGAGGTTTAAATCGAGAAGCAGGTGTTCGAGAAGCCGGCCCTGATACTGGAGCGCTCCTTCGACCTCCACCAAGTCGAGCTGGACAATCCACAAGTTGTTGAATCCCTTCACCCTTCCCCTGCTGTCCTTGGGGAAATTGACCGGGTCGCTCGTGTCGACGCCAAAGGCCCGCATGAGGGGATACACGACCGGGCTGTGGGAGCAGACGACCGCCCTGCTGCCCAGGGGGAGGGTCTTGAGGTAATTGATCTGCGGCTGCCTGGCCGAGGATGACGACGTGAATCCCGGATCGCACTCCAGAGGCGTGGAAGGGACGTTGATCACGCCGTCGCCGGGCGCCTGGTCCATGTCGGTGCCGTCGAGATCGCCGTCGCCGTCGAGATCACCGCCCAGGCCCGCCGCCAGGGCGATCTTCTCGACCGTCTGGCGGGTGCGGATCTTGTGGCTGGCGATGACGTGAGTCAGGGTCCGAGCGATGTGTTTGGCCTCGAACCAATCGGCCAATGCGGCCGCGCGCGCTTGGCCAAGCGGGTTGAGGACCTCCTCGCAACACGGATTGAGGACGTCCTGGTTACAGTTGTTGAACGTGACCGTGAAGCTGGGATCGAATCTCTCCAGCTCCGGCACGTCCTCGCCGTGTCGCACGAAGTAGACGATGGTTTTCTTCTTGGACTCGGACTCGGGAGAGTTGGCGCCAAACCCAACGCCAGTAGCGGCATCATCGATGGCATTGACCTCATCGCATTCGTTCGAGACTGGAGGTGGCCCTCCGAGATAGATCCATCGGCAGAGGTAAACGGCGTCTGAAAGATCGACAGTTCCATCCCCGTTGTGGTCCCCCGTTTTGTAAACCATCCGAGAAGCTGGCTCCGCCCCTTGAATCGACTCCAGCCAATCATTCGATAGAAAGATTCCTGCAATTGCTATAGTCAAAAGAAGACGGTACATACTATTTTCCTCCCTATCCGTAAAAACCCAATGGATTGAATTTTCATTTTTTCTGAAATCCGCGGTTGCCCTTGCCCCAACCGTCTAACGCATCCGTTTTCGAGGTATTGAAATTTTGCAATTTTGCCAGTTCCTATCCTCCTTTCTACCTTCAGATCAGTATTGCCGCGACCAAGGTCAATGCTCCCAGGATCCCGGTTACCATCTTTAATTGGACTACTCTGGAATCTAAAGACGACTTTTGACGCGAAAGCGGACGATTTTTGCTTTCCTTCAAACTGCCATTCGCTTTGCGAAGAGCGCCAAGTCTTGATTTTTTCTTCAGTTGGGCACAAAAACTTGACGCAGGTGGGTCAAGGCACGGGCCACAAACTTTCGGGCCGCCTCGGGTTCCTTGCCCAGGAATTGGGCCACCTCGGCCGGGGTCGGGCTTTTCTCATAAAGCAGCCTCAAGAGCTCCCGGTACCGGGAAGGAACCTTCTCAATGGCGGCACGGAGCTTCTCAAGCTCTTCCTGGCCCATGAAAATACCGCTGGGAGTGGGGGAGAGGGCCTCCACTTCCGGTTTGTTGGTGGCCGAAAGGCTCACCATCGGGCGCGGCCATCGCCGCCGCGCCGCGTTCCTGGATTTTTCCCAGTCCAGGAGCCGGCTCCACACCACTTTCTTGATCCAAGCGGTGAGGGAAGGGAGGTCCCGCGCCCGAGCCGAAGGAAGGGCTTTGACCAGCGCCAGGCGGAGGGTTTGGAGGAGGTCCTCCCCTTCATCGGCAAAGCGCTCCGGGCCCAGGTATCGCCTCACAACATGCTGGAGAAGCGGTTCAAATCGCTGGATGATCCGCCCCAAAGACGCGCGATCTCCCCTCACCGCGTTTTCCATCAAAACGGCGGTACTCCAGAGCGGGACAGGAGAACCGCTCCAATCGTCCCCGAAGGTCTCGGGATAAGCTTTCAGATGCATTTTCGACCTCTCGGCAATTAGTTTACCTTCTCAACGATAGCCTTCAAAGCTCTTTCGAACGATTCAAATCCATCGGTTTTCACCTTATCTGGGTTTCATGGTTGAGGATCTGGAATAATATCTCGAGGCTTTGCATTGGAGACTACCTTGAAGAAGCCGGCGGAGGGCTGAAACGTTTCATCCAATAAACCAGGTTCGCGGATGGCTCACGAGCACGGCGGGAAGGCCTTGCACGCCAGCTCCGCGGCGGCAGGATCGCTGCCGCAGGCGGCGAAGGGCTCGGGGGGCGGCGGGCCGTTGAGGAAGAGGTGCCGGAGGAGGACGATGGGGTCGGCGACCTCCAGCTTGCCGCTCTGGTCGCAGTCGAGGCTCTTCTCGCAGGCGGGCGCCTGCCTTCCCGCGAACAGGTAAAGCAGCGCGAAGACCGCATCGCTCACGTCCAGGGCGCCGTCGGCGTTGGCGTCGCCGCGGCGGAACTGCGGCCCCGGCGGCGGCGTTTTGGTGATGGTCATCTTGTCAAGGATTGCCCCCTGGCTGTCGATGGCGGTCAGCGCCAGCCGGTTGCCATCCACCTCCACCTCGACCCAGTGGTAGGTCGACTTGTACCTGGCACTGTAGGCCTTAGGGGTAGCGGTGAGCAACGTGCCGCCCCCTCCCCCGATCACCAGATAAATGGTCCCTTGCGGATCGAGGTAATCCGGCTCCTCGCCGGCCTCGGTCACCGCTCCGCCCCGCAGCGGATAGGTGCGCTCGTAAAAATGAGTGTGTGCCTGGAAGGCCAGGTCGACGCCGTACTGGTTGAAGAGCGGCTCGAGCTGGCCGCGGCTGAGGGGATTGGCGACCGCCGAGCTGTAGATCGGGTGGTGGAAAGTGACGATCTTCCTCACAAAAATCCATCGCGGCGGGTATTTTTTCTGGTAAGATTTCCCGTTCCGGCTGATTTTTCATATGAACCTTTTTTGCCTCTCAACGCTTCTTCTCGCCCAAACCCCGCCGGCCGCGCCGGTCGAGGCGGCCGCGGTGGAGGAGGTGGAGATCGCCCCGGCGGCGCTCCTCCTCGGCTCCACCGAGCCGCGCCGCCGCAGCGTCGTGGCCGCCGCCATCGACGGCTACGTCATCGGCTACCCGGCCGCGGAGGGGAAACAGGTCAAGGAGGGGGAGGTGCTGGCGCTCCTCCGCGATGACGTCCTGCGCTGGGAATTGAAGGAAGCGGAAGCTCTCCTGGAGGAGACCAGGGTACTGCACCGCCGCGCCAAGCTCGACCTCGAGCGCATCCAGAAGCTGATCGAGAAGGACGCCAAGACGCAGAAGGAGCTCGACTGGGCGGTGGCCGAGGAGAAGACCCAGTCCTTCAAGATCCCCCAGATCGAGGCGCGCCTCGAGGTCCTCAAGTCGGACCTCGCCAAGAAGCGGGTCGTCGCCCCCTTCGACGGCCAGGTGGTGCGGGAGGCCACGCAGATCGGCGAGTACCTCCCCCGCGGCGGCGCCGTGGCGCATCTCGTCGACCTTTCCTCCGTCTTCATCCGCGTCAACGTGCCGGAGCGTTACCTCCGCTTCGTCGTCGAAGGAGAGAAGGTCAAAGTCCTGGTCCCGGCGGCGAAGACCGGCCAGTTCGAGGGGCAAGTCGCCTCCATCGCCGGCGAAGGGGATGCCGGCGCCCGCACCTTCCCCGTGCGCGTCGAGATCCAGAACAACGGCGAGCTCAAGGCCGGCATGAGCGCCCGCGTCGAGCTGCGCACCGGCGAGCCGCAAAAAGCGCTGGCCATTCCCAAGGATGCCCTGCTCCAGCAAGGCGACCAGGAGTTCGTGCTGGTGGTGAAGAACGGCGCCGCCGAGCGCCGCCTCGTCAAGACGGGCGAGGCCAGCGGCGACAAGATCGCGGTCACGAGCGGCCTCGAGCGCGGCGAACAGGTCATCGTCAAGGGGAACGAGCGCGTCCAGCCGGGGATGCCGGTGCGCCTCGTTTCCGGCGCCCCTGGAGAGCCGAAGCAGTGATCGATCTCAGCGTCCAGAAGCCCGTCTCCGTGACCGTCGGGGTGCTGCTGGTCGTCCTCTTCGGCGTTCTGAGCCTGCTCAAGATCCCCGTCCAGCTCACCCCCGACATCATCAAGCCGGAGATCACCGTCGAGACGCGCTGGTTCGGCGCCAGCCCGCACGAGATCGAGCGCGAGATCGTCGACGAGCAGGAGGACCAGCTCAAGGGCGTGGAAGGGGCCGAGCGCCTCACCAGCGAAAGCTTGAACGGCGTCGGGCGCATCGTGCTGCGCTTTCCGCCGGGGACCGACATGGACGCGGCCATGCTCCGGGTCTCGAACCGCCTCGAGCAGGTCCCCGAGTACCCGCGCGACGCCGACAAGCCGGTCATCTCTACCTCCAACCGCACCGACAACGCCATCGCCTGGTTCATGCTGCACCGGCTGCCGGGGAACCAGAGCGACATGGACAGCTACTACCGCCTGGCGGAGGACGTCATCAAGCCGCAGCTCGAGCGCGTGCCGGGGATCGGCACCGCCAACGTCTTCGGCGGCCGCGAGGAGGAGCTCGAGGTCCTCGTCCATCCGGAGAAGCTCGCTGAACGGGGCATCTCCTGGAGCGAGGTGATGCGGGCTCTCGACCGCGAAAACGCCAACTTGAGCGGGGGCGACTTTGCCGAGGGGAAGCGCAAGTACGTCGTCCGGACCGTGGGCGAGTACGTCCAGCCCGAGGATGTGGAAAAGGTGGTCCTCGAGGCCGCCGGCGGCAAGCGCGTCTACCTCCGCGACGTCGCCGAGGTCCGCATGGGCATGAAGAAGAAGGACAACTTCGTCCGCCAGCGCGGCCGGCCGACCATCGCCATCAACTGCGTGCGGCGGGCCGGCGCCAACGTCCTCGAGACCATGACCCGCGTCAAGGAGGTCGTCGCCCGGCTCAACGGGGACTTTCTCGACCAGCGCGGCCTGACCCTGGTGCAGGTTTACGATGAGACCGAGTACATTGACGAGTCCATTAACCATGTGCTCGAGGACCTGGCGGCCGGCAGCGTGCTGGCGGTGGCGGTCCTTTATCTCTTCCTGCGCCACTTCTCGAGCACCTTCATCATCGCCGTCGCCATTCCCATCAGCATCATCGGCTCCTTCATCCTCATGCAGCTCCTGGGACGCACGGTCAATGTCATCAGCCTCGCCGGCATGAGCTTCGCCTCCGGCATGGTGGTCGACAACTCCATCGTCAGCCTGGAGAACATCTTCCGCCACCGGCAGATGGGCAAAGGGCGGATCGAGGCGGCCCTCGACGGCACTCGGGAGGTGTGGGGCGCCATCCTCGCCAGCACCCTCACCACCATCGCCGTCTTCTTCCCCATCTTCTTCATGGCGGAGCAGGCGGCGCAGCTCTTCAAGGATATCGCCATCGCCATCAGCTGCTCGATCGGCCTGTCGCTGTTCGTCTCCATCACCGTCATCCCGTCAATGGCGGCCCAGATGATCCGCGGCGTCTCGCTGGATCAAAGTCCCAGCCTCCTCAAGCTGCGGCTGTTCGAGCGGTTTGGAAACCTCACCGCCGCCGCGGTGCGCCTCATCAACCGCCACTGGCTCAACAAGCTCGCCGCCATCCTTCTCCTGACCGGCCTTTCGATCGGCGCGGCGGTTTTCCTTCTCCCCAACGCCGAGTACCTGCCGGAGGGGAACCGCAACCTGGTGATCGGTTTCCTGCTGCCGCCGCCCGGCTACAGCGTCGACGAGATCTCGGCGATGGGGAGGCAGATCGAAAAGCGGCTCGAGCGCTACCTGGTGCCGGAAGGGGAGCTGCCGGAAGCTCGGGGCGGGTCCTCCGGCTCCGGAGGGCGCGCCGAAACGGCGGCGCTTTCCGCCGGCCCGCGGATTCTCCACTTCTTCTTCGTGGCCCGCGAAAACGCCGTCTTCATGGGCGCGCGCGCGGCCGACTCCCAAAAGGCCGCCGAGCTGGTGCCGGTCCTCAAGGAGGCGGTCGACGACCTGCCGGGGGTCATCTCCGTCGTCCGCCAGACCAGCCTCTTCGAGCGCGGCGCCTCGAGCGGCCGGAGGGTCGACATCGAAATTTCCGGGCCCGACCTGGAGGAGCTGGTCCGCCTGGGTGGCCGGATTTTCGGCCAGGTAATGCAGCTCTTCCCCTTCAGCGCCGGGCATCAGGCGCGCCCGATCCCCAGCCTCGACCTGCAAACTCCGGAAGTGCGCGTCACCCCAGACCGCGAACGCGCCAAGGACCTCGGGCTCGACGCCCTGGAGATCGGGGTGCTCGTGGACGCGCTCCTCGATGGCGCCAAGGCGAGCGACTACAAGATCCAGGGCCGCGAGGTCGACCTCATGGTCATGGGGGCCGGGCAGGAAAAGGCCTGGAGGACACAGGACTTGAAGGACGTCCCCGTTCACACCCCCGCGGGCAAGGTCGTGACCCTGGGATCGGTCGCCCGCATCGAGGTGACCCGCGGCCCGGAGCAGATCAACCACATCGAAACGCAGCGCTCCATCACCATCCAGCTCATCCCGTCGAGGGAGGTGCCGCTGGAGGCGGCGATCCGGACCGTGAAAGAAGAGATCGTCCGGCCGCTCCAGGCCTCGGGGGAGCTGAAGGGCTTCTATCACATCCACCTGGCCGGCACCGCCGATGAGCTCTCCCAGGCCCTGCGGGCATTCCAGTGGAACTTCGTCCTGGCCGTGATCATCACGTACCTCCTCATGGCGGCGCTGTTCGAGAGCTTCCTCTATCCGTTCATCATCCTCTTCAGCGTGCCCCTGGCGGCGGGCGGCGGCGTCTGCTCGCTGCATCTCCTGCAGCTCTTCGTCCCGGAGGTCAAGATGGACATCCTCACCATGCTGGGCTTCGTCATCCTTGTGGGCGTGGTGGTCAACAACGCCATCCTCATCGTCTACCGGTCGCTGGAAGGCGTGCGGCAGGGGATGGAACGACAGGAGGCCATCCTCGAGGCGGTGCGCGCCCGCCTGCGCCCCATATTCATGACCGCCTTCACCTCGGTCTTCGGCATGCTGCCCCTGGTGATATCGCCCGGGGCCGGCTCGGAGCTGTACCGCGGCCTCGGCAGCGTCGTCACCGGCGGACTCCTGGTCTCGACCATCTTCACCCTCTTCCTCATCCCGGCGCTCTTGAGCCTGGTGCTCGACGCGCAGTCCTTCCTGGGGATGCTCAGCCGGGAGGGAGCTTCGGCCCAGCAACCTGGAGGGAGCGCACCGTGATCTCCCGATCGATGCTCCTCCTGGGGATGTTCTTCATGCTCTCCTGCACCGCCCTGCCGCCTCCCCAGGAGTGGTTCGGAGAGGAGGGAGGCGGAGCGGCGGCGAGCTATCGATCCCCGCCGCCCCCCCCCGTCGAGAAGATCCGCCGGCTGAGCTGGGAGGAAGCCCTGCGCCTCGCCCGGGAGCGCAATCCCACCGTCGAGGCGGCGCTGAAGCGGATGGAGCGGGCCGAGGCGCTCCTCCGGGAAGCCGGCGCGGCCTCTTACCCGGCGCTCGCCGGCCGGCTGGGATATGTCCGCTTCATCGAAGCGGCCGACTTCCGGGGCCGCAGCGGCACCGATGTCAGCGGCTCCTCGACGCGCACCCGCTTCTTCACCGGCCGGGGCTCGGATATTTATTCGGGCGGCCTCGACGCCACGTATCCGCTCTTTGACGGCGGGAGGGACTACTACTCGCAAAGAGCGGCCGGGCACGAGCTGGAGGCCCGCAAGCAGGACTACGAGCAGGCCTTGAACGACCTCTCCCTGCGCGTCACCGAGGCCTTCCTCAGCCTCCTCCTCGCCGGCGGCCAGATCGACATCGCCACCGAGGCGCTGCGCTTCAGCCGCCAGGAGGAGGAGAAGGCGCGCGAGCGCGCCGCCGCCGGCGAAGGCTCCAAGGTGGACGAGCTGCGCTTCGCGGCACGGGTTTCGGAGGACCAGCTCGCCTTGAACGCCGCCCGGGCCGCGCGGCGGAGCCTGCTGGCGGCCCTGGGCGAGCTGATCGGCGCCGAAATCGACGAGGAGGCGCCGATCGCCGGCCCGGAAAAAGGCCTGGAGCTGCCGCCGGCGAGCCGCCTCGAGCTCGCTCTCCGGCAGCGCCCCGAGCTGAAGAGCTTGAATGCCCGGATCAAGAGCTCGGAGAACCGGCTCTCGCTGGAAAAGGCCGCCTGGTGGCCTTCCCTGAGCGCCTTCGGATCTTACGGGGCCATCTCTCTCGACGACCTCAAGCTCAACCATGACAAGGACGAATTCCTGGCCGGCGGCAACGCCACCCTGAACCTCTTCACGGGGGGCGCCACGCTCGCCCGCCAGCGCGCCGCCCAGAAGGAGATCGAGGAGCTGAAAAGCCAGGAGCGGGAGCTGGTGCAAAAAATCGATCGGGAGATCCGCCAGGCGGAGATCGACCTCGAGGCGGCGCGGGAGAACGTCGCGGTCAGCGAGCGCTCCGTCCAGCTCGCGGAGGAAGTGCTCGCCCGCGTCACCGCGCAGTACCGGGCCGGCGACGCCCTGGTGCTCGACGTCACCGCCGCCGAGCTGCAGCGCACCGCCGCGCGACTGGCATACTTGAGAAATCAGATCGAGCAGCTGCGATCGCAAGCCCGCCTGCGCCACGCCGTCGGCCTGCCGGTGCTGGAGCCCGAGGCGAGGGCTGGAACATGAAGAATAAAGAAGAAGAAGAGGATTGAACCGCCAAGGCGCAAAGGACGCCAAGTCAAGACGCCAGCCGAATGATAGAGCGGTCTTTGGATACCAAAACTTCTCTATAGCCGGCGAAGAAGATTTGATGGAAGAATTTAACGGAGGACAGCCGTCATGACGCCAGTTCATCCTCGGAGATCTGGAGTTTCCGTTCCTGCGTTTCTGGCCCTTGCCTTTCTCCCCGGCGTCTCGACCACGCCCGGGGCGGAGGCGGAGGAGTCCTGGTCCGTGGTCTGGGAAATTGGAAAGCTCGACGACAGCCCCCGGGAATTCGCGCTGGGGGAGCGTGAAGAGTATTCCCGGTTTCAGGCAAAGTTCCCGGAGGAGGTCCGCTTCGCCGCCGGGAAGGACTCCCCTTCGAGCTTTCCGTACATCCACCCGGGCCCCAAGGACCAATGGGCCGGGGCCAAGGCGCATGCCTTCACCTTGACCTTCGACCTGCCGGCGGATCCTTCCGGGACCTACGTTCTCCTCGTGGACCTCTGCAGATCCCACTACGAGTTTCCGCCGGCTCTCGAGCTCGAGGCCAACGGGGAAAAGCTCGAGGAGTTCAAGACCGCCAGGGACGGCCGCGACCAGCAGAAGTTCGTTCGCATCCCGTCGAGCGCCCTCCGGCGCGGAGCAAACGAAATTCGAATCGAAAACTCCTCGGGCTCATGGGCCGTCTACGACGGCCTTCGCCTGGAGCGGTTTCCGCCCGGCTGGGCGGTGGAACACCTGGGCGGCTTTCGACTGAAGGACAGCCTCTTTTTTCGGGAAGTAGAGGGAAAGCTCCACCAGGTCATCCGAGCGGAAGTGGACGGATTCTGGGACGGCAAGGGAAAGTTCGTTCTCCGCGGGCCAGACCTCGAAAAGGAATTTCCCGCGGAGTCGGTGTTCCTCCGCCCGGGGGCGTACGAGCTTCCCATTCCGGAGCCCCGCGGCCAGGCTTCCTACACCTGCGAGCTCGTGACGGCGGGCGGCGCCCGCCTTGGAAGCAAGGTGGATGTGACGCCTCATCGCCAGTGGACCGTTTACGCGGCGCTGAAGACCCACTACGACCTCGGCTACGCGCATCCTCTCGATGAAATGCTCCGCAACGCCGCGGGACCGATGCTCTCGAAGATCCTCCAGCACTGCGAGGAGACCCGCAACTTCCCGCCGGAGCAGAGGTTCCGCTGGACCTATCCCACCTGGGTCCTGGGAAAGCTCCGCCGGCTCCTCGGCGAGAAGGAGGTCGAGCACTTCGATGCCGCCATCGAGCGAGGCGACCTCGGCTGGAACGCCGCGCCCTTCACCCTCCATTCCTATTTCTGCGGCATCGAGGACATGGTCCGGGCGTTTTATCCCTCCGCGAAGCTGGAGAAGAAGTACGGCAAGGTGGTGCGCTGGGTCAAGCAGACGGACGTCCCTGGCCACACGAGGTTCCTGCCCGAAGTCCTGGCGCGAAGCGGCATACGCCTCCTTCAAATCGGTGCCAACTTCGGCGTCCGGGGCGAGCGCGCGCCGCTTCTCTTTTACTGGGAAGGGCCCGACGGAAGCCGCGTCCTCACCCAGCTCACCGACGGCTACGGCTGGGGCTTCGACGAGGGGAGGCTCCTGGCGCTCGAGCGGGACCAGGGCTACCCCTACGACGCGTTCCTCGCGCTTTACGTCACCGGCGACAACGTGGGACCCGCGGACCTGATCGAGGTCGCGAAGATGGCCAGGTCCTTCGCCGAGCGTTACGCCTACCCGCGCATCCGGATCGGCCCTCTCGAGGAGTTCGTCGAGGCCATCGAGGCGCGCTTCAAGGAGAAGGTCCCGGTGGTGAAAAACGAGCTCACGGATTGGTGGATTCACGGCGTCGCGAGCATGGCTCGGGAGGTTTCCCTGGCCAGGCAAGCGCGGGAGCTCCTTCCCGCCGCCGAGAAGCTCTGGAGCTCAGCCTCCTTGAGCGGCTCGGCGCGGCCGTATCCGGCCGCGGACTTGGAAGTTGCCTATGAGCAGTCGCTCCTCTTCAGCGAGCACACCTGGGGCATGGCGGGCTTCAAGCCGGAGCCCCAACCTCCCCAGAAGCGCGACCTCGAGACCAACCAGAAGGAGGACTACGTGCAAATGCGCCGGTCCTGGGAAGTGAAGGGCGACGAGGCCCGCGCCGCCAAGAGCATCGCGGAGCGCGCCGCCCGCGCGGGTCTCGAGGCCCTGGGGGAAACGCTCGGAATTCCCCCGGGAAGCATCCTCGTCTTCAATCCGCTCAACTGGGCGCGCTCCGATCTGGTCCGCCTTCCGAAAGGAGACCTCGAAGGAGTTCCCAAGGCGATCCGCGATTCTTCGAGCGGGAAAGAGGCGCCCTGGCAAAACGATGGGGAAGATATCGTCTTCCTCGCGCGCGACGTGCCGCCGGTGGGTTATGCGACCTTCGTCGTCGAGCCGAACGGGAAGCCGGAGCCGGTCCCCTCCGATCCGGGATCCGCACCCGGCGGGATCATCGAGAACCATCGTTACCGCGTTTCCTTCGATTCGACGTCCGGCGCCGTGCGATCCCTGGTCGACCGCGAAAGCGGGGAGGAACTCACGGACCCGGAGGCCCCCTTCCTCCTCGGGCAGTACGTTTACGAAGGCATGGACAAGGTCGAGGGGGCGGGCTGGCACGGGAGCCCGTACCAGGGGAAGGGGACGGGAAGGATCGTGCCCAGGGTCGCTCGGACCTGGCGGCAGGATGGCCCGGTCTTCCAGCGGTTGGTGGCGGAAGGCTCGCTTCCCATCGAGAACTTCCCATACGAGATCGGCTCGACAGACCGCGTCATCCAGATGGTGACTCTCCCCAAGGAGCTCGACTGGATCGAGTGCGAGGTGCGGCTTCACGGCAAGCGCCCCACGGCCCTCGTCGAGCAAGGGAACGTGGCCTTCCCGTTCAAGGTGAAAGAGGGGAAGTTTCGCCTGGAACTCCTCGGCTCCGTCGTGGATCCCGCCAGGGATCTCCAGGAGATGGGAAACCACGATGCGTTCGCGGTGCAGCACTGGGTGGACGTCTCGGGGCCGAGCGCCGGCGTCACGTGGTCTCCCATCGACACGACCATCGTCACCTTGGGGGACTTCCGGCTCTTCCGCTGGGATCCCGCGTACATCCCGCAGAACACGCGAATTTACGCCAACTGCCTCAACAACGGCTGGTCCACGAACTTCCAGGAGTGGCAGGGGGGCGACTTCCGCTTCCGGTTCCGGCTCCGCTCGCACCGCGGCGATTGGATCGAAGGCGGCGCCGCGAGATTTGGCCGCGAGGCGGCCCAGCCTCTCCTCGCGGCGAGAGTTCCGGGCCAGGCTCAGGGCGCGGGAAAGCCCTCGGCCGGCGCCGCGGCCAGGCCGGCCGGTCGCGGCAGCCTCCTTGCAGCCGAGGCCAGGCATGCGGTCCTCATCAACTTCAAGCGCGCCGAGGATGGCGATGGCTTCATCCTGCGCTTCCACAATCAAGCGCCCCGAGAGGACTCGGTGCGCATCTCCATACCCGGCCGCGCCATCCGCAGCGCCGAGCGCGTCCTGGCGACGGAAAAGCCGATGCCGGCCGCCGCAAGCGCCGGCGCCAAGCCGGGGATCGAGCTGAAGGACGGATCCTTCACCTTGCCCATCGGCCCCTTCGCCCTGGAGACGGTCCGCGTGCGGCTCTAAAGCCTTTGGCCGTGAAGCTGAGCCGCCGTGAAACAATCTCCCCATCCCCCTTTCCTAGGCGGATCCGGATCTTGACAGCCGCATTGCGCCTGAAATACACTCAATCTGGCATTTGAGGATCGAAAGGATTGAGCTTGTCCTGCAACCACGATGAAGCTTGGAACTATCCATGGGTCGAGGAATTCCTCTACCATTTAAGTGGGGATGATCCCCAGCAGGCCGAAGAGTTTTTTCGCAGCCATGCCGGTGAGAGGGAGCTCTTCCTCAAGATCCGCGGCCGGTTCATGGAAACGGATGCCCGGCTGAAAAAGTGGGGGGAGGAGCGGCATCCGCCTGGGACCGCAGCCGAAGAACCCCTTCCCGCGGACTCCACCGCTCCGCATGGGAGCATTCCCGGCCATCGCTTGATCCGGGAGATCGGCCGCGGCGGCATGGGCATCGTCTATCACGCCCTCGAGCTGGCGACCAACCGGCCCGTCGCGCTCAAGGTCATCCCTTCCGGCTCCGACAAGAATACCCAGGAGCGCTTCCAGCGCGAGATCAACGCCATCGCGCGCGCCCGCAGCCAGAACATCGTCACGCTATATCAAGTGGGCTCCTCCAATGGGAACTTCTACTATTCCATGGAGCTCCTCAAGGGCGAAACCCTGGAAAAGAAAATCGGCCGCTGGAAGTCTTCGCCTTCTCCTGACCGCTTCCGGGAGGTGGCCGCAATCCTCATCGACATCTGCTCCGCCGCCGATCAGATCCACGCCGAGGGGATCATCCACCGGGACTTGAAACCCTCGAATATCTTCGTCACCGAGAAGAGGATAGCGAAGCTCATCGATTTCGGCCTGGCCCGCCATCTCGCCGACCCCACGATGACGCGAACGGGCGCCGTGTTCGGAACGGTCGCCTACATGAGCCCCGAGCAAATCCTGGGAAAGAGGAGCACGATCGATCGGCGTTCCGACGTCTATGGCCTGGGCGTCACGCTTTACGAAGCCGCGGCGTTGAAACGGCCTTTTGAGTCCGAGGGGAAGGAAGAGTTGATGACTCGGATTTTCGCCGTCGATCCGGAGCCCCCCTCGGCGGTCGATCCCGGGGTCCCGGAGGACCTCTCGGCGGTCATCCAGAAGGCCATGGAGTTCGAGCCATTCCGCCGCTATCCGACCGCCGGAGACCTGGTCGCCGACCTGCGCGCGTTTCTCGCCAGCGAGCCGGTGTCGGCGCGGCCCATCGGCCGCTGGGGCCGCCTCGAGCGCCGCCTCCGGCGCCGGAAACGACAGATCGCCGCCGCGCTTTTCATTCTTCTTGCCATCCTCGGAGGCGGTCTGGCCGTGAGCCTCCTTCTGAAACGCTGGGAGATTGAGCAGGACGTCCAGAAGGCGCTGGAGGCTTCGCGGCGAGCCGCCGGTGAATTCCGCGCGCTGCGATCGGCGATTCCCGAGGCCGAGAAGCGGCTCGAGGAGATCCGCAAGCAATTCACCGAGCAGGATGAATACACCGCTCGCCTGCCGATCTTTCAGGCCGAGAGGGAGCTCGCGGATCTTGAAAAGAGAGCCGAGGAGCGGTTCAACCTCGCCGTCTTCGCGGCCCAGCGAGGGCTTGAGATCCAGGCGAAAAATCGCGAGCTTCGCGATGGGCTCAACGGTCTCCTGTGGGCGCGTTTTCTGGAAGAGGAACGTCAGGGAAATGAGGACGGCAAAAAACGCTTCGAGACCCTGCTGCTCGGCCACGCGCGGGAGTTCAGGGATCGGCTGCGGGCGAAGGGGACTTTCTCCATAGCAAGCGATCCTCCCGGGGCGCAAGTTTATCTTTTCCGCTACGAGCCGGTCGGATTGCTCCTCATGCCGGTTCCATACCATCCCGGGAAGGGATTCTTGAGGAATCCCGCCGAACTTCCCCAGTCAATCATGAAAATTTTCAGCGATCCGTTCTTTTGCCAGACTCTCCAAAAACTGGATTTGAAGTCCGGCGATCGCATTATAACAATTGATAATCTGCCTGTTTCGCTTGCGGGAAACCGGGATTTTTCCTTGAATCATTTGCCCATAAGAAATGTGAGACTCCAGCTAGAAAGGGATGGAGAGCGATTTGAGCGTTGCTTGTCCACTGGCAACGATACATTTCCCAATTGCGGCAGATTTCCAACCATGGCATGCCTCAACGAGTGCGTTGAAACCGATGTGTTCCCATTGAGTTTCCTTGACGGGGGCGCGCTGGATGCGGATGCCGCGGAGTTCCAGGTGGCTGCCGGCAGTTACCTGGCGGTTCTCCGGCTTTCCGGCTATCGCGACACGCGCCTCCCCTTCCTGATCGTTCGCGATTGCCGGTTGCATCTGGTCGTCCATCTTTACACCGATGCTGAGATCGGCGAGAGTTTTCTCCACGTTCCGGCGGGGCCGGCGATTCTGGGAGGCGATCCCTCCAGCTTTTATCCCCAGCCCCTAAGAACTGTTGAAATCAAGGATTTCTTCATCTCCCGGTACGAGGTGAGCTGTCGTGAATATTTTGAGTTTCTCAACGATCCGGGCTTGAGAAAAGAGATCGAGGCCGACATGCAGGCCGAAGATCCAATCCTCCTGCCCGTGGACCTCAATGGCAATGAATCCGATCCGAAATGGATTCGGAGGCCCGATGGATCGATTGCTTATGTTGATGCCGGTTACCCTGCTGAGCCTCCCATCCGCTGGCTGCCGCGCCCGGGAGCGGAGCGCTACGTCCGCTGGATGAACGATCGGGAGAAAGCGCGCGGCGGCCGGAGGACTTTCGCCTTGCCCTCGGCGGATGAGCTGGAGAAAGCGGCTCGCGGCGCCGATGGGCGCCTCTTCCCCTGGGGGAATCAATTCGACTGGAGTTTGCTGTGCACCTACCGCACCCACGCTCCCACCCGGGGCCTGCGCTATGCAACCGATGCATCTCCTTACAATGTGAGGAACCTCGCCGGCTTGATGGCCGAGTGGACGCGGGACGACGTGACGCCGCTCTGGATCGCTGAGCACAACCGCCAGAAGCTCATGGAATGCCGCATCAAGGGAGGATCTTATCAGGATTACCTGGAGCCGCATTTTCACCCGGCCGGGCACACCCTGGAGCGGGTCAGAAGATCGAGCTCGCGGATCGGCTTTCGCCTGGTGGCCTATCCGCCGGACCGTTAGGCCGGCGCGCACTTCAGCATCAGCTCCTTCAAGGCGCGAGCGTGCTGCCGGCGAAGCGTCTCCTCCGGCTCGGCCAGGAGCCGGGCGATTTCCGGCCATGGCCGGCTTTCAAAGTGCCTGAGGTAAAAGAGCCGCTGCAGGCCTGGGGAGAAAGTCGCGATGGCCGCGGCGAGATCCGCGCCGCCAGTGGCGCTCTTTCCCCCGCCTCCCGCCTCCAGGATCTGTAAAATCCGCAGCCGTTCTTCGATTTCCCCGCGAAGGCGGGGATGCTTCAAGGCGTATTCCTCGGCTGCCGGGCATTCTCCCCTTCTCAGGCGATCGATGGCATCGACCAGGATACCACCGAGGATTTCCTCATCGTCAAGGTTTTTGGGATGATCCGGCTTTCTCAAGGCTTCCAATCTCCTTTCTTCTGCAGCAAAGCGACGAGCTTTTTCAAGGCCTGGGACAAAAGGACGGAAGTGGCGTTGGTGGTTTTTCCAAGCCGCGCGGCCGCATCCGCAACCCGCATTTTTTTTAAATGCACCAGGTCCACGACCTCGCGCTCCCGGGGCGACAGGAGGTCCATGGCCTCCTGAATCTGCTGGGCCAGCTCTTCTTCCACTTGCAATGCGCTCGGGGTTTTCGAGGTTTTGGCCTGGCTCTGATGCTCGGACCGGCTCGTCAGCGATTCCTCGCGCAGAACGCTCCGCTGCTTGGCGCCAATGAAATAGCGCGCCAGGTTTTGAACCTTGTAGCCAATCACCCTCTTGAGCCAGGAAAAGAACTCGAGCTCGCCCATCCGGGCGATCGCAGGGTCTTCACAAAAGAGAGCGGAAGCCTCAAGGAGCGCTTCTTGCAAGACATCCTCGCTGTCCAGGCGCCGGCGCAAGGTGGCCCCAAGCTTGAGGCGGATGAACCGGAGAGCTTCCTCCCGGTATCTGGCCGAAAGCTGATCAAATCGCGCCCGCTGATCGGTCTCCTCTGGTTTCTGGGCCAAGCGCTCCTTGGATTTTGCCGATCTCGCCACGGTATGGGAGACTCCCTCTTGACAATGTCCAACCGTTGTCCATCCATCCATCCATCAATATATGTCAATCCACGGCAAAATCTTAGGGGCCTTTTTAAAAATCTCCAAAATCTCCCCTAAGATTATCCGGATGATTCCTCTTTATAATATAGGCCACCCGTTTAATCAAAGACGTTCCTCCCGAAGAGGCTCGTGGCGAAGATCCACAAGAACGGACGTGATATGAGCCGGTATATCCGAGAGTTTCTCGAGGGGAGGCTCGGTCGGGAAGAGTTTGGCGAGCACCTTGAAGGAGCGGGCTCCCTGCGTCTTCCGAGAAGTTGTAACCTGAGAGTAAGATTTCCGCTTGTCAAAAATGACGATCCGACACCGATGCCCATGAATAAAAGGATGAGGTATGTCCAAACCAAAGGATCGATTTCTCTACAATGTCTTAGCGGCAACCTTGGGAATAGTTCTGATTAGCCTGGATTTCCACGGACAACCATTTGCCTAAGCTTTTCGCCGAACTGCCTGACATCCGCCTGGCTTTGCCAGCCCGGCATAGTCCGCCAGATGCGCTCGGTCGCATCCCTACAGA
>JACQVS010000243.1 GCA_016209605.1 Planctomycetota bacterium
GACCCAAAGGACGCAAAGTTAAGACGCAAAGCGAATTGGAGAGCGGTCCTGGGACGCCAAGACATCTCCGCAGCCTGCGAAGAAATTTTGATGATAGAGTCTATTCCTCATTGGTCGGATTCGCTTGGTCGGATTATTTCATGGCTTCTTTGCTCGGCTCCTTGGCTCCCTCCTCCTGGCCCTTGCCGCCATTGGGAAGCACCTCAGTAATAGAGCTTTTCAGGAACCGAATTTTGACATTACTCTCTTTATCGACCTGAAGGAGGACTTCCTTTTCATCCAACCGGTGCACCCGGCCGATCAATCCGGCGGAGGTGATCACCCAGTCCCCCTTCTTCATGGCCTTGAGCATGGTATTACGGGCCTTCTGGCGGCGCGACTCGGGGCGGATCACCAGAAAGTAAAAGACCAGGAACATCGCCAGGAGCAGCCACATCATGCTGTAGCGGCCGCCGAACAGCTCCTCGATGAAGGAGCCGGCCGGCTTGGCCGGAGGCGGGAGGGCCGGCGCCGGGCCGCCGGGCGGGGCTCCGCCGGCGCCTCCCGGCGGGGGCGGGGGGGCCTGGCCCAACACCGCCGCGAGCCCAAGAACCAGCTCCGGCAAACGGGTGGCGATATTCATAGTTCGTTTTTTCCCTTATGATGGCGATGAAAAAGGTTCCATGATATCTCCCGGCATGCGGGATGCAAGAGCTGGTTTCGGGATCTTTCCAGCCCCCGCCCGGAGCCGGCAACTCAAGCGTTTACACTAAATATTCTACACGGGCACCAGGGGGGTCTTTGTGAACAAAGATCGCTCTCTAATTCGCTTGGCGTCTGGACTTGGCGTTCTCCGCGGTCTTGGCGGTTGATCCCTCTTCTTCTTTTTCTCATTCGGCTTCGGTGGTTGCTTGCAGCCGTAGCCGCCTACCGGAAGCTTTCCGGAAAGCCACGATAAAACTCGGCGAACCTCCCGGCCTGGATCGCCGAGCGCGCTGCGGCGGTCAGGTCCTGGAAGTAGTGGATATTATGGATCGAGCCCAAGGTCCCGGCCAGGCTTTCCTTGCGGGAGTGGAGGTGGCGCAGGTAAGCCTTGGTGAAGTGCCTGCAGGTGTAGCAGGAGCACCCGGAATCGAGGGGCGTGAAGTCCCGCTGGTAAGCTTGATTGCGGATGCGGATGATGCCGGCCCGCGTGAAGAGGTAGGCGTTCCGGGCGTTACGGGTGGCGAGGACGCAGTCGAAGAGATCCACCCCCGAGGCGATGCCGTGGAGGAGGTCCTCTGCCGTCCCCAGACCCATGAGGTAGCGCGGCTTGCCTTCCGGGAGGAGCGGGCCGAACTCTGCGATCGTCCGGTGGACCTCCTCGCGCGACTCCCCCACCGAAACGCCGCCGAGGGCGTAACCGGGGAAGTCCAGCTCCACCAGCTCTCCGAGGGATTGCCGCCGCAGGTCGGGGAAGGTCCCCCCCTGGATGATGCCGAAAAGGGCCTGGTCCTCGCGGCGGTGAGCCTCGCGGCAGCGCCGCGCCCAGCGCGACGTCCGCTCCGCCGCCCGCGCCACCTGGTCGCGGGTCTGAGGCCAGGACGGGCACTGATCGAAGGCCATGATGATGTCCGCGCCCAGGTCGTTTTGAACGGCGGTGGCGGTTTCCGGGGTGAAGCGCACCAGGGAGCCGTCGATGAGCGACCGGAAGGTGACCCCATCATCATCCACCGCGTTCCACCCGGCGAGAGAAAAGACCTGAAAGCCGCCGCTGTCGGTCAGGATCGAGCCCTGCCAGCCCATGAAGCGATGCAAGCCTCCGGCCTCCTTCACCACCGCCTCGCCGGGACGCAGGTGGAGATGGTAGGTGTTGGCGAGGATCATCCGCGTTCCCGTCTCGAGGACCTGCAACGGTGTCAGCCCTCGCACCACCGCCTGGGTTCCCACGGGGAGGTAAGCCGGGGTGTCGATGGCGCCGCTGCGTGTGACGAGGCGGCCGGCGCGGGCGCAGGTCGCCGGATCCTGGTGGAGCACCGTGAATTGAATGGGGCCGCCGTCCAGCATGGTACCCCTATTTTAATACACTTTGAGGATTCCGCACTCGGGATAGTAGTGGGTGAGCAGCTCGCCGAAGGAGCGGCGGTCACCGGCCGCCATGGCGGCGGCGCCGCTTTGGCACAGCCCCACGCCGTGGCCGAAACCGCTCCCCTGGAACATCGCCAGCGCCGGCTCCGGGAGGATCGACGCCGTGAAGGCGCAGGAGCGCAGGCGGTTCGGGGCCTCGGCGTTGAGGAGCTGGCGGAAGCGGTCGAGGCGGATTTCAAAACGGCCGGCGGCATGGACCACCCGCAGGTACCGCGAGCGCCCCCTCGCCCCATTCTCGACCGGCTGCACCTCTTGAATCTTTCCCAGCTTCACGCCCCGCTCCCTGGCCCAGGGGGCCAGCGCCCGCTCCAGCTCCGCGAGCGGGATCTTCAGCTCCCAGCGCCTCTCGGGGCTGGCCTGGCAGCGGGCGCACGGGACCCCGTGCAGGGGAGGGATGTCCTTTTCGTTGAACAGCGCGCCGCTCGCGGTGCTGCCGCCGCAGGAGGCATGGTAGTAGGCTTGAAACAGCTTCCCCTCCCAGGTGAGCACCTGGCCCGCCGTCTCCCGGACGGCCTGGAGGACCGGCACGGTTTCGCAAGCCGCGCCGCCGTAAGATTGAAACTCGGAGGTGGCCGGGAAGGCCGACTCGAGCGGGAGGGAGGCGGCCCCTTGCATGGCGGCGCGCAGGCGGTAGAGGGTGAAGGTCCGGGCGGCGACGGCCTGGGCCTTGAGCGCCTCGAGCGGAAAGCGGCTTCCGGACATTTCCTTCCCCACCACCCCGGCGAGATACTCCTCCAGGGGGAGCTGGTTGATGAGCCTCAGCTTGCCGCCGTGGTTGAAGACGTCGAGCACGCCGCGGTAGGCGCCTTCCCCCTGCTGCCGCGACAGGGAGAAGCGGCGGCTCTCCAGGGGCGTGAGCCGCACCGGCCCGGCGAAGGACCGCCCCGTGACGGAACGGCCGGCGACGGAAAGGCCAGCGACGGAAAGGCCGGCGCCTTCCGCCTGCACCGCCAGGCGGGGCTGGCTCCCTTTCCAGGCCACGGCGCCGTCGGGCAAGGTCGAGACCGCCACCGGCCCCTCGACCGCCACCGCCACCGGCCCGTCCACCTCCGCCAGCAGCAAGATGCGGATGGCAGGCCCCGCGCCCCGCCCCGAGGGCAGGTCAATCGAGGAGCCCGGCCGGCAGGAACAAAAGAGCAGAGGAGTGAAGGCCAAGGCCCAAAAGAGGTAATGAGAAATTCCCAGTTTTAACAGCACGGATTTCATATCGCCTTCGGCGGAATAAAGCTTAAATCATTTCATAAGTAGGAATATTTAACCGCAAAGACGCAGAGTACGCAGAGAAGAAAATGAAGAAGCGGTTTTATTTTTTTCTTTTTATTGGAATTCTTTGCGTCCTTTGCGCCTTTGCGGTTCATTTCTTGTTTTTTAATTCTGAAACAGCGACTTTCCTAAAATTTCCGCCGCCCGCTCCGTCGCCACCCGGCCCCTGGGCGTCTTCAGGATCAGGCCCAGGCGGATGAGGTGCGGCTCGTAGACTTCCTCGATGGTGCGCTCCTCCTCGCCCACCGAGACCGAGATGGTCTTCACGCCCACGGGCATCTGCCGGTTGGCCAGGAGGATCTCGAGGATGCGCCGGTCGACGCGGTCGAGGCCGTTGGCATCGACGCCCAGGCGCTCGAGGCCCTCCTCCACCGCCGCGAGGCCGATGCGCACCAGGCCGTCGCCGCCCGGCCGGGCGGGGTTGGGCCGGCCAGATTTAGGAAAGGGCGGCGCCTTCCTGAAAGCTTCCTTTCCTCCCGGGGGGCGCGCGTTGAAGAACGAGCGCCGGGCGCGCCACTGCGCCACATCGCGGACGCGGCGCAGGAAGCGGTTGGCGTAGCGGGGCGTGCCGCGGGCGCGGCGGGCCAGCTCCATGCCGGCCGCGGGGTCGATCTCGGTCCCCAGCTTGATGGAGGAGCGGCGGATGATCTCCGCCAGCTCCTCGTCGGAGTAAGTCTCGAGCTTCTCCTGGATGCCGAAGCGGCTGCGGAACGGCGCCGACAGCATCCCCTCGCGGGTGGTGGCGCCGATCAGCGTGAAGGGCTGCACCGGAATGCGATACGTGCGCGCGTCCGGGCCCTTGTCGACGACGATGTCCACGTGGAAGTCCTCCATGGACGAGTAAAGGTACTCCTCGGCCTCGCGCGACATGCGGTGGATCTCATCGATGAAGAGGATGTCCCCCTTCTGCAGGCTGGTGAGGAGCCCGAGGAGGTCGCGCCCATGCTCCAGCGCCGGCCCGGAAGTGCTGCGGCACTGCACCCCCATGGCCCCGGTCACCAGGTTGGCCAGGGTGGTCTTCCCCAGGCCGGGCATTCCCGAGAACAGGATGTGGTCCAGCACTTCCTCCCGCTCCTTGGCCGTTTCGATGGCGATGAGCAGGTTCTCGACCACCCGCTTCTGGCCGACAAACTCGCTGAAGTTGGCGGGCCGCAGGCTGTACTCGAGGCCCGCTTCCTCGTCGTCAGAGAAGGACGGCAGGAAGGGGCTGTCCTCCAGCCCCTCGAGCAGGCCCTCGTTTTCCGCCTCCAGGTCCTCCTCCTCCCCATCGTCCAGACCTTCCGGATCCTCGGGATGCTTTCTCTTCACCTTGGCACCTCTTTCTTCGGATCTTCAATTCCTCAGAACTCAACCCCCTCGGCGGCAGATGCGGCGGCCCACCAGGAAGGTGATGGCCCCCAGGGACAGGCAGCCCAGCTCCCAGGCCATGAGCGAGGGCTCGGCCACGAACTCCCGAGCCGTGAAAAAGTGGAACAGGCCCAGAGGGGCGATGAGGATTCCTGCGACTTGAAGAACATGACCGAATCGAACCATGGATTTAAAGAATACCCACGGTTCCCTTAAACTGCCAGAATTTTTGCGGGACGGTGGCGGCCCCCTCGATCCCGTCAGCCCCGCCGGCACCAGTCGTCGCAGCCCCGGCACAAGGAGAGCTCTCCCCAGCGCCCCTCCCCGTGGGCTTGGCGCAGCGCTGCCATGGCGGGGCCGGTCCAGACCTCTTCGATGGACTGCCGGGACAGGTCGCCGGCCGGGGCTACCAGCTTGAAGTCGTTGTCGCACGCCGCCGCCCGGCCGTCGGGGAAGACGGCGAGCGACTCCTCGATGCGGATGCAAGCGTGGCGATGGGGCAGGCGATGGGGATGGAGGGGCTGCCGGTCGAGCTGCCCGGCGCGGCCGCGGAGCGGCGACAGCACCACCCACGGGGTTTTTGGAAACCAGCGGTTGAAGAACTCTTCCGACTCGGCGCGGTTCTCCTCCACCTCCCGGAACTCGACGGCGATGGCCGGCCAGCCCCGGGCGGCGGCGCGCTCCAGCAGCCGCAGCACGCCCCCTTCCGCCTCCGCCAGGCGGTCCTCGCCCCTGAGCCGCCGGTATGTCTCCCCGCTGGCGGCATCGAGGGCGACGGCAACGACATCGGCGCATCGCTCGAGCAGATCGACCTCCTCCGCGCCCAGTTCGAGCCCATCGGTTTCGACGATGATCGAGCCGATCCCGCCCGCGCGGGCGGCCTCCAGGATCCGGGGAAGGCGCGGGTGCAGCAGGGGCTCTCCGCCGCCGATCACCAGGCGCACCTCCTGCCATGGGCCTAACTGTTGAACCACGCTTTCAAAGAGCTCCGGCTCCAGGTCAACGGCGCCGGATCCGGAGGGTCCGAGGGGGACGGCCGCCGGAGGATCGAGGATGGATCGGCCGCCGCCGGCCTGGCGCCGCCGGGAGGTGACCACGAAGCGCACTTCCTGGGGCACCGGCCCGCTGAAAAGCGCCCCCGCCCGCGGTGAGCGGACCAGCGCTTCCAGCCAGGAGGCCGAGCCGTCCCCCCCGCCGCCAGGGGCCGGCTGGCAGGCGGCCAGCCCTTCCAGAACCGCCAGGCCGCGCTTCGACTCCGCCGTCAGCCGGTGCTTGAGGGGGAAGGGTGACTGCGGAAACCAACAGAACAGGCCCTTGGTGTCGAGGTCCCGCTCCACCCGGTCCGGCAGGAAGCGCAACGGGGTGTCCAGGGGGAGGCCGATCCGGGCCAGGTCGCGGATATAAGCGGCCGTGAGGAGATCGCCTGCCGCTCCCGGCGGCAAGGTCGACAGCCACACCGGCGTGCTCGACTGCCGGGCCCGGCCGGCCACCAGCTCCTCCACCCACGGGGCCTGGATGAAGGGGGCCGCCGGCGGAAAGAGCAGCAGCTCCTCGGCCCGGCAGCGCTGGGCCAGTTCGTGCAGACGCGCGGGATCGCCCCTTTCCGCCACGGCAAAGGGGATGGCCCAGCCGGCCCGCCAGGCCCCGGGAGCCAGGCGCCGGGCCTGCGGGATCCTCGCCCGCCGGCCAATGTCGGCCCCCCGGGCCGGAAAAGCGAAGGCCTTCTTCCGGCCCGGAAGCTGGATTTGATTCAAGAGCGCCGCGAGGCGCTGGTGGAAGCCGTCCTCTTCCGCCGGAACCACCACCGCGATCTCGCCGACCGAGGGAATGCGGGCGATGGCTTCGAGGGTGGGGAGCAGGATGGGCCGCCCCCGCCAGGGGGCGTCCCAGGGGAATGGGAAGCCCAGGCTGGAAACCTCGGGATGCAGCTCGACGGCCGCGAGATAGCCCCTCCGGGGATCTGGCATGATAAGAACAGCGCTCCCGCGTCAACTCCAAGAGACCGTCAACTGAGGATGCGGATCAAATCTTCAAAGGACAGCACATCCTGGCCGAAGAGGAGGGCCTTCATCCCCTCCTGGCGCACCGCCTGTATGTTCTCCGGCCAGTCATCGATGAAGAGGACCTCCTCCGGCTTGATGGAGACCTTGTCGCGCTTGTGAATCTCCCTGATGATCTTCCGGATCGACTCGCCTTTAGGCTTCCAGCACAGCTGGGGAAAATCGAAATACTTGCTCACGCCGAGAGCCTCGAGCAGCCGGAGGGTGGGCTCGCGGTCGTTTCGGCTTGCAAGCGAGATGTAGAGATTCTTCTGCTTCAAGAACTCGAGCATTTGCCGGACCCCCGGGAGCAGCTCCACCCAGCGCCCACCACGACCGGCGAGGCGGTTTTCGGTCTCGAGCTGGAAAGGAGGCTGGATCAAGTTGCACAGCCCTTCCGAAACCGTCCACAGGGTTTCATCGAGGTCGAAGACAAAGAGCTTGTACTTTAAAGGGGCCGTTCCCTTGGCTTCCTCCGAGGGCCTCTTCTTTCTTGCCGCGCGCGCTTCCATTGAACGATTCATCGAGCCGCCGCCGAGAGCAGCAGCTGCGACCACTCCAAAAACTCCTTTTTGAACGTGTCCAGATGCTCCGAGAGCTCGTAGTCCAGCACATCGGAAATGAGCACGTGGTCCTGGCGGGTGATTCCGGCAAGCACCTCCTGCAGGTCGGCCTCGAGCTGCTGCAATCCCTGGCAGCTTTTTTCCAGACCGGCGCCGCGGCTGAATCCCGTGACTTCCAGGAGCTCGAGGCCGTTCCGGTAGGCCTGGTTCAAGACCTGAAGGCCCTCGCCGAATTGCTGGAGCATTCGATAAGCCTGAGGTAATTTACCGTCCCGGATCGCTTTTGCAATGCGCCGGGTCAAGAGAATCAAGCCGGGGATGGACTCGGCGCAACCCTTGAAGGTGGAGCAGACCGAGGCGGGAATCGGGCTGACTTCGAGCTCCAGCCGGCCGAAAGCGGACGAGGATCGCCCGCCGAGGCGATCTTCCTCGCCCTCGGTCAGCGGCAGGCCGTCGAGGACGGCGTTTTCAATCAACCAGCCGTGCCGGAGCAGCTTTTGCCGCGCTTGCGACAGGACCTCGGCCAGGGGGAGACCTTCCGGAAAAGTCAAACATTCCTCTTCGAGTTCGAGGGCCAAGCCTGCTCCCGAGGGCACGCCAGCCAGCTCCAGCTTCATTGCCGCCTCCAGAATCCGAATGGTAAAAATCGCCGATCAACGGGAAACATTCCTTCCCCCCGCATATCGGTCGGCGGCATCGAAAAGTGGAGATAAATCTTCCCGTCTTCTCAACTTGAGCCCCCGGTAGCGCCGGCTCCAGAAGCCCCAGAAGGAACGGCGCGGAAGCGCCGAAATACTCATCGATGTTGTCTCAAGGCCGCAAATTCACCTCGCCGCTTTCCTGGAGCGCTCTGGCGGGGATCTGGTTGCTGGCCGCCTGCCAGCCGCCAGCGCACAAGGAAGCTGGTTTCGCGCTGGGCCAGCAGCGCTCCGGCAAGTCCTGGGAGCCGTCCCGCCTCAGTTGGGGAAGCCGCATCCGGCACACCAGCGGCGGCGAGGGGGAAGATGCCTTTCCTCACCTCTCGCCGGATGCCCACACCCTTTACTTCTCGACCACCCGCTTCGGCAAGCGCTTCGGACTGGTATCCAAGCCCCTCCACGGCCACACCTTGACCTCTTTGACCAGCGGCGGTTCCAATGATATCTTTCCGGCCCTTTCGCCCGATCTCAAATCCCTCGCTTTTGCCAGCGACCGCGACCAGGGCTGGGACCTCTATCTTCTGGAGCTGGGGGGCCAGGAAAAGGTCCGCCGGCTGGTCCGGTCGGCGACCGACACCCTCGGGCCGCGCTGGTCTCCGGACGGAAAGTCGATCGTCTGCTTCCGCCGCGGCGGCCAGGCAGGTCCGTGGGAGATCTGGACCATCGACGTGGCCTCCGGCGCCCAGACCTTCCTCACCGAAGGTCTGTTTCCCGACTGGTCCCCCGATGGGGGGTGGATCGCCTACCAACGGCCGCGCGGACGAGGGGCCCGGTGGTACTCGCTGTGGAAGATCCGGACCGATGGCCGGCAGGCGACGGAGCTGATCTCCGGCTGGAACGGCGACTGGGGGGCCGTCCGCCCCTCCTGGTCCCCGGACGGGGGCTGGATCGCCTTCATTGCCGTGGGCAAGGGCTCCGAGGCCAAGGAGCTGGGAATCCAGAAAGGAACCCTCTATACGATTTCCGCCGACGGCGCCCAGCTGGTCCATTTGACCGGCGACCGGCCCGGGATTTCGGAGTGGGACCCTTTTTTCGGCAAGGATGGGAGGATTTATTTTTCCTCCGACGAAGGGGGCTCGATCGATATCTGGAGCATCGATGCGTCGCTGGGCCGGAGCGGGGCAAAGTAGTTTAGGTACTCTCCCGCCGCTTCATCCGCTCACGCAGATCCCCTGTCCCTCCACCGCCTTCTCCTCCGGAGCGTTCTTCAAGGCCGCCTGCTCCTGCCGGTAAGCCGCCACCGCTTGCCGCCAAGCCTCGCGCAGGGTGTGGAGCACCTTCAATCCCGCTCCGACGATGTCCTTGTCGTCCCGCAGGTTCCCCTCGACCAGCTTCTGGTAGGTGAAGAAGTAAAGTCCTTTCAAATTGCGGAAAACCTCCTCGCCGATCTCCGGCTGCAGGGAGTTGCTGAGCTCCATGACGATGCCTTGCGCCTTGAGGAGCGAGGCGTTCTTCTTCTCGAGGTCTTTCTTGTCGATGGCCTCGACCGCGCTTTCGGCGAAGCGGACGGCCCCGTCGAGAAGCAGGAGCAGGATTTCATCCGGCGAGGCCGTCTCCACCTGGACCTGAAAGTATTTCTGCACCAGCCTGGCCTTGGGCCCGTGCAAGTTCGGATGGCTCGAGGTTTCCTCGCTCACTTTTTATTCCCCGCGGCGCCCCCCAGGCCAGCCGATAAACGTTGAGAGAGGTTTTGATTCTGCCCCAGGAGGATCTCCAGCTGCGCGAACTCCCGACGCAGGGTCGCCTCCCGAAGCCCCAGGATTTCTTCCTTGCTCTTGACATCTTTCTTGAGCCCATCGATCCGCCCTTGATAAAATTCAGAGCGGCGCGTCAAGGAGCCATCTTCGGTGTCGAGGAGATTCTTCAGCGCCTCGGCGACCCGCAGGGCGATGCCCGGGTCGTCGGTCAGATCGATGGGCCGGCCGGTGATCTTGTCGCCGCCGGCGACGTCGGCCGACTTGTCCAGGCCGAGCTGCCTGTAGGCCGGCGATTCGTTCTGGGATTCCACCTTGAATGTGGTGCTGCCCGTGGTGGCATCGGTGAGCACGATCGAGCGCCCATCGGTCGAGGTGGACACCGTCACCTTGCCGGAATTGCTGGTCGCATCCGTGATCTTCCCGTACAGATCCTTGACGGTGGAGGCGCCGCTGAAGTCGACCGTGAAGGAAGCGCCGCTTCGCACGGTGATCTTGAACTCGGCCCCTGCAGTGGCCTTGACCCCTTCGCCGTCGCCGAAGTCCTTGAGCTTGGTGTTGTCTTCCAGCTTGCGATGCTGGGTGAAGATGTTCTCGATGGCCGAGGGATCGGCGGCGATGAGCGCATCGAACTTGTCGGCCTTGAAGACCAGCTTGCCGCTGGCCTGGATGCGCAGCCCTGCGTTGGAGGCGAGGTTCTTGGTGGCCGGCAGGCCGGTGATCGGCCGCGTGATGGCGTTGGCGAGCTGGCGGGAGATGGTCCGGAGGATGCCATCGCCGAAAAGGACGCCCTTCTTTCCCGTCTCGGCGTCGAAGCGGCTGAAGTCCTGGAGGTCGTCGATGACCTTGTTGTAAAGCTCGACGAAGCCTTCGATGGATTCCTTGATCCCGTCGATGTTGCGGCTGGCGGAGACCACCACTTCCTGGCTGGAGGGGCTCTTCGCGGTGACCGTCAGACCCTTGACGATTTCGCTGAAGACGTTGTTTCCGGAGCGCACCACCAGCGGCTGGCTGCCGTTTTCCGTCGAGCCGTAGAAGACGATGGCATCCCGCGCCGCCGAGGTTCGGGTGAACTCCAGGCTGGTGCCGCCGGAGGTGAAGGCGGCCACTCGAGCCAGGGCGCCGGGATCGCTGCCCGAGACCTGCAGGCGGTAAGGGTTAGCGGAGGAGCCATCCTTGACCACCGACGCCTGCGCGCGCAGGCCCAGGTTGTTGATGGAGGTGACCAGATCATCGAGGGTGGTGGTCGAGGAGATGGTGATCGACTTTTCGAAGGCGCCATCGATCACCAGCGGGGTGCCCGACGGGGCGCTTCCGAGGATGTTCAAGTCCTTGGCCGTGGTCCCGCCATTGATGTCCTCGACCTTCATGGTGCCGCTGCCGCTGGCCGAGGTCAGCTTGATGCCGTTGCCGTTGGTGTTGATCGCGGCGGTGACGTTGCTGCCGGCCGCGGTGGAGGCGCCATTGATGTCCTCGATGACCTCGCCGATGCTCTTTTCCTGCGACAGATCGACGGTGAACGACTTGCCGTTGCCGTCGGTGATGCGGATGGAGCCGCTGAAGACGCCCCGCCCGGCGTTCAAGGTCGCCAGCAGGGTGTTGAGGCCGATATATTGCGGGTTGACGTCGCCGCCGGCGATCTGGTCCTTGCTCACGCCGCTGGCCTGCAGGATGCCCAGGTCGTTCGCCGTCGTTCCGCCGCTCACCTCCTCGACTTTAAAAGAACCTGTCCCGCCGCTCGCATCGGTGAGCAGCAGCCCGTTTCCGGTGGCATTGAACGAGGCGGTGACGCTGATGGTGTTGGTGTTGATGGTGTCGATCACCTCGCGGATGGTCTGTGCCGAGGAGAGATCGAGGGTCTGCGCGGTGCCGCTGCGGTTGGTGATCTTGATGCTCCCCGATCCGATGCCGGAGCCGCCCTTCAAGGTCTTGAGGAGTGCCGAGTTCAAGTCGGCCAGGATCCGCTTGCCGGTGATGGTGCCGCCGGAGGCGGTCGTGGTGAGCCCCAGGTCCGTGGCCGCGCTCCCGGAGCTGACGTTGGCAATGGAAAAAGTGGTCGCCCCCGTGGTGCTGTCCGTTGCCACTAACTTGCTGCTGGAGACGCTGACCGTCACCCCCTGGTTGCCGGTGGCGTTATTGATCTTGTCAAGCACCTCCTGCAGGGTCGTGGCGCTGCCGAGGTCGACGTTGAAGGTGTTGCCGTTTCGCTGGGTGACGAGCAGGTCGTTGCCGGACTGGAGCCGCACCCCCAGGCCATCGTTCAGGGCGCTGAGCTTGAGGGATCCGCCGAGCTTGCTGATCTGGTCGCCCTGCAGGGTCGTGGCGGCGGCGCTTTTCAGCATGCCAAGATCCCGGGCGGTGTTGCCGCTCGAGACCTCCTCCACCTTGAAGGTGCCGCTGCCGCCGCTGGAATCGGTGAGCACGAGGGCTTCGCGCGGGTTGGTGTCGCCGGTGGTCGCCAGCCGGGCGGTGACGTTCAGGCCGGAGACGTTGTTGATGCTCTCGATCACATCATCGATGGTGACGGCGGTCGACAGGTCGACGATGGCCGAGGTGCCGGCGCGGTTGGTGATGCGGATCGAGCCGCGGCGGACGCCGGCGCCGCCGTTCAAGACCTCGAGCTCGGTCTTCCGGTCAACGAAGCCGTTTCCCGTTTCGATGGTCAAAGTTCCCGCGCCCACCGCGGTGGTCGAGCTGGCGAAGCCCACCGAGGTGTACTGCTCCACCTGGGCGAGCTGGCGGACCTTGAAGCGGTAGCTGCCGGGGGTGAGATCGGTCGTTCCGCTGGCGGCAAGCACCGTTTCGTTCGAAGAAGCCACCTTGATCAGCTGGAAGCCGGACGACTTGCCGAGCGCGGTCGCCTTCCCCTGCAAGGAAAGCAGCTTGCCGGTCAAGTTCAGGATGGCCGTTTTCTTCTCGGCAGTGGCCTTGATGTCGTCCTGCAAGCGCTGGATAGGCTGGCGCTGGAACGTCAAGAGCTCTTCGATGATCTTCGACGAGTTGATTCCCGATATCAGTCCATCGATGCTGGGCATAGGGCAATCTTTAGACAGCTAAGGGTCCGATGAATTGCTCCGCCGCCAAGCTCGATTTTATCCAGATGACGATCCCGAACTTGACGCGGGCTAGCTCTTACTATCGACCAGAAAGCTGCCGTTCCTTACCCGGGAGGCCACGCTCGGAACTTCATCCATCGGGATGGTCTTCAGGACCTTCTTGGTTTCGGCGTCGATGATCTCCACATAGACGTTATTCGTCTCGTGATTGACCACGAAACGGATCGAGGTCTTGTTCCCCAGAAGCCGGTTCAGCTCCTCGACCTCTTTTTTCAGCTCCTCCAGGGTTTCTGGAACTTTCAAGCTCGTTCCTGGAACTTCCTCCAAGCCCTGGTCCTGAGCTTCACCGCGCCTCCGCCCCGCCGGCAGCGGCCGGCTCTGGCCCTGAGAGGATTTGTCTCCTTGCACCCCTCTCCCCCCTTTCACCCCAGGGAGGTGGTTTTGATAATCGTTGACCCTCGGAATTCCAAAGTCCACCATGGCGACCTCCTTGTACTGCCTTGGTTCCACTCAATGATTTTGAAAGATAAACTTTGAAAGGACCTCCCCATCATGAGAAGGGGTTGGGGGCGGTCCGCCGGACCGCCCCCAATCCCTCGATGGCGTTATCGGAGCAGCGTGAGGACCGCTTGCGGGATCGTGTTCGCCTGGGCCAGGACGGCCGTGCCGGCCTGGAACAGGATCTGCGTCCTCGTGAACTCCGCGGTCTCCTCCGCGAAGTCAAGGTCCTTGATGTCGGACAGCGACGCCGACAGGTTGCCGGCAGTCACCGACAGCGACGCGATGTTGCTCTCGATGGTCTGCTTCTGGAACGCTCCGACGTAAGACCGGATATCGGACACCTGGTCGATGGCGAGGTCGACGATGCGCA
>JACQVS010000241.1 GCA_016209605.1 Planctomycetota bacterium
GAGCGCTTGGAGGAACTTCCGCCTCGCCAGGTTGCCGACCTTGAAGGCCTTGAGGAGGATGATGTGGAGCTGTTCCGCGCAGACGGCCGGCGGGTTGTCGAGCGGCGGTGCGGCGGTGTTTTTATCGGCGCTTTTTTCGGCGGCGCAGGTTTCAGTTGGAGGTTCGTGGCAGGCGCACATGGGATTCTCCTTTTCGGGCGTTTGGGTTTCTGGAAATGAAAGCCTGAGAGGCGATGGCATACGATGGCATATGATGACCTTCTTAAAGCAAACGCGATGCCAGAAAGCGGACGGATTTACTTTTTGCGCAAGTCCTGATTTCTCGGGCACAGGCTTTCAAATCCGGGAGGAATCTGACCGCGAAAGGTGTCCGGTTCCGGACAGGTGTCCGGAACCGGGCGGACAGATGACCGGAACTGGACAGCGTTGCGGCGCAATTCGTGGTGTTTCTGGCCCTTCGATCGATCCAGATCAACTAACCCTGTCCCGCTGCCCGAAAACGGCTCTGTAGGCTTGATTCGCCGCTTGCATTTACACACTTTTAGACTTGACCGCTGTTTTTCAATCCCGCCTACAAGTCCTGATCGAAGGGAATCCCGTTGAGGGCCTTCCACTCGAGGGGCGGCTGGCGCCGGATGCGCTCCTGAAGCCCCTCATCCGGCGTGAGGAGGGCCGGTTCGATGTCGCCATGGTCGAGCAGCCGGTCTAGAAATCGCCTCTCGGATTCCGTGAACGGCAGGAGGGAATCCAGCGCCTGGCGGCATTCCTACACCAGGCGCTTTCCAAATTCCAGAGGGTCGTCGATGGCCGGGAGGGAAGTTTTCCACAGGAACGGCACGAGCTGGCTGGCGATTTTGCCCGGATCAAGGCGAGCCAGTAAAGCCGTCAGGTTGCCGGCCGCCAGGTCATGGAGGTCGAGCACCGGAATTACGATTGATTTTGCCTCAGCCACTCGAGGTGCTTCTTCCGCTGCGCCTCGAAGTAGGGGTGGTAGTCGGGGCGGCGGAAGTCGGGGTAGGTCCAGGGGAGGGGCTGGAACTTGCCGTCGCGGTAAAGCAGGGTGACCTCCTCCCAGATGCCGTCGCCGCGGTAAATGCGGTGGGAGTAGTCCTTGGTCGAGGCGAGGATGAGGCGGCAGTCGTTGAGTAGGCCGGGGTCGAGGTTGATCGGCCGGCTCACCGGCCAGTCCTTCAGCCGGCTGGCCTCCTCCTCGAGCTCTACGGTCTCGCGCTTCACGCGCGCCAGCCCGTCCTGGGGATACGGCTCGCGGAGGAAGAAGAACTTCCGCCACAGCGGGCTTCCCATGGTGCGGGAGTAGGTCTCGGTCTCGGGAAAGGGGTATACCGGGCTTTCGGCCTCGGGGTCGAGGGGGCCGAAGCGTTCGCTCAGCCGCTCCCTTGACCATTCGAAGAGCGGTTCGAAGCCGGTGAAAACGCCAAAAAACAGCCGGCCAGGCGGGGCCTGGCGCAGGGATCGGGCCATGGAGGATATTTTACCCGAGTTTCCTGATCATCTCCTGCACCGAGCCGATGTCGGTGATGTAAATGCCGAAGCGCTGGCCGACCTTGATGGCCTTGCCGGAGCCGATGCGGCAGTTGTTGACGTAGAGGTCGAGGGGCTCGCTGTTGTGCTTCTTGAAGGTGATCACCGCATCCTTCGTCAGGTTGAGCACCTCCTCCATGCTCATTTGTTTTTCACCGAGGATGGCGATGATGGGGAGCTGCAGGGGGAGGGCGCGCTCCAGACTGGATTCGGGAGGAAGATCGTCGGGGATCGATTTCGACGGCGACGGGAAGATGTGCGGGGCGCCGGGGCTTTGGGGCATGTTAAAAGTGCTCTCCTTCAAGCGCTGATTTTTCAATGGATCTTGTGAACACTTATTGAAGATTATCGGCCAGACCGGCCTTCGGTCTTTAGTGTAAAACGGTATTGCAGTTTGTTGATTTGTGCATAAAATAGTGCCTTTTCCAACTACATCTCGGAACGTGCTGTGCCGGTGCTGTAGGAATGCAGACAGAGTCACAGTTTGATACGGAGATCGCAGGCCATGTCTCGTCGTTGCGAATATTGTGGAAAGAAGACGGAAATAGGCTACCAGATCACCCGGCGCGGTCTTGCCAAGGCCAAGGGTGGCGTCGGCCGCAAGGTTACCGGAAGGACCAAGCGGAAGTTCCATCCCAACCTCCAGCAGGTGCGCGCGGTGGTTGATGGCACGGTGCGACGAGTGAACATCTGCACCCGCTGCATCAAGTCCGGCAAGCTCAAGAAGCCTTTGCGGCGGGATCGCTTCGTCGTTTCGGCGAGCCCGGCCAAGTCCAGCGCGGAAGCGAGCTGATCGCCGCCCGGTGCGGTTGCCGGCTTGCTGAAAGCGCGTGCCCTCTCCGGTTTTATTCCTGGTGCGCTGTGCCCATCGAAATCACTGAAAAGCTCGTCCAACACATTGCCACCCTGGCCCGGCTCTCCCTCTCCCCCGAGGAGAAGGCGGAAGTGCAAGGACACTTCGAAAAGATCCTGCGCTACGTCGAGAGCCTGGACCCGGTCGACACCAAGGGCATCGATCCGTCCATCTTCCCCCTGGAAGTCTGCAACATCTTCGCCAAGGATGAGTCGCGCCCGTCGCTTCCGGTGGGGGAGGCGGTCGCCAACGCCCCGGCGCGGCGCGAGGGCTTTTTTCTGGTGCCGCGCATCATCGCCGCGGCTCCGGGCACGCCGGCTGACCTGGAGGAGGACTGATGCCGGCCGCCAACCCCCTCCCCCTTGATGCCCTGCAAATCCGCGACGGCATCCGCGGCCGCCGCTTCCGCTGCGAAGAGGTCATCGCGGCGGTCATCGACCAGATCGACCGGATCAATCCCGCCCTCCACGCCCTCATTGAAGTCTTCCGCGAGCCGGCCCTCGAGCGGGCGCGCGAGGTCGACCGGCAGATCGCCGCCGGCAGGGATCCCGGCCCCCTCGCCGGCGTTCCCTTCACGGCCAAGGGGAACATCTGCACCCGCGAGGGAACCTCCAGCGCCGCCAGCAAGATCCTCAAGGGCTACCGCGCCCCTTACCCGGCGACCGTCGTTGACCGCCTGCAAAGGGCCGGCGCCATTCTCGTGGGGAAGACCAACATGGACGAGTTCGGCATGGGATCGTCGACCGAGAACTCGGCCCTGGGACCGACGCGCAATCCGTGGCGGACCACTCATGTTCCGGGGGGCTCATCCGGCGGCGCCGCCGCGGCCGCCGCGGCCGTGGGCGGCATGTTCCATCTCGGATCTGACACCGGCGGATCGATCCGCCAGCCGTCCGCTTACTGCGGAGTCACCGGCATCAAGCCGACGTACGGGCGGGTGTCGCGCTACGGGCTTCTCGCCTTCGCCAGCTCGCTTGATCAAATCGGCCCCATCGCCCAGTCGGCCCGGGAGTGCGCCCTGGCCCTCCAGCACATGGCCGGCCGCGATCCCATGGACTCCACGTCCATGGACCTGCCGGTCCCCGACTACCTCGCCGAGATCGGCAAGGGAGTGGAAGGGCTCAGCCTCGGCATCCCGAAGGAATATTTCCCGCCGGCCATCGAGCCGGAGATTCGCGACCGCGTGTTCGCCGCCATCGACGCCTTCAAGCGCCTGGGCGTGAAGGTCAAGGAGGTCTCCCTGCCGCACACGCCCCTGGCCAACCCGACTTACGTGCTCATCTCCGCCGCCGAGGCCAGCTCCAACCTGGCGCGCTACGATGGCATCCACTACGGCTACCGCGCCCCCAAGGCCTCGAGCCTCTTCGACCTTTATTCGCGCTCGCGCGGCGAGGGCTTCGGGCCGGAGGTGAAACGCCGCATCATGGTGGGGACCTTCGTCTTGAGCTCGGGCTACTACGATGCCTTCTACCTCAAGGCCATGAAGGTGCGGCGGCTGATCCGCCGCGACTTCGAAGAGGCTTTCCGCCAGGTCGACGCCGTCATCTGTCCGACGTCGCCGGTGCCGGCGTTCCCCATCGGCGCGCGCATCGATGATCCCATGAAGCTGTACGCGGTGGACATCCTCACGGTCTCCGCCAACCTCGCCTCGGTGCCGGGGATCTCGTTCCCCTGCGGCTTCACCTCGGACGGCCTGCCGGTGGGGGCGCAGATTTACGGCCGTCCTTTCGAAGACGACCGCGTCCTGCGCTTCGCGCACTCGTACCAGTCGGTTACCGACCATCACCGCAATCGCCCGCCGGTGCGAGGGGAGGTGTGATCATGGCCTCGAACGAAGCCGCCAAATCGTCTCGTAATCCGAAGTGGGAGCCGGTCATCGGGCTCGAAGTGCACGTTCAGCTCAACACCCGTTCGAAGATGTTCTGTCGCTGCGAGAACCGCTTCGGCGCCGAGCCCAACTCCCTCACCTGCCCCGTCTGCTTGGGCCATCCGGGCACCTTGCCGGCCATCAACCGCACCGCGGTGGAGCACACCATTCTTGCCGGCCTGGCGTTCGGCTCCGAGATCGCCCCGTACACCAAGTTCGACCGCAAGAACTACTTCTACCCCGACCTCCCCAAAAATTACCAGATCTCGCAGTACGACCTGCCCATCTGCTCGGGCGGTCAGGTGAGGTTCCGGGTGAGCGGCGAGACCCGGACAGCCGGGCTGGTGCGCATCCACCTGGAGGAGGATGCCGGCAAGAACATCCACGCCGAGGGGCTGCCGGAGAGCTGGGTGGACCTCAACCGCGCCGGGGTGCCCCTTTTGGAGATCGTCTCTTGCCCGGACCTCCGCACGCCGGAGGAGGCGGCGGCATACTTGAAGACGCTGCGCCTGACCATGCTCTATCTGGGGATTTCCGACTGCAACATGGAGGAAGGCTCGCTGCGCTGCGACTGCAACGTCTCGATCCGGCCGCGCGGCAGCACTCAGCTCGACACCCGCACCGAGCTGAAGAACATCAACTCCTTCACCTTCGTCATGAACGCCCTCGAGTACGAGATCGGCCGCCAGATCCAGATCCGCGAATCGGGGAAGGAGCTGGTGCAGGAGACGCGGCTCTACGACTCGGCGCGCAACGAGACGCGCTCCCTGCGCGGCAAGGAAGAGGCCCACGATTACCGCTACTTCCCGGAGCCCGACCTCGTCCCGATGCGCATCGACGAGAAGTGGCTCGACTCCCTGCGGGCGAAGCTGCCCAAGCTCCCCGGGGAGATGCTCGAGCACTTCATGGAGGACTACGGCCTGCCGTTTTACGATTCCGACGTCCTCATCCAGGATCCGGAGGTGGCCGACTACTTCGAGCGCTGCGTCAAGCTGTATCCCCAGCCCAAGATGATCTCCAACTGGATCATCAACGACCTCTTCCAGGAGATGAACGAGCGCCAGTTGCGGGCCTGGGAGCTGAATCTCGCCCCGGAGCGCCTGGTCGAGCTGGTGGAGGCAGTGGAGAAGAAAATGGTGAGCGTCGCCAACGCCCGCGAGGTCTTCAAGCGCCTGATCGGCAGCGCCAGGACGGCCCAGCAGGTCATCGAGGATATGGGCGTGGGC
>JACQVS010000247.1 GCA_016209605.1 Planctomycetota bacterium
CCCGCCGATCCCCTGAACGATTCGGACGGCGACGGCGTCTGCGGCAACGCCGACAACTGCCCCGCGGTCGCGAACCCCGGCCAGGAGAACGCCGATGGCGACCTCCTCGGCGACGCCTGCGACAATTGCCCCACGGCGGCCAATCCGGAGCAAACCGACACCGATGGGGACGCCATTGGCAACGCCTGCGATCCCGACGACGACAACGACGGTATGGAAGACGCCCTCGACAACTGCCCCCTGGCCGCCAACGCCGATCAGGCTGACTCCGACGCCGACGGGATCGGCGATGCCTGCGACAACGACATCGACGGCGACGGGCTTTTGAACGGCAGCGACAACTGCCCCCTGGTATCGAATGTTTCGCAGGCCGACCTGGACCAGGACGGCCTGGGCGACGCCTGCGATCCCGACGACGACAACGATGGGATCGCCGATGCCAGCGACAACTGTCCGCTAGCGGCCGATGCCACCCAGGCGGACGGCGACGGTGACGCCATCGGCGACGTTTGCGACAACTGCCCCAGCCTGGCCAATCCCGGCCAGGCCGACAACGACCAGGATGGGATCGGCGATCCATGCGACCCCGATGATGACAACGACAACGTCGCCGACTCCGCCGACAACTGCCCGCTCAATCCCAATCCCGGCCAGGAGGACGCCGACCGCGATGGCATCGGCGATGCCTGCGACCTCTTCAACGATCTCGATGCCGACGGCGTCGCCGATGGGCAGGACAACTGCCCGGCCGCCTTCAATCCCTTGCAGGAGGACTCGGACCAGGATGGGATCGGCGATGCCTGCGACCCCGACAACGACAATGACGGCGTCCCGGACATGAGCGACAACTGCGTCCTGGTTCCCAATCCGGGCCAGCAGGACCGGGATGGCGATTCGATCGGCGATGTCTGCGATCTGGATGACGACAACGACGGCGTCCTCGACAGCGCCGACAACTGCCCGCTCGTCTTCAATCCCGGCCAGGAGGACCATGACGCCGATGGCGCCGGCGATGCCTGCGATCCCGACGACGACAATGACGGAATCATCGATCAAATCGACAACTGCCCGCTGGTCTCCAATCCTGGTCAGGAAGACTCCAACGGCGACGGCATTGGCAACGCCTGCCAGCTGGAATCCCCCTTCCTGCGCGGTGACGCCAACCGCGACCGGCGATTCGACATCGCCGATCCCATCTTCCTGCTCAACTACCTCTTCCGCGGCGGCCGGCGGGTCACCTGCGAGGATGCGGCCGATGCCAATGACGATGGCCGCGTCGACATTGCCGATGCGATTTACTCGGTGACTTACATGTTCGTCACCGGCACGCCGCCGCCACCACCGTACCCGGCGTCAGGAATCGATCCGACGGCCGATGACTTGAGCCCTTGTTCACCTTGATGGATTTGGAAGCCGACCATGTACACTCGAATCCGTTCCATGCTTTTAAAGAACCGCCCAGCAGTCTTCTGGGCAGCGCTCATTGTCGCTGCCTGGTCCTTCTCCCTGCCCGCCTTCGCTCAAGATGCGGATGGCGATGGGGTGCTGGATCCCGTTGACAACTGCCCGACCATCGCCAACCCCCTCCAGGAGAACGCCGATGGCGACCTCCTCGGCGACGCCTGCGACCCCTGCCCTCTCGATCCCCTGAACGATGCCGACGCCGACGGCGTCTGCGGCAACGTGGACAACTGCCCCGCGGTCGCGAATCCCGGCCAGGAGAACTTGGACGGCGACCTCCTCGGCGACGCCTGCGACCCTTGCCCTCTCGATCCACTGAACGATGCCGATGGCGACGGCGTCTGCGGCGAAGTGGATAACTGCCCCGCTGCGGCCAATCCCGGCCAGGAGAATTCGGACGGCGATCTCCTCGGCGACGCCTGCGACCCTTGCCCTCTCGATCCCCTGAACGATGCCGACGCCGATGGCGTCTGCGGCAACGTGGACAACTGCCCCACCGTCGCCAATCCCCTCCAGGAGAATGCCGATGGCGATCTCCTCGGCGACGCCTGCGATGCCTGCCCCGCCGATCCCTTCAACGACGGCGACGGTGACGGCGTCTGCGGCAACCTCGACAACTGCCCGGCCGCCGCCAACACCAATCAGTCCGATGCCGACAGCGATTTGTTGGGGGATGCATGCGACAACTGCCCTGCCGATGCCAATCCGGACCAGGCGGATGCCGACCTGGATGGAACCGGCAACGTCTGCGATCCCGATGATGACAACGACGGCGCCCCCGACGTCGCCGACAACTGCCCGCTCGCCGCCAACCCCGGCCAGCTCGACGGCGACAGCGACAGCATCGGCGACCTCTGCGACAACTGCCCGGCGGTCTTCAACCCGGACCAAAGCAACCTCGACGCCGATGCCCTTGGCGACGCCTGCGATCCCGATGATGACGGCGACGGCATCGCCGATGATTCCGACAACTGCCCGCTCAACTACAACCCCCTTCAAGAAGACCTCGATGGCGATGGCATCGGCGACGCCTGCGATTCGCTCAACGACTCCGACTTTGACGGCGTCCCCAACGCCTCCGACAACTGTCCCAACCTCTTCAATCCCACCCAAGAGGACTCCGATGGCGACGGCATCGGCAATCCCTGCGACAACGACAACGACAACGATGGCGTTCCCGACTTGACCGACAACTGCCCTCTGACCGCCAACCCGACTCAGAGCAACAACGACGGCGATGCCCTGGGAGACGCCTGCGATCCGGACGACGACAACGACACCGTCCCGGATGGCGCTGACAACTGCCCGCTTTTGGCCAACCTTGACCAGCTGGACAACGAAGGCGATGGCATCGGCGACGCCTGCGACCCCGACAACGACAACGATGGAGTCCACAACCTGGTCGACAACTGCCCGCTGGTCTTCAATCCCGGCATGGAAGACGCCGATCAGGACGGCATCGGCGATGCCTGCGCGCCGCCATCGCCGCCCTTCATCCGCGGCGATGTCAACCGGGATCGAAAGTTCGACATCAGCGATCCCATCTTCACCCTCAACTTCCTTTTCCGAGGCATCGGCGCCAACCTGTGCCCTGACGCGGCCGATGGAAACGACGACGGCAAGAACGACATCGCCGATGCCATTTATGAGCTGACGTACCTCTTCTTGGGAGGCGCCGCCCCGCCGCCTCCATATCCGGCACCCGGCAGCGATCCGACGCTGGACACGCTGGGCAGGTGCCAGTCGTAATAAACTAGATGCGCCACTTTTCCCTGGGAATCGGCTGGTGCTGATACCCGCGCTTTCCTGGGCCGTAATCGCCGGCGCGGTGGCCGTTCCCGTAGAGGCGGTACTTGTAAATCACCAGCCCTTCCAGCCCTACCGGCCCGCGTGCGTGAGTTTTCGAGGTGCTCACCCCCACCTCGGCGCCGAAGCCGTAGCGGTAGCCGTCGGCGAAGCGCGTCGAGGCGTTCTGATAGACGCCGGCCGAGTCGACGCGCGCGAAGAAGGCCTCCGCGGCCCGGCCGTCCTCCGTGACAATGGCATCGGTGTGATGGGAGCCGTAGCGGTTGATGTGCTCGATGGCTTCGTCAAGAGAGTCCACCACCTTGATGGAGATGATCAGATCGAGGTACTCGGCCCGCCAGTCCTCCTCGGCAGCCGGTTTCGAGCCGGGAACGAGCTGCCGCGCCCGCGCATCGCAGCGCAGCTCGACGCCCGCTTTCTGCAGCTGCTCCGCCAGGATCGGGAGGAGCCGCGGTGCGCGGTCCTTGTGGATGAGGAGCGTTTCGGCGGCGTTGCACACCGCGGGGTACTGGGTCTTCGAGTCCACCACCACCCGCGCCGCCTTCTCCGGGTCGGCGGCGGCATCGACGTAGACGTGGCATATGCCATCGGCGTGGCCGAGGACCGGGATGCTGGTGTGCTCCTGAATGCTGCGGACCAGCTCGTTCGAGCCGCGGGGGATGATGAGGTCGATCCAAGGATCAAGGGCGAGCATCGCCCGCGCCTCCTCGCGGGTGGTGAGGAGCTGGACGGCATCGGCCGGCACTTCGCTCTTCGCCAGGCCGGCGCGGATCGCCTCGACCAGGGCGGCGTTGGAGCGCAGCGCCTCCCGACCGCCCTTGAGCAGCACCGCGTTGCCCGACTTGATGGCCAGCGTCGAGATCTGCACCGCCGCATCGGGCCGGGCTTCAAAGATGACCCCCAGGACGCCGATAGGGCAGCTCACCCGGTAAAGCTCGAGGCCCTCATCGAGCCGGGTGGCGAGGTCGACCTGGCCCACCGGATCTGGCAACCGGATGAGGTCGCGGAGGCCGTCAAGAACGGCGGTGAACTTGTCGCCCGAGAGATCCAGGCGCTTCATGAGCGCCGCCGAGAGATCGCCACGCTCGACGAGCCGGGCGGCCTCCTCCATGTCCTGGCGGTTGGCGGCGAGGATGGCCTCGCGGCAAGCGGTGAGGCTGTCGAGGACCGCTTCGAGCGCCCGGTTGCGAGCCGCCGTTCCCAGGCTGGCCAAGCGCCAGGAAGCCTCCTTGGCGCGGCGGGCCATGGATTCAATGTTTGAAGTGGTCTGATGGGTCATAGCAATCCACTTATTGTATCAAGACCTTACCGATGTTAAGATGGATCTCTTTTTAAATTTCAGCTGTCCCTTTGGAATGCGACTCAGGCTTCATGCTGACAGAATACCCCAAGATCCCGAAAACCTCCGTGGAAATCGTCGAACCGCCCGTCACCGGCAAGGTCCGCCACGTCCTCCTCGACTTCGACGGCACCTTGTCGATGATCCGCGATGGCTGGCAGGACGCCATGGTGCCGATGATGGTCGAGGTTCTCAAGCCGTGCTCGAAAAATGAGCCGGTGGAAGCCTTGAAGGCCCTGGTCATCGACTTCGTCGACCACCTCACCGGCAAGCAGACCATTTACCAGATGATCCGCCTCGCCGAGGAGGTGGCCAAACGCGGCGGATCCCCCCTGGATCCCCTCGAGTACAAGAACATTTACAACCAGCGCTTTCGGCCCGTGGTCCAGAAGCGCATCTCGGAGCTGCGCTCCGGAAAGGCCCGGCCCGATGACCTCATGGTCGGCGGCGCTCGGGAGCTGCTCGAGGAGCTGCGCCGCCGCGGCGTCACCCTCTACGTGGCGAGCGGCACCGACATCGAGTTCGTCCGCGAGGAGGCGGCTGTCCTCGCGATCGACCACTACTTCAACGGCGGCATCTTCGGCGCGCTCCCCAACTACCAGGACTTCTCCAAGGAAAAGGTCATCCGCAAGATCCTCGCCGACTTCCATCTGGAAGGGCCGGAGCTGCTCGTCATCGGCGATGGCTACGTGGAGATCGAAAACGCCCGCCGCGTCAGCGCCATCGCCGTGGGCCTGGTGAGCGAGGAGAGCAACCGTTACCACATGAACGCCGACAAGCGCGAGCGGCTGCTCCGGGCCGGCGCCCATCTCCTGGCGGCGCCGGACTTCCGGGATGCCAGGGGGATGCTGGAGTACCTGCTAAAAAACTAGTTCCGACGGTTCGGCGGGGTCCGGCAGCCCGTCCATGATGCCGGCCCGGAGCATCTCCTCGAGCACGGCCTCGAGATCCGCCTCGCTTGATATGGTTTGAAACCGGCGCCGCAGGCTGGCGGCGTTCCTCACCCCGGTGGCGTACCAGGTGCCGAACTTGCGCATCAGCATCTCCGCCTGCAGGGGCCGGCGGAAGTGCTCGCGCAGGAGGCGATAGTGCCGCCGGATGACCTGCGCCACCTCCTCGAGATCCGGGCGCGCCGGCCGGCCTGATCCTTCGAAAAGCATCTTCAGGTGCGCGAACAGCCACGGATTTCCCAGGCAGCCGCGGCCGATGATGACGCCGTCGCAGCCGGTGGCCGCGAGCATGCGGAAGGCATCGGGGGCCTGCCAGATGTCGCCGTTCCCCAGGACCGGAATGCGCACCAGGCACTTGAGCTCCTCGATGTAATCCCAGCGGGCGCGGCCGCCGTAGCGCTGGGCCACGGTGCGGGCGTGGAGGCCGATGTAGGCGCAGCCCTCCTCCTCGGCGATTCTGCCGGCGTCGCGGAAGGTGAAGCGCTCTTCATCGAGGCCGAGCCGCACCTTGATGGAGACCGGCACCGGATCGGCCGCCTTGACGGCGGCCCGCACCACCCGGCGGCAAAGCGCCGGCTGGGCGGGAATGGCGGCCCCGGCGCCGCGCTTGAGGATCTTCGGCGCTGGACAGCCGAAGTTGATGTCGATGTGGTCGACGCGCTCCTTCACCCGGCGCACCGCCTCGCCGAGGACCTCCGGCTCGGCCCCGAAGATCTGGAGCGATCTTGGGCGCTCGTCCGGGCCGAAGTGGGCCACCTCCCAGGTGCGCTCGTTCCCCTCCACCAGGCCGCGGGCGCTGACCATCTCCGAGATGCACAATCCGGCGCCGAACTCGTAGCAGATCTTCCGGTAAGGATAGTTGGTCACACCGGCCATCGGCGCGAGCACGACCGGCGGCCAGATCTCGATCTTCGGGCCGATCTTCAAGGGGCGATACCGGTTCGCTGGGGTGGACGGATTTTCCATGGTTTCAAGTTAAGTTCATAGCATAATCAAACGGCCTTGCAAAGCATCGAAGCTTTGAAATGGAGAAATTTGATCCCGATGCGCATTCAAGAGAGATCCCGGCGGTTCATCACCGAGTCGGCCTTTCAAGTCCTGGCCCGAGCCCAGGAGCTCGAGGCCGGCGGCCGTGAGGTCATGCACCTGGAGATCGGCCAGCCCGACTTCCCCACCCCCCAGCCCATCTGCGCTGCGGCCATTCAAGCCATCCGCGAGGGGAAGACCGGCTACAGCCCCTCCCCCGGCCTGCCGGAACTCCGCCGCCTGATCGCCGCTGACGCCGGCAGTCGCCGCGGCCTGGAGATCCGGCCGGAGCAGGTGATCGTCACCCCCGGCGGCAAGCCGGTGCTCTTTTACACCATCAACAGCCTGGCGGGCGAAGGGGACGAGGTGGTCTACCCCGACCCCTGTTTTCCCATGTACCCCTCGATCATCGCTTACAGCGGGGCCCGCGGCGTGGCGCTGCGCCTGCGCGAGGAGAAGGGCTTCCGTTTCGACGCTGGCGAGTTCCGGAAGCTGCTCTCTCCGCGCACCCGCCTGGTCATCCTGAACTCCCCCCACAATCCCACCGGCGCCATGCTGCATCGCGAGGACTTCGAAGTGATCGCCGAGGAGGCGAAGAAGCGCAACTTCGCGGTCTTGAGCGATGAAATCTACAGCAATATCCTCTACGGCGAGAAGTTTTTGAGCATCGCCTCCCTGCCCGGCATGGCGGAGCGGACGGTCATCCTCGACGGCTTCTCGAAGACTTACTCGATGACCGGGTGGCGCTGCGGTTACGCCCTCGTGCCGCCGCCCCTGGCGCCGATCTTCGATCAGTACAACGTCAACATCGTCTCCTGCGTCACCACCTTCGTCCAGTACGGTGCCATGGAGGCGCTGCGCATGGACCAGAGGCCGGTCGTGGAAATGGTCGAGGAATTCCGGGCGCGGCGGGACCTGTTGGTCGAAGGCTTGAATCGCCTTCCCGGAGTCCGCTGCCCTCTTCCCGGCGGGGCTTTCTACGCCTTCCCCAACATCGCCGGCACCGGCATGAGCTCCCGCGACCTCGCTGGACGCCTGCTCGAGGAGGCCGGCGTCGCCACCCTCTCCGGCGCCAGCTTCGGCGCCGGGGGCGAGGGCTACCTGCGCCTCTCCTACGCCAACTCCCGCAGCAACCTCAGAAAGGCGATCGAGCGCATCGAAAGCTTTTTACGCCGAGGTTGAAGCAGACGCCAGGCGGCTGGATAATAGCCATCGATGGAACAACGCAACTTCAGAACCAGCGGTCTCTGGATCGCGCGCCTGCGGGGGATTGACCTCTGGATCCACTGGTCCCTCCTCCTCCTCTTCGCCTATGAAATCTACAAGCACTGGATCCACATGGCGGGCTGGGAATCTCTCGGCTACTGGGGCCTGTGGACCGCGGCCATCTTCGCCACCATCTTCCTCCACGAGCTGGGCCACTGCTACGCCGCCTTCCGCGTGGGCGGCGGCGCCGACGCCATCGTCCTCTGGCCGTTAGGCGGCCTGGCTTATTGCGATGCCCCCCGGGCGCCGCGAGCTCAATTCTGGGTGGCGGCAGGGGGGCCGCTGGTCAATGTCGGCCTGGCGGCCTTCCTCGCGGCCGCCTTCCTGGCCATGGATTCATCGGGCCTGGCGCCGGGGATTGGCATCCCGTTCTTTTCCATAAACTTCAGCGCCCCTTACTGGCTGATCTTCCTCCAGGGCTTCTTCAGCTGGAACATCACCATCCTCCTCTTCAACTTGCTGCCCATTTACCCCCTCGACGGCGGCCGCATTTTTCAAGCGGTCCTCTGGGCGCGGCTGCGCAGCTACGGCAGGGCTTCGCTGGTCACGGTGTGGGCCTCGCGCGTTGCGCTCCTCCTCCTGGTTCTATTTGCCTTTTTTTTCGCCGGCGAAAGCACCCGCTGGTTGACCCTGGCGATCGCCGTGTGGGCCTTCATGCACACCGAGATGCTGCGCCATCGCCTCCAGGAAGAAGAGGAGGACCACGTCTTCGGCTACGATTTCTCGCGCGGCTACACCAGCCTCGAGCGCACCATGGTCAAGGAGAAGCGCCGGTCGCGCCGCCAGAAGCTCTCCTTCTTCGAGCGGTACAAGCGGCACCTGGCGAAGAAGCGCGCCCTGAAGCTGGCCGCCTTGAAGGACCGCGTCGACCGCCTCCTCGAAAAAATCTCCCGGGAGGGCATGCAAAGCCTGACCCCCGGCGAGCACCGCTTCCTGGAGGGGGCCAGCCGCAAATTGAAAGAGAGATAGAGCCTTACTCGTACTCCGTCGCCTCGCCGCCGCGGAGGAGGTACTCCTCGTTGATGCTCTTCAGGATCACGCGGCCGATGGTCGGGTCGTGGCGTTCCTTGACGGGGCGGATGACGATGCCCTCGCGGAGGTGGAGCTGGCGGCCGCTCCAGGACTCTCGGCCGTTCGCCTGGGCGAGGCACTCGGGGCCGAAGGGGCCTCGGTAAAGGAGGGGGAGGAGGGGGATTCCCCGCTCGCCGCAGACCTTCCTGAAGTCGTCGTAATCGAGGTAACGGCCGCCCGCGGCGAGGTCAAAGGCGAAATAAGCCGGCTCGTCCCTCGGCACGCCGTAGTCGAGGTCCTGGACTCCGCCGCCGAAGGTCTCGCCGAAGAGCATGACGTCGCCGAGGCCCTCCAGGCGCTCGAAGAGGCGGTAAGCTCTCGCCACCTTCCAGTAGAGGTTCTTCTGGTCCTCTTTGATCACCTTGCGGCCGGCGCCGTAGCCCTTCGAGGATAGGACGCGCTTTCCCTCAAACAACCCCAGCAACGTGCAGGAACCGTGGACTTTCTCCGTCGCCACCACCTCCTCCCCCGGCAGGAGCACCTGCGGGAAGCGCTTGAGGTTCTCGATCTCGGTGTAGCCGTGCCAGCCCGGCGGCGCCGGCTCGAGCTCACCCGAGAGGTGGACGGGGATGGGCGGCGACCATTTCCTGACGCCCAGCTCGGCGGTGACATCCTCCCCCTCCTTCCAGTGCGGCCGCGCCTTGAGGACGAGCCCCTGCGAGAGCTCGCCGCGCAGGCGCACCGCCTTGACTCGGTTCTTCTCGGGGCCGGCGAGCTTGCCGGTCAAACCCAGCTCCCCCACCAGCTCCGGCGGCAGGAGCGCCGCCTCGGGGATGTAAGCCACCACTTCACCGGTGCGGAATTCCCCCTTCTTGACGACGCAGCGGTAGTCATCCACCTTCGCCAGCTCCAATTTGTCGGCGTTGGGATGGGGAAACACTTCCATGCGCCGGACCAGTACGGCAAACGATGACATGTGCGATCACCTCGATCTTTAAATTTAGACATTATTTTGGCCCCTCTTTCCCTCCAAGGCAAGTCAGACGAACAGAATCGGCGAGATATGACAAAAAAATTGGAAAATGGGCCGCTTTGCGGAAATAATCATCCGCTTCGACCGACATTCTTGGCCTGGTGATCGCATTGAAAGCCGAGGACCCCTTGACCCCCGCAAACCTCAAGAACGATCTTGCTTCACTGCGCCTTGACCGCAGCCAGGGACCGCCCAGAAGGCCCTGGCGCTGGGGGCTGCTGTTTTTGCTGCTCCTCGCCCTCGGCGCCGGCGCCATGGTGGTCTGGAAGGACCCGTGGGGCCTCTCCGCCCTCGAAGTCGAGACGGTGCGCCCGCAGGTCACGGCACTCACGAGCGGCGGGGCGGGGGCCGTCCCCATCCTCACCGCCACCGGGTACGTGGTGCCGCGGCAGAAGGCGGTGGTGTCGGCGAAGATCCAGGGGCGATTGAGCGAGCTGCACGTCGAGGAGGGGAGCCGCGTCAAGGAGGGGGACATCCTGGCGCGCCTGGAGAGCGCCGACTACCAGGCTCAGGTCGATCGCGCCAAGGCCGCCGTCCAGCGCGCCGAGGCGGAGCTCGAGGAGGCGAGGCGCCAGCTCAAGCTCGCTGAGCAGCTCAAGGACGGGAGCATCGCCTCCCTCGACCAGGTCGAGGCGGCCAAGAGCCGCGTTCGCGTCTCCGAGGCGGCCTTGCAGCAGGCCAAGGCCGACCTCCAGGTCTACGAGGCCTTCTTCGAGAACACTTTCATCCGCGCCCCCTTCAGCGGCGTGGTCCTTAAGAAGATGGCCGAGGTCGGGGAAAGCGTCGCCCCCATTCCGCCCGGCGTCAACCTCTCGACCTCCTCCGGCGCCATCGTCACGCTGGCCAACTTCGACACCCTGGAGGTGGAGGTGGACGTCAGCGAGGGCAGCATCGCCAAGCTCAAGCCCCACCAGCCGGCGGAGGTGGCCGTCGACGCCCTCCCCAAGCGCCATTTCAAGGCCGCCCTGCGCCAGATCATGCCCTCCGCCGACCGCACCAAGGCCACGGTGCAGGTCAAGGTGGCCATCCTCGAGAGGGATGAAAACCTCCGCCCGGAGATGAGCGCCCGCGCCACCTTCCTCGAGGAGACGAAGAAGGCTGAAAACTCCGCCGCCTCCTCCCCGACTTCCCTGGTGAGCGTCCCCGCGGAGGCGGTGGTCAGCCAGAACGGCGTCAAAAGCGTCTTCGAGGTCGTCCAAGGCAAGGCGCGCCTGCGTCCGGTGGAGGCCGGAGAGATGGTGCATGGGCGGATGATGATCAAAAAAGGGATCACCGGCTCCGAGGTCCTGGTGCTGCGGCCGCCGGAGAGCCTGCGCGACGGCGACCGGGTCAAGACGGCCAAGTAAAATAGGAAAAACTTAGAATAGGATGCGCTCGCATGCCCGTGGTGGATGTGCAGAACGTCATTAAAAAGTATTACCGCGACAGCCAGGAGATCCTGGTCCTGAACGGCATCGATTTTCAGGTGGAGGAAGGCGACTTCGTGGCGCTGATCGGCCCGTCGGGCTCCGGCAAGACCACGCTCCTCAACCTCATCGCCGGCATCGACCAGCCCACCGCCGGCTCGGTGCGGGTCGCCGGCACCGAGCTGGCGCGGCTCAACGAAAGCCAACTGGCGCGGTGGCGGAGCGAGAACGTCGGCTTCATCTTCCAGTTTTACAACCTGATTCCGGTGCTCACGGCGCTGGAGAACGTCGAGCTGCCCCTACTCCTAACCCCTCTTTCCAGAAAAGAGCGGCGGGAGCGCGCCCTCACGGCGCTCAACGTCGTCAGCCTCTCCGACCGCGCCTCCCACTACCCGCGCCAGCTCTCCGGCGGGCAGGAGCAGCGCGTCGCCATCGCCCGCGCCATCGTCACCGACCCGCCGGTACTGGTCGCCGATGAGCCCACCGGCGACCTCGACGCCAAGAGCGCCGAGGAGATCCTGGCCTTGATCGAGACCCTCAACCAGGAGTTCAAGAAGACCATCGTCATGGTGACTCACGACCCCCGCGCCGCCCAGCGCGCCAAGCACCGGAAGCATCTGGACAAGGGAGTGTTGACCGCCTGACATGAAGTACCTGCCTTACCTCCTGCGCCACCTGCGCCACAACTGGGTCCGCACCTCGAGTACGGTTCTCGGTATGGCTTTTTGCATCTTCCTCTTTTGCACCCTGAGCACATTGATCGCGGCCGTCGACTGGAGCCTGAAGAGCGCCAAGGCATCGATCCTGGTGACGCGCCACGCCGTCAGCCTGGTCTTCACCTTGCCCATCGCCTACCGGGAGAGAATCGCCGCCGTCCCCGGCGCGCGCGCCGTCTCGCCCTCCAACTGGTTCGGCGGCGTTTACAAGGACATGAAGAACTTCTTCCCCAGCTTCGCCGTCGACGCGGAGACCTACCTGCGCATGCATCCGGAGTTCATCCTCAAAGACCCGGTGAAAGAGGCCTTCTTGAGGGAGACCCGGGGCTGCGTGATCGGCAAGGACGTGGCCGATCGCTTCGGCTGGAAGACCGGCGACCTGTTCCAGATGGAAAGCTTCATCCCCCCTTACCGCAAAACCAACCGGGAGCCCTTTGAATTCATGGTCTGCGGCGTTTACGACACCGACGAGATCCGCTACCCCGGCAGCTTCGCCGGTCTGATGCTCTTTCACTTCAAGTACCTCTACGAGGGGACCAGCCAGCGCTGCGGCATCGCCACTTATCACGTCGAGATCGAAGACCCTGAAAAGGCCGGCGTGGTCTCGAAGACCATCGACGACCTCTTCGAGAACAGCGACACCCCCACCAAGACCGAGACCGAGTCGGCTTTCCGGGCCGGCTTCATCTCCCTGGGCGGCAACCTGGCCCTGCTGCTCTGGTTTATCAGCCTGGCCGTCATCTTCAGCATCCTGCTCGTAACAGCGAACACCATGATCATGGCCATCCGCGAGCGCAAGGTGGAGATCGGCGTCTTGAAGACCCTGGGCTTCACCAATTTGAAAGTTCTCTCCCTAGTCCTGGCGGAGGCGGCTTTCCTGGGAGTGCTCGGGGGAGCGCTGGGAATCTTCCTTTCCAGCGGCATGATCCGGGCGCTGCCGAAGATCCCCTTCCTCAGCGACGCCGTGCGCGGCTTCCCCTTCCTGCACCTCTCCTGGGAGGGAGCGGGGCAGGGGTTTGGCCTGGCGGTGCTTATCGGCATCGCCGCCGGCCTGGTTCCGGCGTTGATCTCGTTTCGGGCCCGCATCACCGCCTTGTTGAGGCAAGTCTGAAGTTTTGAGGAGAACATCATGGCGCTTCCGCTCAGCTACAATATCCGCAACGTCAGGGCCCGCTGGCGGGTCACCATCCTGGCAGCCCTCGGCATCACCCTGGTGGTCGCCGTCTTCGTCTTCCTCATGGCCATGGCGATCGGCTTCCGGCACGCCCTGCAGGCGACGGGCTCTCCCGAAAACGCCATCGTCGTCCAGAGCGGATCCCTGAGCGAACTGACCTCGGGCCTTTCCAAATCCAACGCCGACTTCATCGCCGCCGACTCGCGGGTCCAGCGGGACGCCAGGGGCGAGCCGCTGGCCTCGCCGGAGATCGTCGTCATCGCCAACCTGAACCGCCGCGCCGACGGCCGGCCCACCAACGTCCTCATCCGCGGCGCCACCCCGAAGGCCTTCGAGGTGCGCGCCGGCCTCAAGCTCAAGGAGGGGCGCTGGTTCACGCCCGGCCTTCAAGAAGTCGCCGTCGGCGAGCGCATCCAGGAGCGCATCGCGGGCCTCGACATCGGCTCCACCGTCAACATCAAGAAGCGCGACTGGAAAATCGTCGGCCTCTTCTCTTCCGGCGGCAGCGGCTTTGAAAGCGAGATCTGGGGGGACGCGGAGGTCATGGCCGCGGCCTTCAACCGCCAGGGCTCCTGCCAGTCGCTAACGGTTCGGCTCGCTGATCCCCGAACGCTTGAAGCTTTCGCCGAGGAGCTGAAGAGCGATCCCAAGATGCAAGTGCAGATGAAAGAGGAGCGCCGGTACTACGAGGAGCAAGCCGGGCCAATCGTCAGGCTGCTGGTCACCCTGGCCGCCTTCGTCGCCACCGTCATGGGGATCGGCGCCATCCTGGGCGGCATGAATACCATGTACGCCATGGTCGCGGCGCGAACGCGCGAGATCGGCACCTTGCGGGCCATCGGCTTCTCGCGAGCGAGCATCCTGCTCAGCTTCGTCATCGAGTCGTGCTTCCTGGCGCTCGCCGGCGGCCTCCTGGGCTGTTTCCTGGCCCTGCCTGCCCATGGCCTCACCACCGCCACCGGCAACGCCACCTTCAGCGAGCTGGCCTTCGCTTTCCGCATCACCCCCGCCGCCCTCGCCTCCGGCCTCCTCCTCGCCCTGGGGCTGGGAGTCCTGGGAGGCCTGCTGCCGGCGCTGAGAGCGGCGAGGCTGCCGATCGCCGCGGCTCTGCGGGAGGCATAAAAAACCAGGGACAGACAAATATCAGATATCACCAAGACCCCTTTCCGGCGGCAGATTTCCGGAGACTGGCTGGATCGATGGTTACGAGCTGGCGGGCGAGACGCCACGGCGCCTGGAGTCCCTCAAACCAGGCCCCACGCTTTGAGGACGCTCATCAAAGTCGGCAGGCGTTTTGGCCATAACCAATCGACTTTGATCCACAAGCCCTTGAGGACCGCGCTGCGGTAAATCCCATCCTTCCCGATCGGCGCGGGACGGTAAATGCCGTTTTTATCTAAGACAAAAAACTCCGCTTGCTTGCGCTCATAGTCGATCATCCAATATTCGCGAACACCGCCTTGCTTATATTCATAAAACTTCTCGCCGCGGTCGCGCGCGCGGCTATCCGGACTGATCACTTCCACCACTAGATCGGCTGGACCCTGCAAGTGTTTCTTCTTGAGACGATGCAAATTTTTCCTGGCGATAAAGTAGAGAGACGGCTCTCGGCCCGGAAGGTCAGGGCCGGTTTTCATTTGGGCGGGCCCTTAAATCACCTCGCCAAGATGTTCGGATTCAACAAAATGCATGAACAATGCGAGCAGGAAATCTACAATTTTTTGGCCGATAAAGCTGGATGTGAAGAGAAAGTGGTTTAAGACAAAGCGCGAAAAGGCGGCCAAGCAAGCCGCCAAGATTCGAATACTCGAAGCCCAGCTTGAGCAATTGCGAAAAGTGAACACCGAGCAGAAAGCGAGGATCGACGATTTGATCAGGCAATTGGCCTTGGCGAAAAAAGACTCGTCGACCTCCTCCAAACCCCTTCCAGCGATATCGTCAAGCCGCGTCATGAAGGCCAAGCCAATCCGAAAAAGCGTAAGATAGGTGGACAACCAGGCCATCCGCGTCACGAACGCCCCCCGTTCGCCGCCGATCAAATTACTCAAGTCATGACCATCGGCTTGACGCCTGTCCGGACTGTGGGACTAGGCTCCTTCCCGGCAAGGAGCCGCCTCGGATCTTCCAACGTCGAGAGGGAGCTCTGGAGCTCGTTCGCGTAGACCTGGACCACCTCGCTTCCCAGGCGGGAGCCCGTGTTCGAAACCTCCACGCTGACCAGGACCCGGTCCGCCGCGCTCACGTTCAAGGAAGGGCTGACGGCGAGGTTCTCGTAGACAAAGGTCGTGTAGCTGAGCCCGTACCCGAACTCGAAGAGCGGGTCATAGGGCTCGCCGGGCCGTACGTCGTAGTTGATCGGTTCCTGGCCGGTCCTCCTCACAGCCGTCAAGTGAGCGCACCTCTCGACCAGGGCAGGGTTCCAGGTAGAGCCCATCCCGATGTGGTGGGGAAAGGTCACGGCGCCCAGGAGAAGGGCGCTCCCATGGATGGCATCCGTCCCGAAGAGGAGCGGTATGCCCAGCCGGGTATTCTCGACCGCGATCTTCTGGTAGCGGTTATGGAGTCGAGCCCAGCTCAAGGGGATGTTGAGGCCGGTGCCCTCCGGGCCGAAGAGGGAACCGATGTTGTACGCGGCCACATCCGAGTCCTGGACGAGAAAGGCCATGTAGATCTTCGTCATCTGCCCCACCTTCTCCTCCAGGGTCATCCGGTAGAGCAGGTCCAGAGCCCGCTCCGGGGGCGGCAAGGCGGAGTTCCGGTAGGCCGGCTCTTCCTGCGGGAGGGCGATCTGGGGCCAGGCCGTCGCCGAGACCACCGCGGAGATCCCCATCAGTCGGATCAGTCGGTTCCTCCGGCCCGCCAGGCCTCCAACCGTGATGCTGCCTCGTTCCATCGATGCCCCCTTCAAGCTGCGGGGAAAGTCCATCCGGCATGGTAGTGAAAGCCCTATCGTCAAGTCAAGCTCCTGCGGAGCTGCGGAGCTGCGGAATTGCCGCGTAGACCCCGCGACACGTCCCCGCGCTCCGCCGCCGGAGGGGAGGCGAATCCGAATTTCCGAATTTCAGTAGGTGTCCACGAAGCGGTAGACGCCGCCGTTCTGCGCGGCCAGCTCCTTCAGGAAGTCGGACTCCTCCCCGAAGGCGATGCAGTTGATGACCACGCCGCGGACGCGGTTGAGGGCCTCTACTTCCTTCACGATGGAAGGGGGATCGATGTGCTTCCCGTAGGTGGGGCGCCCGTCGATCAAGAGGAAGATCGTCTCCACCCGCTTGTCCTTGAGGGCGAACTCCAGAGCATCGAAGACATTGGTCCCGAAGTCGGTGCTGATCTCCCGCACGAAGCTCAACACCTTCTCGCGCCCCGCGCCGCCGAGCGGCTGCAGGGCCTCCTGCCAGGGCTTGTAGCTCTGGGCGAAGGTGATGATGTTGAGCTGAGTGTCCCTGGAGAGTCCGTTGACGACCCGGGTCATCTCTCTTATCGAACTCACCCCGGATTTTATCTCGAGCTCGAATCAGCGACCTTTCCAGTAGCCGGGACGACGGGAGCAATGAGCGAAGGCCACGACCAGGACCGATCCTGGCTTCTCGCGGTAAACGACGGCGTATGGGAAACGCCGCAAGAGGTATCTCCTTGTCCCGTGCAGGTACCTCGGCCAGCGGGTGGGTTGCTCGGCAATCGCCTCGATGGCAGAATCCAATTCCGTTACGAGGGCGACAGCGGCAACCGGACTTCGTTCCGTGTACCAAGCGTTGGCCGCAGCGCCCTCGAGGACCGCATCGGGGTGGAAGTCAACGGTTGCCTGGGCCATTCACCCCGCCAAGGATTCGCCGACGCGCCTCAGCCCATGGAATGGTCGTCACCTGGCCGGAATCCACTTCCTTGAGCCGGCGGGCGATTTCCTCTGCCCAGGCGGCCTCGGCGTCCTCGTCGACGTGCTCGTCGAGGCTTTCCATGAGACGGCCTGCGATGGCGGCCCGCGCTTCCGGCGGGAGTCTCAGGGCTTCTTCGAGGAGTCTCATGGCTTGATCGGTCATGATTCTTCATCTTACCGCGGCCCGGCACGGACATCGATGGATGATCGCGTGTTTGTGCCGGCTCTTCACATGCTGGTCCAGCTCCCAGCAAAGGCTCACGGGCAGGGCGGAAACGAGTCACAGGTCAAGGCGTCCGATGTGGGATCCACGCCACATCTCGTGAACGGCTGGTTCGGTGCCGGCCCACCGAGGAACTTGCTTAATTTAAAGTCTCGCAGAGGTGTTTTCCAAAGTCAATTCAAAATTGGAGGCGGCTGCGAATCAGACACTTATGAGAACGGTTTTGTCAACCGGAAATCCTAATGTCTTGAAGACTAAACTTGATCGCTGTCCCTGGTTTTTTAAAGTCCGCTAAACGTCACTCTTGAAGAGCGTGAAACAGGATAGGGGATGTCGCTGTATTTGTTAGAAAAAAAGTTGGCCAGGAGTGGAGGAGCGCGGCGGTCAGCGCCGGTCGCCGGAGAAGGTCCAGGCCGCCCAGATGCGGGGAGAGGCGCGCTCGGCCGCCCTGGCCTCGGGCCGTTCGTTCACCTCGCCGGGGCCGCGCGCCCCCTTTCCCCGGAGGATTTCAAGCTGCGCCTGGCGCAGGGCCTCGAGCTTGGGGAGGCGCTTCTTCCAGAGGTTCTCGTAAAATCCTTGCATGAGCGCCATGGTCTCGGTGTCGGGCACCTTCCATAAGCTCGCCACCACCGCCCTGGCTCCGGCGATCTGAGCCCCGCGCTGGAGGCCGAGCAGCCCCTCCCCTCCCGCCGTGGCCCCAAGGCCGGTATCGCAGGCTGAGAGGACGAGCAGCTCCGTGCCGAGGAGGTCGAGCCAGGAAAGCTCAAGGGCCGTGAGCACGCCATCGTGCCGCTGGGGCGCGGGGAGGCGATTCGCCCCGCTGAGGGCGATCCCTGACATCAGCCCCGGGTGAGGCCCGGAGGCGCCGCTCCCGAACCGCCCTTTGCCAAAAAAATCCGCTCCAGAAAACCCCGCGCCAAAGAACTCCGCCCCCCCGGCAGGGCCCGACCAGGCGAGGGCCGAGCCGAGCTGCGGCTCGGCGAAGAATCCATGGGTGGCGAGATGGGCATAGCGGCAGCTTGAAAGCGCCCGGCGCACCTCGGACTCCGTGGCCTTGTCTTCCGTGAGCTCCTCCACCGCGCCGCCCTTCTGGGAGTCTTTAAAGATGCGGCCGACCGCAAGGATTTCGGGGAAGGTGCTTTGGAGCCTCCCCCAGGTGAACAGGCCCCCGCCCCGCGGGGCGTCGAGCGCCGGCCCGCGGTAGATCTCTGCATTATTTTTCTTCTGCGTGGACGGATCGACATCCAGGGCCAGTTCCCTGGGCTCGGCGCCGTAATCCACATCGCCAACGAGTAGCAGAGTCTCTCGCAGCAAGCTCTCCTGATCGGGCGGCTCGAACAGCTCCGGGAGGAGCTGGGGGACGGGCAGGAGGGCGATCGCCAAGTCCTCGAGGAGATTGCTCCCGGGCTTTCGCCCCGGAAGGGCTGCAAGGGGAAAGCGACCCAGGGCCCCATCGGGAGAGATGAGGAGGAGCGAAACGCCCTCGAGATAGGGCTTGAGCGGCTCCAGAAGCAGCCTGGCCAGCTCCCGTTCGGGGTCTAAAGGCACTTCTTCCCCGGCCCCTCGTTCCCCCGTCTTCTTCCGGGTCTTCTCCCCGGAATCGCCGGCATGGAGCAGCCGCCAGGCGTCAACCGCGCGCTCGATAGGCTCCATGGGGCCAAAGTCAAGCAGGGCGATCTCACCCTGCTTGGGGAGCAGGAAGGCGAGGAGCCGGCGCTCAGATTTTTTGGCGGCCGTCTCCACGCTTTTTTTAAGATCGTCTCCGTCAGCTCGGGAGGGCTTGGTTGAAGACCAGTACTCCACGAAATCGACCAAGAGCGCCCCGGGAGGGAGGAGCTTCTTCATCTCCTCGGGCTCGAGCTTCCTTGAGGCCACGGCCTTCCGGTACTCGGCGCTTCGAGACGACAGTTCCCTCTCAATGGCGTTGCGCCGCTCCGCGAGCTCCGAAAGTTCGCCCCGGAGCGCCTCGAGACGCCCGGGTTTCGATTCATTGGCATCATCCACCTTCGAGAAGGCCAGGGCTCCATAACGCGCCGAGACGCTCTCGAGCTCTTGAAAGAGGGCTGTCAACTCGGGGTGCCGGCGCGCCAGCCGCAGGTTCCTCTGGCGGGCCGACACCTGCCCCTTCCAGCGGTAGAGGTAAGGATAAGCCCTGCGGGGGGGAAGGCGACTCAAAAGAAAGATCTCCAGGTAGCGGTCGAGGCGCCAGCGCAACTTGGCCACGAAGCCGAGCTGACCCTCCTCGGTGAGCCCCTGGGAATGCCAATCGAGGAGGGAAAGGGCCATTTCCACAGCCTGGCTGGAGAGCTCCTCAGCCTCCTTGAGTTCGCCGCGGTTATAGAGTAGTGACCCCAGGTTGTTGAGGCTATCTGCCACATTGTCGTGGTCGTCGGGAAAGAGTCGCCGCCGCATCTCGAGCGCCTCGCGAAATAGCTTCTCCGCCTCCTTGAGTTCGCCGCGGGTGGAAAGGATAGAAGCCAGGCGGTTCAGATCTTTTAATCTTAACGGGTGATCCTTCCCGAGGATCCTCTCCCGGATCGACAGAGCCTTCTCCACAAGGGAATGGGCTTCCCGGGATTTCCCCTGCTGCCACAAACTCTTAGCCTCGCCGCTCAGCCTTTTCGCTTCCTTCAATTCCTCGCGCTCCCTTTCCCCGAGCTTCCTCCGACTCTCCAGATCCTTGAGAGCAAATTCCCCGCCGGCAACCCGCCAGTCCTTCTCGCCGTGAAGTTTCCTTTTAACTTGAAGAGCCTCCTCCAAGAACTTTCTGGCGCTTTCAAAGTCGGCCATCTCCTCCGCCAGCTCGGCCAGGAGCTTGAGCGATCCCGCCGCCTCGTCGTCAAGGTCCCCCAGCACCTCCCGCTCGATGGCCAGCTTTTGCCTTGCGGCCGCCATGGCTTCCTGGATCTTCCCCTCCTTTTGCAACTTCCGGGCCTCCTCCCCATGGCGGTCGCGCTCTTTCAGCTTTTCTTTCGCCTCAGGGGTCAACTCCTTTTTCACCGCCTCTTCCGGATGGCTAAAAAGCAAGGCCGCATGGATGAGAAATAGAATGGTTATCATGGCTGACCTCACTTGCTGGTAAAACCGATGACGGCAATCACTTCAAGTGGTATCCCTTTTCTTTCCAAGGCTTGGCGGTCAAATTCACAGCGCTGCGCCCGCCCCAGCGCCTCGCGAGGCTCCTTGCCATCAAATGGCGCCCTGCCGGTCAACAGGGCATAGAGGGTGGCGCCCAGAGAGAAGATATCGCTCCTGGGTCCCAGCTTCTCCCTCTCCCCCCGAGCTTGCTCCGGGGACATGAAGGCAACCGTGCCGCTGATCTCCCCCGACTTTTCGGGATCGCCGGTCCAGGCGTCCCGGATGAGCGCCAGGCCGAAATCGATGAGCCGGGGCTCGCCGGCTCCATCGACCAGAATGTTCCCGGGCTTGATATCCAAGTGCACCACCCCCTGGCGATGGGCCGCCCCGAGCGCGCCAGCCAGCTTGGCCATCAGCTCCGCCGACTGCCGGGGGGAAAGAGGCTCATCCGCGGCAAGCTGACCGAGGTTCCGGCCCCGGATGTATTCAAGAGCCAGGAAGGGCCGGCCCTCGTGAAAGTCGAGATCGTAAACCCTGGCCAGGTTGGCATGCTCCACCGAGGCCAGCAACTTCCCTTCTTCAAGCAGCTTTTTTTTGTGGATCTCCTCGACCGCCTGGTTGGAAGCCTGGCGGCTCCATTTGATCACCAGCTCTTTTTCCAGGCGCGGATGCACCGCCCGGAATACCTCCCCTTGCCCCGAAGTGGGGCCCAGCCGGGAGATGACCCGGTACTTGCCAATGGCCTCTGGAGCTGGAAGAGGCGCCGCGAGATCTCGAAGAACTCTGTACGCGCTGGAATTAATATTCGCCCCATAGGCGAAGAGCATATCGATCCACCCGGCGTCCTCCGGATACCGCCGCCGGTATTCCTCCGGCGCGGGGGCTTCCCCTCGGTCCCGGCGGCATTTCAATTCCAAGGAGATCAGCGTGCGGCGAAAGTCGGTAAGGTGCGGCTCGGGAGCGCCGCGGCATTACTCTTCAATATCCGCCTTCTCACCGGCGAGCCACGCGCGCTTGAATCGCTCGTAGAGCTCATCCATCTTCGCCTCTTGCGATGGCGTCAGCGTGGATCGGTCTTGCAGGTTCCGCTCCGGCATTTGCCCTCCTGAAGGGGTGACTCCAATCCCCCCTCATTTTAGTTTCCCTGGTTCAGGGGCACAAAGGAATTATCGAGGATAGAAACCTTGGTCTTCGGCCACCGCTTTTTTCTTCTGGCCCATCCTGCCGCCGGCGGCCTGGGCCTCGCCTCCCCCCTGCTCGCCTGCCTGGAGCGGGACAATCCTCATCCCCTGCGACTCCCTGGCGGGCTGGACCGTGGAGAAGGACTCCGGATCGTCGGGGAGCCTCCGGCTGGTACCGGGGATCGTCGCGGGTCAGGCGGTGGAGTTCGACTGGGACCTGGGGACGGGCGACTGGGTCCAGGCGAGGTTCACTTTCCCCCGTCCGGTGGACCTCTCCCGCGCCGACCTCTTCGGGCTGACCCTACAGGGAGGCGGGCCCGGGGAGCCGTCGAACACGGTCGGCATCCTTCTCGCCGACGCGAACGATGTCTTTCACGGCTACGACGTGGCGGGCAAGAGCCGCGGCATCAACCGGATCGACCGCCCCCTCGTTAACCTCCCCGTCCCGAAGAAGCTCCTGCGCTTCTTCTTCGCCTTCGGCACGGCGACGGAGATCGACTGGTCGCGCATCGACCGGTTCTTCCTGGTGGTGAAACGGCCGGGGCCGGGAGCTGGCGGCGGAAGCGGCCGCCTCCGGCTCGACCATGTGCAGCACGATGCGGCTGCGCAGTGGCCTCGGCAGGCGCGCTTCGAGGCCATCGCGCCGAGGGAGGAAGCGGCCCGCCGCGCCGCCCTTTACATCCTGGCCCAGCAGAAGCCCACTGGCCTCGTGGTCTCGTGGAAGGAGGAGTCATCTCCGAAGGCCTGGCTCTACGACCAGGGCCTGGCCCTCCTGGTCCTCTCGAGGGAAGGGATCTGGTCGGCCGGCGCTCCGGCGAATGAACCGGCCCGCGCCGCGAAGAAGCTGGCGGACTTCCTCGCCGCCCGACAGAAGGGGGACGGGCACTGGCCGCGGGCTCGCTCCCACGGCCTGGCTCTACTTCGCGGTCCGGGGGCTGCCCTTCCCCATGCGGACCTCGATCCAGCGGGGCGACGCCAACGGCGACGGGGAGCTGGACATCGCCGACCCCGTGGCAATCCTGATCCACCTCTTCGTGGGCGGCCGGATCGAGAACGGCTGCGGGGAGGCGGCCGCCGATGCGGACGGGAACGGCGGGGTTGACATCGGCGACCCGGTCTTCCTCCTGAAGTACCTCTTCCTCGGCGGCGCCAGGCCGCCCTCGCCGCCGCCGGCCTGCGGATGCGGGATCCGGTTTTGACGAGTTGTAATTCAAAAGTTCAAGGAGGATGAATTGCTCCAGGCTTTTTCCGAAATCGGCGCTTCCGATCAGCGGTTTACGCCTGGCAAGGAATTGGATTCTCGATCGGCTGGAGTGGGCAAGATCGCGCCGCAACGCTGCCCGGTTCCGGTCATCTGTCCGCCCGGATCCGGACACCTGTCCGGATCCGGACACCTCTCGCGGTCAGATTCCTTCCGGGACTGAAATTCTGGGCCCGAGAAATCAGGACTTGCGCAAAAAGTAAAGCCCTCCTCCTTATGGCAACACGTTTGCTTTATAGATGTCATCGTATGCCATCGTATGCCTTCCCTTCTCAGGTCTCCATTTCCAGAAACTCACGCGACCGAAAAGGAGTACACCATGTGCGCCTGCCACGAATCTCCGACTGAAACCTGCGCCGCCGAAAAAAGCGCCGAGAAAAATGCCGCCGCGCCGCCGCTCGACAATCCGCCGGCCATCACTGCTGAAGAACTTCATATCATCCTCCTCAAGGCCTTCAAGGTCGGCAACCTGGCGCGGCGGAAGTTCCTCCAGGCGCTCCTCGCCATGGACTCCTCAAGGCTTTACCTCCAGCTCGGCTTCAGCTCGATCGCCCAGTACGCCGAGAAACACTTCGGCAGCTAGCATACCCAGACCTACGACCTCCTCCGTGTCGCCGCCGCCCTCAGAGAGCTGCCCCCTCCGTCTCGGCGCTCTCGCGCCGGGCACCGCCCCGAAGGGGTGGTCGCGGGGCGGGCCTCGGGGCCGGCCACTCCGTGGCGCCCGGCCCCTCCGGCCGTTCGCCGCTC